>JAZLCE010000028.1:0-72506 GCA_045614025.1 Alphaproteobacteria bacterium
ATAATAAAAAGAAAAGGTCTTTTTTTGATCTTCAGTTATATCGTTTGTTAAAAGTTCAACTTCAGAGATTTCTTTTCGATTGATTTGTTTTCGTGTATAATGCTCAATGCCAGCTCTTTGTGCCGCATGAAGGATAAAATCTAATTTGCTTCGGGATACGAGACATGGTTTAAATAAAATTCCTCCATGTTTTCCAGGAAAAATTGATTTTTCTTTATTAATAATGGTTTGATAGTCTTTGGGCGTTAATTCTTTTTTAGGTTGAGGCCAAACATTTTTTTTTATAAAACTGTGATTTTCTAACAGATTTTTGACTTCATTTTGTGAGTATGCTGTATGAGTTTCAATCATTACTTATATCCTAAAAAAAATTATGCATTTTATATTGAAAGAATATATTTTTTATATTTAAAAATCAAGTAATTTTCTTTGCGATTAGCTGAACGAGTGAATGTTATTCTATGGATATGTCACTCTAATCGTGTAGACTAAGTCATATTCTTTGGATATAAAATGCACATGTTTGACACATTAAAATCAAAATGATATAATTGCATTTAATAAAAGTTAATTAACATGAAATACATTTGACAACTGCCTAATTCAGGCAGTTTTTTTATTAAGAAAGGGAAATAAAATGATTTTTGATTTATATAAAGCCCATCAAATTATGAAAAGCCCTAAATATGGATATTTTGGCAAACTACTGCAATTAAGAAAAACAGGACTCACTTATAAAGAAATTTATAAATTTGTAGACCTTTATTTAGAACTATATCCCGATACACCTTTTAAAACTTTTAAACCAGATAGTGAGAAATAATCTGTTACATAATGTAACGCTTTTTTTCGAGTGGGACCCACTCGGAAAAAGGAAATAAATTATTATCCAAGAAAAGTAATCAATTACAGATTGTTTTACCTGTTGGTTTTGTTCGACACCGGATGATATTGCCTTGCTCATCTTTATATACGGTGGTACCAGAAAAGTTGGTTCTTGCTTTTATAGTGTTCCCATTATTATCTTTGAAAGTTGTTACCCCAATGGAATTTGTTTTAGATTTTATAACTGTTCCTTCATTATCTTTATATATGATGTTTCCAAAGGAATCTCTTCGTGAAGTGCCAACTCTCCCGTAATTATCTTTATGAGTTGTTACCCCCAAAGAATTGGTGGTGGATTTGACAACGCGCCCATTGTCATCCTTACAAATGCGAACACCTAATGAATTTGTACGACAGATAATTTCTCCAAAACTTGGTATAGAAATCAAAGCAATAAGTAACGCCAAAATGGATATTTTCATCTTTAAACCCTTTCTTTTACCCCATTTGATTAATATATGGATAAACATATCATATTTTAAACTAATAATCTAGTTGTTTTTAAATATTATTTAATGCATTAGAGTGTTTGAAGATTGAGAAATTTATTCTGTTTAAATAAATAAAATAGGGGTTATAATGTCATTAATATGTGTTTTTTACAAATATTGACAGATAAAATAAAATATACTATACTGCATGATAAGATAACAAATTAGGAGTAAGAAAATGGAACTTTCAACACTAGAATTATTAAGAACAACATCTATGATAGGTCTAGCCGCCAGTGCTACATCAACACTTTATCAATTAGGAGCTGCAGTATATCATCATAAAAACAAGACGATTAGAGATGCTGATACATGGCGTGGTCATACAACTTATATATATGAATACCCATTTGCTTTATCAA
The DNA here is from genome assembly GCA_045614025.1 of Alphaproteobacteria bacterium. GTDB lineage: Bacteria > Pseudomonadota > Alphaproteobacteria > CAAHEQ01 > UBA3637 > RGIG4140. The sequence goes on from JAZLCE010000028.1 coordinate 1,739, forward strand.
AAGCAAAAAAAGCTAGCGTTGTTATGGGATTATTTTTGATAGGTGCTTTGTCTTCAAATTACTTTGTTAATGATATGAAAGATAATACGCAAATGACATGTGTTGATATCAAATATGCGCAAAAGTCAGAAGATTGTGATTGCTTTTTATTAGACACAGATAATAATCCTAAAACAGTTGAATATATTGGTTATGCTCCATCTTCAGTTGAAAATATGGCACAACGACAAAATGTTGGTGGAGTGAAAGTTGGTACTTCTATGAATATGGGTAAATGGATTTCATTTGTTCAGGGATTAGAACGGGTTGATTAGTAAATATTTTTATACTGTATAGAAAAATCCCTTAAAGACAATGCGTTAAGGGAAACATGATACCTCTAGTCAGACGAGAAAATAAAAATACCAGAAAATAAGCAATAAAAGATCCACTAAATTCAATGAATTAAGGGGATAATGGCGGATGGGGTGAGATTGTAAATTGCAGAAGCAATTTATCCCTCAAAAAACTTCGGGACCGGCTAACGCCGTCGCGTCACAAGTGCTGCCGAACTCACATCTACCCGTTCGTTCTTCTCTTATCCTCTTTATCATGCCATAAAAAAAAGCTCCCAAAAGGAGCTTTTAATGGCGGATGGGGTGAGATTCGAACTCACGGTGGAGTTACCCCCACGCCGGTTTTCAAGACCGGAGCCTTAAACCACTCGACCACCCATCCAGTCGATAAATTTAACTATACACGAAAAAAATAAAAAATCAAGTGCTTTTTTAAAAAAAATGTATTATATTATAAAAAAAAGCAGAAAAAAGGGCTAAATATGAAACAAAAAAACAAATTTTTAACAATTATTTCAACAACTTGTGTGTTTTTAAATATTTTTTTTGCATCGCCTTGTATTTTTGCAGCTGACTCATTAAATGCAAGTGCTACTCAAGATTTTGAAAAGTGGAAGAAAGATTTTAAAGAAACTGCTTTAAGTCAAGGTGTGAAAAAATCTAATTTAAACAAGGTGTTATCTGAAGTAAAGTTGCTTAAAAATGTGTTAGATTCAGATAAAAAACAATCTGAATTTTTGCTTTCTTTTTGGGACTATACAACAAGAACATTATCCGAATCGCGAATTAAAAAAGGACGCGAAATTTTAAAGCAAAATCAAGCATTTCTAAAATCAATGGAAGAAAAGTATAAAGTTCCATCTTCTTATTTGGTTGCTTTTTGGGGGCTTGAAACGAATTATGGTCTTTTTAAAGGGAATATTAAAACTTTTGATGCTCTGGCAACGCTATCATTTGATAAACGCCGCCGTTCTTTTTTTACAAGAGAGTTTATAACGCTTTTAAAATTAATGGATGAAGGTGAAACAACAAAATTTTATGGTTCTTGGGCAGGAGCTTTTGGTAATTTTCAATTTATGCCAACAACTTATGCTGCTTATGCGGTTGATGCCGATGGAGATGGTAAAAAAGATGTGATTAATTCTTTGCCAGATGCGTTTTCTTCTGCGGCGAATTATTTAAGCAAGATGGGATGGAAACAAGAAGAGCCATGGGGAAGGGAGGTTTCCTTTTCTAAAAAGTTGGATTGGAATAAAGTTTCCCAAAAACAAACAAGAAAGGTTTCTGAGTGGATTAAATTAGGGATTAACCCTATTTTATCTGTTTCAGATAAAGAAAAGGATTTTGAAGCAAAGTTAGTTCTTCCAATGGGATATAATGGGCCAAAGTTTTTAGTTTATTCGAATTTTGACAGGATTTTAAGATGGAATAACTCTGTTTTATATGCCTTATCTGTTGGATTATTATCGGATATGTTGCAAGATAAAAATTTTAAACTTTATGCAAAACATAAAAATGAAAAAATTTCGATTAAAGATATTGAAAGAATTCAAATTTTATTATCACAAAAAGGCCTTTATGAAGGTAAAGCAGATGGAATTTTAGGAAAAGACACAAGAAAAAGCATTCAAATTTATCAAAAAAGAAAAGGATTGCCTCAAGATGGGTATCCTTCTGTTCAACTTATCAAAAAATTAACGAAAGAGAAATAAAATGAAACTTCGCCAATCGTTTTTTTTAATATTGCCATTGTTTTTATGTTCTTGCACAGATAATGGATTATTGGTGCGTTCAAATGGGCAATATTTGCCTCAGGATGAAAATAATATTTATATGGTTGGTGAAAGTTATGAAATTCAAGGAGAAATGTTTACACCAGCTGAAGATTATACGTATATTGAAGAAGGATATGCTGGTTGGTTTGAATATGATAAAAATCACCCTGTAACACAAAATGGTGAAACATATAAAAAAGAGGTGTTTTCTGGGATGCACCGCACTTTGCCGTTACCTTCTCTTGTTAAAGTAACCAATCTTGAAAATAATGAGGCGGTTATTGTGCGCGTTAATGAACGTGGCCCAATGGTTAAAAATAGGATCATAGATGTTTCAAAAGAAGCTGCTGATGTTTTAAAACTAAATAAAGATGGCTCCACAAAAGTTTTGGTGGAAATTATGGCCATTGAAAGCCAAAATTTAAAACAAGAATTGCTTCAAAAAGAAGCTAAAGATGCTATGGCAAATAGTAAAATTGTTTTAAGCCCTTGGCAACCGGCTCCTGCAGTAACAATAAAAGAAACAACGCCAAAAGAAGATGATATTATTTATAGCAATAAGCAACATGAAAAAAGTTTTGGATATGTGATTCAAATTGGGGCTTTTCGAGATGAAAACAGGGCGCTTATGCTTCAAAATGCTTTAAAAGAATATCATACTTTTATTGTTCAAAAGAATGTGAATGGAATGATTTTAAATTGCGTTCAAATTGGTGGATTAAAAACGAAAAAAGAAGCCTTAATCAGTCTTGACAAACTAAAGTCATCAGGTTATTCTGATGCCAGAATAATGAGCAAATAATAATGAGGTAATAAATGAAAAAAATCTTAATTTTCCCTTTGATGAGTGCACTTTTATTTTCTGTTTCAGCTCAAGCTTTTGAAACAAAAGCAACAAACGCTTTGTTATTAGATGGCGATACAGGTTCTATTTTATTTGAAAAAGAATCTGATATTCCTATGCCACCAGCTTCAATGAGTAAATTGATGACAGTATATGTTATTTTTGAAGCTTTGAAAGAGGGAAGATTGTCTATGGACGATGAATTTGTTGTTTCTGAAAATGCTTGGCGCACAGGTGGGGCCACAAGCGGGGGATCAACAATGTTTTTAAACCCTGGCGAAAAGGTTAAGATTAAAGATTTATTAAGAGGTATTATCATTCAATCTGGAAATGATGCTTGCATCACTGTTGCTGAAAATTTTGCAGGATCTGAAAGTGCTTTTGCTGAAGTTTTGAATGAAAAAGCAAAAGAAATTGGTTTAACAGGGTCAACTTTTAAAAATGCAACAGGGTTGCCAAATCCAAATCATCGCATGACAGCAGCTGATTTAGCTAAATTAGCCCAAGTATTGATCCAAAAATTCCCTGAATATTATTCTATTTTTTCAGAAAAAGAATTTACTTATAATGGGATTAGACAAGACAATAGAAACCCTCTTTTATATCGTGTAGGGGGCGCAGATGGATTAAAAACAGGGCACACAATTGAATCAGGCTATGGATTAACAGGTGCTTTAAAAACAACAGATGGGCGTCGATTAATTTTAGTTGTGAATGGGTTAAAATCAATTAGAGAACGTGATGAGGAATCTTCAAAACTTGCAACCTATGGTATGGCAGGATTTAAGGTAATTACTTTGATTTCAAAAGATAAAATAGTTGAAAAAATCCCTGTTTGGTTGGGTGCAGAAGATTTTGTTGAAGTGATCACAGATAAAGAAGTTAAAGTTACTTTGCCTCGTTCAAAAAAAGAACCAAAAGTTTCAATTGTTTATGATACTCCAGTTACAGCACCAATTAAAAAAGGAGACGTGTTAGCTCATTTGGTGATTAAAGATGAAAATATTAACACTAAAGTCAATTTATTGGCAACAAAAGATATTGAAAAAGCAGGATATTTCAAACGCGTAAAACAAATTATTTTATCATGGTTTTAAAAATGGATAAGGGTATTTTTATAACATTTGAAGGTGGCGAAGGTTCTGGTAAATCAACGCAAATTAAGTTATTAAAAGAATATTTTGAAAAACAAGGAAAACAAATTGTTTTAACGCGCGAACCAGGTGGATCAGAAGGCGCTGAAGAAATTAGAAATCTTCTTTTAAAAGGCGGAACGGATCGTTGGGATAAAAAAACAGAAATCTTGCTTTTTTTAGCAGCCAGAAGAGATCATTTGGTTAAAAAGGTTTGGCCTGAATTAGAAAGTGGAAAAATTGTTCTTTCGGATCGTTTTCATGATAGCACAGTGGCTTACCAATGTTTTGGGTATGGCTATGATAAAGCTATTGAACAAGATATTTCTATGTTATATCAATTTATTTCTGATGGGTTTAAACCAGATTTAACAATAGTGTTAAATATTGATCCTGAAAAAGGCATTTTAAGAAGCAAGAACCGTTTGGGAAATGATGAACAGCGCTTTGAATTAATGGATTTATCTTTTCACCAAAATATTCAAAAAGCTTTTTTAACATTGGCAGAAAAGGAACCGGAACGATTTATTGTGATTAATGCGGATCAATCTATTGAAGAAATTCATTTAGAAATTATTAAGAAGTTAGAGGAACGATTGAATGCAAACGGCGCAAGAACAAATTAGTGCGGCCTTAAAGAACTCAAAAATCAGTGGATCTTGGCTTATTACAGGCCCTTTTGGAGTTGGGAAAAAAACATTTGCAAGATCTTTATGCTCTTTTTTAACCACTGGAAATTGGAATGAAAGTCAAAGTTTTAATCCAAATGTTAAATGGATTGAATGTGATTTAACAGAGGAGGCTAAAAAAGAAATTCAAAAAATGATTTTGGCTGGCAAAGAAGTTGAATCAAATGCTAAAACAATGGCCAAAAAAAAGGAAATCACTGTGGATGATATTAGAGAAGGGATCAAATTTCTTTCTTTAAAATCAAGCGAAAATGAATATCGTGTTTTGGTTATTTCTTTAGCGGAAGATATGAATACCAATGCCGCGAATGCCTTGTTAAAAATGCTTGAAGAGCCGTTTCCCCGTAGCATTATTTTATTGCTTTGCCAAAATACAGGAAAGTTATTGCCAACAATTGCTTCAAGATGTCGCAAAATTAAGATTCCTAAATTATCTTTTGAGAATATGATGGCAAAATTAAATGAAAAATTTCCTGGGGATCCTCATCTGGATTTATTAGCCGAATTATCTGATGGTTCAATTGGCATGGCGATCAAAATCCATGAAAATGATGGGTTAAAAGTCTATCAAAAAATGACTTCTTTTTTTGTTCCTGTGCATCGCGTTGATATTCAAGCTTTAAATGATTTTGCAGACCTTGTATATAAAGATGAAAATATTTATTTTCTTTTCCAAACCTTTTTATTAAATTGGTTAACTCAAAAAATTAAAGAAGAATATGATGTAAACAAAGAGTTAAGCGAAACCTTAATGGGTATATATGAAAACACAATCACTCTTTTTTCAAATGTTTCAACCATTTATCTTGATAGACGCCAAACAATTATGAATAGTATTTTAAGTATTTCAGAGGTGTTGTCATGATAGATAGCCATTGTCATTTAGGAATTGAGGATTTTAAAACGGATATAGAGGGTTATTTAAAGCGCGCACATGAAGTGGGTGTTTCTCATTTATTAACGGTTGCTTGTGATTATGATCAAATAGATGATTTATGCCATATGGCTCAATATCCATCTGTTTACACGGCTTTTGGGATTCATCCAGAAAATGCTTTCAAATTTGATTATGAAAAGGTTAAAGATATTTTTAAGAAATATTCTTTTATTTCAGCTGTTGGAGAGACGGGGTTAGATTATTTTTATAATCCAGAAACCAAGAATTTGCAAATAAAAGTATTTGAAAAACATATAGAATTGGCTTCTGAAATTCAAAAACCTTTGATTATTCATACAAGAGCTGCAGATGAAGAAACAAAAGCAATTTTATCAAATGCTTATCAAAATAATTTATTAAAAAAATCTGGAGTGATGCATTGTTTTTGTGGCTCATATGATTTAGCTAAAACAGCGTTGGATTTGGGATTTTATATTTCTTTTTCTGGTATCATAACGTTTAAAAATGCTTCTGATTTACGCGAAATTGCTAAAAAAATACCGCTAGATCGCCTTTTAATTGAAACAGATGCACCATATTTAGCACCCGTTCCATTCAGGGGAAAACAAAATGAACCAGCATTTGTGGTTAAAACATTGGAATGTTTGGTAAATATAAGAGAAGAAGCCATAGAATTGGTTGAAAAACAAACAACAAAAAACTTTTTTGATTTATTCGGAGGGAAGGGGGCATGAAAGTAAAAATTTTAGGGTGTGGTCCTTCTCATGGTGTTCCATCTTTATCCAGAGGATTTGGTGAGTGTGATCCATTAGAACCAAAGAATACGCGTTCAAGAACCTCAGCATTGGTCACAACAAATAGTGGTGAAAATATTTTAATTGATACCTCGCCTGAAGTTCGTTTACAGCTTATTCAAGCTAAAAACCCTAAGATAGATGCTGTTTTATATACGCATAGTCATTATGACCATATGGGTGGGGCTAATGATTTGGCTGGCTTTTTAATGGATAGAAAAGAGAAATTGCCAATTTATTTGACAAAAAGAGATTATGAAGAGATAAAAGCACATTTGCATTATTTATTTAGGGCTGATAATTCGCCTTTTGAAATCCATTTAATTGAGCCATATTGTCCATTTCAAATTGGGGAAACAACAATTATACCTATTTTGCAATATCATGGCATTCAACAATCAATTGGTTACCGAATTGATGATTTAGCATATTCAACGGATTTATGCTCCATGGAACCCAAGGGTTTAGAGTTATTAAAAGGCATAAAAACTTGGATTTTAGGCGTTGTTAGTTTAGAAAAGCCAGCTTATTTTAAAGGACCTCAAAAACATATTTACTTAAATGAAGCTTTAGAACTGATAAACAAAATTGCTCCAGAAAATGCCTTTTTAACTCATATGGGGCAAAAGATGGATTATGGGTCATTATGCAATATTTTGCCAGAAAATATTAAACCATGCTTCGATGGTCTGGAAATTGAAATTTCAGGCAAATGATCATATAAACAGACGTTTGTTAGGGTTAAAAGGGCAGAAATTCGCTTCAAAAATCATCAAAAACACCTCTTTTTTCCTTGATTTTCAGGCTTTTTGGGGTATTTTTGGTCAATAATCAGAGCGATTTTCAGCCAAATTCTTTTTTGATTTCGATTTAAAATACGACCATATCCTTAAAATTTTATATCAAGAAACGACCTTAATGAAGAAGAATTGATAATAGATAGAAGTAAAATGAAACTGAAGATTTGGATCGCTTATTGAAAACCTTAATTCTTAAGAAAAACTTTATTTTAAAATTAGATTTATTTGATGAAAAAGAAATTTTATTAATTATATACAGTTATTTTTTTCTTTTATATTTAAATAAAATGATCGTTAAAATAATAATTAAATTAAATAATTAAAATTTATAAATACTTGATTTTCCTATTCTTTCACTCTTTGTTTTATACATAATATAAATTATGCGACAAATATATTATGAGAGGTGGGCAGTTCAAATAATAAGTTTTTCAAGGATTGAAGCTTAAAGATTTTCTTGGTTGTAACAAATATCTGTGTTTGTTAAAAAATAAATATTATTAGTTATTCTTATCTTTATATACGCATAGTATTTGTGCGTGACTATCCGGTAAAAATATTTTAATTGATATATCTCTGGAAGAACTGATAAAAGAAAAAATTAATCTATGTAACTCCCCTTTTAGGATCCATCTTAAAATGAGAGAGGCTATTTCAGGCAAATGAACGTATAAATAGACGTTTTTTTAAGCTGACGGGCTTTAAAATTGCTTCAAAAATCATCAAAAATAGCTCTTTTTTCCTTGATTTTCGGGCTTTTTAGACCATTTTAAGGTAAAAATTACAGCGATTTTCAGCCAAATTCCTATTTGATTTCGACTTAAACTACGGCCATATCCTTGAAATTTTATGTGCAAATGAAACAATAAATAAGAGGTGAAGTAATTAATATAGTAGATGGAAATATTTCAAAAATAAAAGCCACTATCATAAAGATAATGGCTTTTAATAATTTTTTTCTTGATAGATTAAATGTTGCTTTTAATCCAAGAAATCAGTTCTGCTTTTAACATTGGACCAGTTTTCTTTGCAACAGGTTTTCCATCTTTAAATAAAATTAATGTTGGTAAACTTTGAATATCCAAAACTTCTGGCGTATTTGGAGATTCATCAACATCCATTTTATAAACATTAATTTCAGGCATTTCTTCTGAAATTTCAGATACAATAGGGAGCATTTGTCTGCATGGACCACACCATGTAGCAAAAAAATCAACCAATACAGGTTTTGATGATTCTGTTACTTTTGAATTAAATTCTACATCATTAATAATTTCCATAAGTATCTCCTTTCCTAAATGTTGAATAAATTACTCCCCTTCCCTTATATGTTGTTTCTGAGAAACAGGGAGTGGGTTTGATTTGATCTTTTTTATTTTTAAAATATTATTTTTCATCTCTTTGTCAAGATCATTAATCCCAATATTTTCATATGAATTAGGTTCAATTTTATCAATCATTGTTTGAAGAACATCTTTTAATTCAGAACTTTTTTTGGTTAAAATCTTTTCTAAATCTTCAGGCGTATCAATTAACCCAGAAAATCTGTTATATTTTAAGTTGGATGAATAAGATTGTTCACCTTGAACAGTATATTGTTGAATTACAGAAACCATTACATCAATGGCGGTTTGCCCATTTTTATTTTTTGAATTAAAATCAATACCTTGAGCTTTTAATGAGGCAATAACCTTCTTATTTAAAGGAGAGGATGCAATTAAATAAAAACCAGCATGTTCTCCTTTTTGGTTTTTGCTTGCAAATGAATAACCTGCTTTTCCCATTTCTGTTATCAATCTTGGTGATAAACGACCAAAATAAGCTAAATAATCACCTAAACGGTAGTCAGATTCAAGTGTTGGATTTAAATCGCAATTGCGTTTTTTTAATAAATCAACAACAGAAAAATCAAAATTTGATCTGCCAATTAATTTTCTTAAAACAGGAACAACTAACTCTTTTGAAATGGGTTTTGTTGATTGACCTAAAACTTTTTTAATTTCTGTGAGAGACTTTGTATCAATAGCCTTTCTTAATAATTTTTCTTCTTTTGTCATAAATATATCTTCCTCCATTTATGAAAGCATTTTATATATAGCAAGGATATGATATAAATGTCAATATTAATTATCCATTGTGTCCAATGGCCAGCGAGGTCTTGCCTTAAAGTCAAAAGAATCTGTTTTGCCTTTTAAGAAACGTTCCATTCCAGCCCATGCAATCATCACGCCATTATCAGTGCATAATCCAATAGGAGGAGCAGAAAAAATAAGGTTATTTTTATCTGCAAGGTTTTGAAGCATTTCTCTAACGGCTAAATTAGCAGCAACCCCTCCTGCAACAACCATATCTTTAGCATTTGGATATTCTTTTTTAAAGATTTCAATCGCATGAGTTAAACGATCTTCCATTTGTTTAACAACTGCTGTTTGGAAAGAGGCACATATATCTTTTTTATCTTGATCTGTTATATTTTCTAATTTTTCAATAGCAACACGAACAGCAGTTTTTAAGCCAGAAAATGAAAAGTCGCACCCTTCGCGTCCTTTCATTGGAACTGGAAACTTGAATTTTTTAGGATTTCCTTCTTTAGCTTGTTTTTCAACATTAGGGCCCCCTGGATATCCAATTTGAAGCATTTTGGCAACCTTATCAAAGGCTTCTCCTGCTGAATCATCAATTGTGCCGCCCAGTTTTTTATATTTACCAACATCTTCAACAATTAAAACTTGGCAATGTCCGCCTGATGTTAACAATAAAAGGTAAGGAAATTGAACTGGATGGGATAACCGAGCGGTTAAAGAATGGCCTTCTAAATGATTAACGGCGATAAAAGGCAAATTATGGGAAAGTGCAATGGTTTTGGCTGTCATCACTCCCACTAAAACACCGCCAATTAATCCTGGGCCACCAGCAACGGCAACGCCAGATAAGTCTTTAAATGTTTTATTCGCTTTTTGCATTAATTCATTAATTAATAAATCGCATTTTTCAAGATGCGCACGTGCTGCAATTTCAGGCACAACGCCACCAAATCTGCGGTGTTCATCATATTGTGACCAAACAATAGAGGCCAATATTTCCTTTTTGTCATTCACAAGTGCACATGCTGTTTCATCACAGCTGCTTTCAATGCCCAAAATTATTTTTTCAGTTGACATTTTTTTATTCCTTTTTCTTTTTTGAGATAAAGACGGATTGCTCCCCCTTCATTTTCAATTTCATATCTTGAAATTTTTTCTTTAAATTTATCAGTTTCAAACCAAAAAGAGATTTCTTTTTTAATTTTCCCCTCGCCTTTTAAACCCTTTCCAGTGATAATTAAAATAGATTTAGACGATAAAGCAAAATGAAGATTAATGAATTTTAAAACAGTTGTATATGCTTCTTGCAAGGTTAATCCATGCAAATCAAGGATATAAGAAAGCTGTTTTTCTGGTCTTGGTTTAATTTTTAAGCGCTCTTTTAAAACAGGCTTAACGCGTTCACCCCCCTTTTTTTGTTTCAGGGGCTTGATAGAAGAAATAAACAATGACCAATAAGCTAAATCTTCTTCTGTCATTTTAATCTTTCGGTAATAACAAATAATAAGATCCAATGCTTTTCATGCGCCCAGCTTTTTCAAAAGCAACCTCGCCATGACCCCAGAAATAGTCTGCTCGAATGCCTCCCTTGATGGCGCTACCAATATCTTGAGCAATAACAAGCTTTTGAATATTATAACCATTTGGGTCTTTTGTGTTTAACCACATCGGCGTATTCAATGGAATAAAGTTTTTATCAACGGCTACAGAGCGTTCTGGTGTTAAAACAACGCCAGCTGCCCCATAAGGAGAATCCCCTTTTGTTTCTTTAAAGAAAATAAATCGAGGATTTTTTGCCATTAGCTTTCTTGCTTTTTCAGGGTTTGCTTGCAACCATTTTTTCATGGATGGCATGGAATAAGAAGGCAAATCAACATCATAATCTTTTAAAATTTGACTAAGCTTTTTAAAATCACGCGCATTGTTGCCAGCATAGCCTAGTTTTATTTCGCCATCAGGTGTGATTAAACGCCCTGAGCCTTGAATATGCAATATAAATAATTCAACAGGATCATCGGCCCAAGCAAGAATTGGAGCATCAATCCCCTCTTCTTCTATTTCTTCTCGTTCAGGATATTTCTTGCCATTTTTATATCCTTTAGGCAACCCATAAATTGGAATTTGACTGGAACTTGTTCGTTTAAGGGTTCCAGTTAATTCCGCTTCGTAATAGCCCGTAATCGTGCCTGTTTTTTGGCCATATGAAATCACTTGATAAGGATTAAGTGTTTTTTCAAAATAAGCTTTGATTTCATCAGATGAGGCATATCTATATTGAGGCAAATTTTTGCAAAATCCAGAAAACATTTTGATTGGCTTTTTGCAAGAGGCAATCATACCTGGCATTGCTTCTTTTAAATTATCTTCTTCCCATCCATTTAATTCAGAAAAGGAAACTTGTTTTAATTTAAAGGATCGTCCTTGAGAAAGCGAATGCGTTGAAGTGCACCCAGTTATAATTAAGGAAGCTGTGAAAAATAAAATACTGGCAAAAGACATGTTTTTAACCATAGATAGCTCCGCTTTTTGTTGCGCTAACAACCCATTTTGTTTTATTTTTGCGTTTAAATGTCCATGTATCAGTGACAGTAGCAACGCTCATTTCATCCCCTTCAATCACTTTCCCTTCTGCATCTTTTAAAAGATTGATTTGTTCTGTTACAAATTGAACTGTTACTTCTTCTTTATTTAAAGATTTATTCAAAATTTTAACTGAATCAAAACAAATGAGTGAAAAATCAACAATATGTTTTTTTTCTTTTCTATCCAAAACTTCTTTTTCAAAAACAGAATAAAGTTCTGGTATTAAAAGTTTTTTAAGACTTGCAACATCTCCTTTTGTAAAAGAATCTGTGATCAATTGAAAAGCCAGTTTTGCATTGGCTAAAAATGTTTCTTCGCTAAATTCTTTAATGGATTTTTTCGATTGGTCAATTAAATTCATTTCAATTATTTCACCGGTTTGTTCTGAAATAAATCTGATTTTTCCTGGAATTTGCCCTCTGTTTCTTTTTTTTGAAGCAGGAGTATCCGTGTGTTTAAATAACATAAATCCTAAAACAAGAACAATACCTAATAAAACAATATTTTCAAATGACATATATTTTTCCTTTACATCTTAAAAAAACGCGCGTATAAACATTATTGTAATATAACCTAAAAATTGATTTTATTTCAAGAGGAATTTTAAAAATGACTAAAAACGAGACACAAAATACACCAAGCATTCAAGTAAATGCTCAATACATCAAAGACTTATCATTTGAAGCCCCAGGTATGCCTCAAATTTTAACAGAAATCACAGCTGCTCCAGAAATTAACGTAAATGTTGATATTCAAGTTTCTAAAACAAATCAAGAAAATATGTTTACAGTTGAATTAAATGCAAAAGCTGCAGCTCAAACAGTTGATTCAAAAAAACCTGTTTTCATTTGTGATTTAACATATGGTGCTTTAGTAACATTAAATGTGCCACAAGAACATGTTGAACCAGTGTTATTAGTTGAAATTCCACACTTATTGTTCCCATATGTGCGCTCAATTGTTTCAAATACAACAAGAGAAGCAGGATTACCTCCTCTTCAAATTAATCCAATTGACTTTGCTGGTCTTTATCAAGCAAAAATTCAACAAATTCAAGCTCAAAAAGAAGCTGAAGGTAAATAAGGATATTTTTAATAAAAAAAGGCAAAAAAGCTTGCTTTTTTGTCTTTTTTTCATTTATGCTGAATAAGCTTATATGGGGATAAACAAATGCAACAATTCATTTCAAAAAACGAGCAAGAAACCATTAAAATTGCAGCACAAATTGCTAAAACTGCTGAAGCAGGAACAGTGTTTGCACTTTATGGAACATTAGGAGCTGGCAAAAGTGCTTTTTGCCGAGGATTTATTCAATCTTTGTGCCCAAATGTGAAAGATGTTCCCAGCCCAACGTTTACAATTTTGCAAACATATGAAGCGAAGGGTTTTGATATTTATCATTTTGATATGTATCGTTTAAAACAAGAAGATGAAGCTTTTGAAATTGGAATTGAAGATGCATTTGTTGAGGGCGTTAGCCTTATTGAATGGCCAGAAAAAATTGGTTCATTATTGCCTAAAAATGCCATTAAAATCACTATATTAATTCAAGAAGATCAATCAAGATTAATCACCATTGAGGAGTAAAAAATGTCTATGTCTGAAAATTATGCTCTTGAAAGTTTTTTAAAAAATGCAGGGTGGAATACCGCAAAAAAAAGTTTGCTTGCACATGATGCTTCTTTTAGATGGTATGATCGTCTTGAAAAAGAAACAGGCGAAACAATGGTTTTGATGAATGCTCCAGTTGGAAAAGAAAATCCAGCACAATTTGTTTTTGTTGATGAATTATTAGAAGATATTGGTTTAAAAGTTCCGCATATCTTTCATAGAGATCTTGAAAATGGTTTTTTATTATTAGAAGATTTTGGAGATGATACATTCACAAAGCTGATTAATAAAGGATATGATGAAAAAGAGCTTTATAGACAAGCCATTCAATCTTTAATTCATTTGCAAAAAAAAGTTTCATCTAATCAAGGATTAAAAGAATATGATTGGGATTTAATGTTATTTGAAGCATCCCTCCTGCCCCTTTGGTATATTAAATATGTTGTTAAAAAAGAATTATCTCAAGAAGAGATGTCTGAGTTTGAAGAGATTTGGAAAGAACTTTATGAAAAAATTAAAAAGGTTCCAAATACATTAGTGTTGCTTGATTATCATGTTGATAATTTAATGATCACGAAATCAGGTGATTGTGGATTACTTGACTTTCAAGATGCGCGCTTTGGGCCAGTTACCTATGACTTGGCATCCTTACTTGAAGATGCAAGACGCGAAGTAAAGCAAGAAATTCAAGATGAAATGCTTGAGTTATATTTTAATGAATTACCTGATTTTAACACAAAAGAGTTTAAAGAAGCCTATCCATTAATGGCTGTTCAACGACATACAAAAGTGATTGGGATTTTTGTTCGCTTGTTTGTGAGAGATAACAAAAATCGTTATTTAAAACATATCCCTTTTGTTTGGTCTTTATTGGAAAAGCATTTAGATAACCCATTATTATTAAAATATAAAAATTGGCTTGATAAACATGTTCCACATGATATTCGATCCAAAGTTCCCTTTCAAGAGGATTAAAAATGAATAAAATTCAAACAGCCATGATTTTAGCGGCAGGTCGCGGCACCAGAATGAAACATTTAACAGTGGATAAACCAAAACCATTAGTTGAAGTTTGTCACAATACATTGCTTGGCCATATCCTTGAAAAAATTGAAGATCATGGGCTTCAAAACATTGTGATTAATACCTGCTATAAGGGGGAAATGATTAAAGAAGAAGTGATGAAATCAACCCATCTTTTTGTTGATTTTTCAGAAGAAAAAGATCCTCTTGAAACAGGCGGCGGTGTTAAAAAAGCCCTCCCCCTTTTAATGAAAAATAAAGGAGAAAATGGTTTTTTTGTTTTAAATGCAGATCCATTATGGGATGAACCTGGTTTATCTATATTATCTCAATTAGAAAAAGCTTGGGATCCAGATAAAATGGATATTTTGCTTGCGTTTGTGCCAATTGAAAAGGCCTTTGGGGATGTGCCAGATGGAAATTATTTTATTGAAAACAATAAACCAAGACGCAAAAAAGAAGGTGAAAAAAACATTCCTTATCTTTTTATGGGAATTCAAATTTTGCATCCCAAAATTTTTAATACCTCCCTACCAGATGCTTTTTCATTAAGAGATTTATATGATAAAGCTGAACAAGAAGGTAAATTAAGTTATATTGTTTTTGATGGACGGTGGTTTCATGTGGGAACGCCTGAAGCTGTTATTGAAACAGAAGCTCTTTTTTCTTTGGGTTAGAAATGATTTATACATTAAATTTAACAGATGATTTTGCTTTAAAATTAGTTGATTTTATTTTAGAAAAAACAAAAGATCCTTTTGAAATTGCAAAAATGGAAATTATTTTACCAACCAAACGGGCGGTAAAAACAGTTAAAGATACTTTTGTTAAAAAATGCGAAAATACCCCTCTTTTGTTGCCAAAGTTAACACCGTTATATGATATTGACTCTTTAGAAGAAGATATTCCTGAAGCTATTTCAAACATTGAACGTTTAATTTTGTTAACAAGATTATGTCAAAAAAAACCAAATGTTGAAACATTTGATCATGCTTTAACCATAGCAGTGAGTTTAAGTGGGTTATTAGATGAGTTTTATCAATATGAAGCTTCACTTAATGATTTAGATAAATTAGTTCCAGATATGGATTTAGCAAAGCATTGGCATGAAACCATTGATTTTTTGGATATTATTCAAACCATTTGGCCTGCTTTGTTAAAAGAAAAAGGATTAATTGATCTGCAAGATAGAAAAATCAGACTCATTAATGCTTTTATTAGAAAGATTCAAAAAAATCCCCCTAAAAATCAAATTATAATGGCTGGTTTTGATGGGGCAATTCCTGCTGTTGTTCGATTAATAGGTGAACTTAGCAAACTTGACAATGCATTGATTTTATTACAAGGATTAAATACAGAGTTAACAACAGATGATTTAAATTCCATTGATGAAAATCATTATCATTATTCGTTTAAAAAGCTCCTATCTTTGCTGAAACTTTATCCGCAACAAATTGAAAATCTTTCAGGTGATTTTTTACCACGCGAAGAATTTATTATTGAATCATTAAGACCAGCTGATCAAGTTTCAGAATGGAGAACATTAAATTTAGATGATTCTGTTTTAAAAAATGTTACCAGAATTGATTGTGAAAATATTAATGAAGAAGCCTTAACAATTGCGCTTATCCTGCGCGAAACGCTTGAAACACCTTTAAAAACAGCAGCTTTGGTGACAAATGACCGAATGCTTGCCCGTCGTGTGATCTTGGAAATGAAAAGATGGGGCGTTGAATTAGATGATTCAGCTGGAACGCCTCTGCATCATACGCCTGTTGGTGTTTATTTATCTTTAATAGCGGCACTTGGAAAAGATTTAGCCTCTTCAAGCCCATTGCTTTCTTTATTAAAACATCCACTCAGTTCAGATGGAAAAGTGCCTACTGAGTTTAGAAAAGAAGTTAAGAAAGCCGAAAAAATTGCCCGTAAAGATCAAAAACCATTTCAAATGGAGTTGAACACCTCTTTAGATAAATTTCTTTCCTTTTTTGTGGAAAATAAACCTATTGAATTTGAAGAAATATTAAATGAACATTTGAAGATTGCAGAAGAATTGGCCACCAGTTCGGATAGAACGGGGGTTGAACGGCTATGGGAAAGTCAAGCAGGACAAGAAGCTTATAAACTTTTTGTTGAGCTTAAAGAACATGGGGCAAAATTTGGCATGATTCAGCCTCAAGATTATCCAAATATTATTGAATTATTCTTATCTGGTATCAGCGTGCGTGCCAGATATGGGATGCATCAAAGATTAGATATTTTAGGGCCAATTGAAGCAAGGTTAACGCACCCTGATGTTTGCATTATTTCTGGATTAAATGAAGGCTCCTTCCCCATGCTTTCAGATATGGGCCCTTGGCTTTCAAGAGGAATGCGTAAGTCATTGAAATTACCAGCAATTGAAAATAAAATTGCTTCTCAAAGTATGGATTTTGCACATTGCTTTTTAAGCCCAGAAGTTTATTTAACAAGATCGGTAAAATCTGATGGATCTCAAACAATTCCTTCCAGATTTCTTTCACGAATGGAAGCTGTGTTAAATGCCAGTAATGTCAAATGGGATATTCAATCTCCTGATTATGCAAGGCTTTTGGATAAAACAGATAAAATTGAACAAACAGAGCGCCCTGCTCCAACCCCACCCATTTCTGCAAGGCCAACTGAACTATCTGTAACAAACATTGAATTATTAATGAAAAATCCTTATGCTGTTTATGCAAAATATATCTTAAAATTATTCCCTTTAAATGATATTGATGATTTAAAAGAAAATTTGGTATATGGATCAGCTCTTCATCAAGCTTTAGAAGAATTTTTTAAAAAAGATTATTTAAATGTTTGTGCAAGCGATCTTAAAAATCGAATTCTTGCAATTTTAAGAGAAAAAGGATTTTCTGAAGCTAGTTTAGCTTTTTATGAAGAAAAAATTGAAAAAGTTGCTGAATTTATTGCCAAAGAACAAGAAAATCGCAAAGATCTTACTCTTTTATCTTTGCCAGAACAAAAAGGCGAAATTGAATTTTTGCTAAAAGATAATTCTAAATTTAAATTAACAGCCAAAGCAGATAGAATTGATGTTCTTAAAGGGAATACATATGAGATTATTGACTATAAAACAGGAACACCGCCTTCAAGCACCGCTGTTGAATCTGGATTATCTCCTCAAATGACATTAGAGGCCGTTATTTTAAGAGAAAAAGGATTTAAAGAATTTCAAGAAACAAAGAATATTGAGCTTTCTTATTGGCATATTAATGGCAAACGTGATGGGGGTGAAAAAGTTTCTATACCTTCGGCGCGTTCAAAAAAAGATCCTGCTGAATTAATTGATGAAGCATATGAAGGTGTTAAAGAAATTTTAAATCGATTTAGAGAAGAAGAAACACCTTATATAGCCTCACCAAGGCCAGATAAAGTAACATATAATGATTATGCCTTGCTCAGTCGCGAAAAAGAATGGTTAAATGAAGAAGATGAGGAGTCCTAAAATGGAATTATTAGCCGAAATCACAAAAAAACAACAAACCGCGGCCTTCCCTTTAAATTCCGTTTGGGTTTCAGCCTCGGCGGGTTCAGGAAAAACAAAGGTTTTAACGGATCGGGTTTTAAATTTATTATTAGCGGGTTCTGAACCAGAGCGGTTGCTTTGTTTAACATTTACAAAAGCGGCAGCTGCCGAAATGGCTAACCGTATCACAACAACACTTAAACAATGGGCTATTGCTGAAGATGAGGAGCTTGAAAAACTTTTATTTAACTTAAAAGGAATTCCCCCAACTGAAGAAATGCTAAAAATTGCAAGAGCCTTATTTGTGAAGGTTTTGGAAACACCAGGTGGCCTTAAAATCATGACTATTCATAGTTTTTGCCAATCTATTTTAAAAAGATTTCCAATTGAAGCATCTATTCCACCACAATTTGAAGTAATTGATGAAACAAAATCGCATAGTTTAATGCATCAAGCGATCTCAGAAACATTTGTTCATCCAAAATTCAAGAAAAAAGCAAATTTATTAAGTGATTATTTTTATGATAAAGCAATTAAAAATATTTTTGATATGATTTTGCAAAATCAATCTTTATTAGATGATCGCCTAACAAATTTTAAAGAAAAAAATAATCTTGAACAACGTCTGAAAAAATATTTTAAAATTGAAAAATATCAAACTCTTATAGAAATAATAAAAGAATCTTTTGAAATTGAAGAGTTCTTTGCTCTTAAATCTAAATATCTAACAAAAGATGAAACTATTTTAAAAAAATATCAAGAAGAAGATGAAGCCTATCAAATTTATGAGATTAATCAAAGGTTAAAAGCATTTAAATTGGTTGAAGTTACTTTAGCCATCACAGATATTATCGCTCATATTTTAAAAAGATATAAAAAACTTAAAAAAGAAGAATCATTTTTAGATTATTCTGATTTAATTTCTTTGACCAGAGATTTGCTTAAAAAATCGGGTATGTCTCAATGGGTTTTATATAAATTAGATGGCGGAATTGATCATATTTTAATTGATGAAGCGCAAGATACCAATCCCGAACAATGGGAAATTGTTCGCTTAATTGCTGAAGAATTTTTTTCAGGCTTAGGATCTCGCCCTGATTTGGTTCGAACCATTTTTGCTGTTGGCGATAAAAAACAATCTATTTATAGCTTTCAAGGGGCTGATCCAAATGAATTTGAAAGAATGCATCAGTTTTTTGAAAAACAGGTTAAAAGAGCTGAAAAAAATTTTGAAACAGTTCCTCTTAATGTATCTTTTAGATCAACAGCAGCTGTGTTAGATTTAGTAAATCTCACTTTGCAAAATCCAAAAATCAGAAAAGGCTTATTAAATGAGAAAGAAGAAGCTATTCATACACCTTTTCGATCCAATGATGGTGGGCTTGTTGAAATTTGGCCTTTAGAAGAAGGGCAAGAAACAGAAAAATTGAACAATTGGAGTTTTCCAGAACCAAGTAAAATGCCTGCAAGTGCCACAAAGCTTGCTCAACGAATAGCCAATAAAATTTCAGATATGATTGGGAAAGAAATTCTTCCTTCAAGAGGAACCCCTATTGAAGCGGGAGATATTATGATTTTGGTTCGAAGTCGTAATAAAATTGTTTCTGAATTGGTGCGAGCTTTAAAAGAAAGGAACATTCCTGTTGCCGGGGTGGATAGAATCATTTTAACAGAGCATATTGCCGTTCAAGATTTAATTTCCGTTGCAAGATTTGTTTTATTGCCTGAAGATGATTTAAACTTGGCTTGTTTGCTTAAAAGTCCATTATTCAAGCTTTCTGAAGAAGAGTTATTTAAATTAGCCCATTATCGAAAAGAATTATCTTTATATCAACAAGTGATGAAAGAAAAACCAGAACTGGCCAAAAAATTATCTTTGATATTAAATCAAGCTGATAAAATGCCTGTTTTTGAATTTTTCTCATATCTTTTAGGGCCATTAAAAGGAAGAAAAGCTTTTGTTGAAAGACTTGGAAGCGAAGCAAATGAAGCTTTAGATGAATTTTTATCTTTAACACTTCGATTTGAAGAAACAGAAATTCCTTCCTTACAAAACTTTTTGAAATGGATTTCTAACAGAAAGGTTGAAATTAAACGAGATTTAGATCAATCTGGTATTGATGCTGTTCGTATTATGACGGTTCATGCTTCTAAAGGGTTGCAAGGCAATATTGTTTTCTTGCCAGATACACGCAGTGTTCCAAAATCAAAAGCCACCTTTTTATGGACAGATGAACAATTGCCTTTATGGATTGCTGCCGCTGCTTTAAAAACAGATGAAGTAGAAGAGCTGTATGAAAAATTAGATGCACTCGAACTTGAAGAATCTAATCGCTTATTATATGTTGCTTTAACACGGGCAAAAGATCGGCTTTATATCTGTGGTTGGGATAATAAGAAAAAGAAAAAAGAAACATTTACATGCAATTGGTATGATTTAATTCTTTCTTCTATTCCAGAAAATATTAAACCAGATGAAGATCATATTATTCGCTTAACATCTCCCCAATTAAAAGAAGTAAATGTAAAAGAAAAAGAAGTTTCTAAAGAAAAACAAATAGAACTACCTGCTTTTCTTTTTGAAAATGCCCCCACCGAAACACCACTTTCAAAACCATTAATGCCATCAAAAATGGATGATGAGGTTATTGAAACAGAAACTGTTTTGGGGCTGGATAGATCTTATGCTATGAAACGAGGAACGTTTATCCATCAATTATTGCAATATTTGCCTGATATTGAGCCAGCCAAACGCCAAGAAGTTGCAAATCGCTTAAAACCCGATGGAATCGATATTCCTGAAAACTTGTTTGATCTTTTTGAAAAAGAAGAATTTAACTATTTGTTTTCAAAAGAATCTAAAGCAGAAGTTCCAATTGTTGGCGTTGTTGACAATCAGGTTGTTTCTGGGCAAATTGACAGGTTAGTTATCACTCAAGATGCCATCTTAATTGTTGATTTTAAATCAGGAAAACATGTTCCAACTGATGAATCATTTGTTCCCATGTCTTATATTAAACAAATGATGATGTATAAAAAGTTGCTAAAGAAAATTTTTCCTGATAAGATGATTAAAACTTTTTTACTGTGGACTGAAAATTTATCTTTAATGGAGTTAACAAAACATGATCTTTAAAAATCGATTTTTATATACACTTAGTTTTATGGTTTTACTCTCAGCTTGTTCTTCAATTCCTAAAGCACCAGATGGGTTTAAAGAAAGAATTGTTGAAACATCAAAAATGAATTTTTTAACCTGGGAAAAAGAAAATATTGCCTCAAGACAAACGCTTAGATTTTATCTTGAAGGAAATGGGGACCCAAATCCACAAAAACCAATGGCGCTTTTGTTAGCCCAAAAAGATAAAACAAAAAATATTGTTGTTTTAACAAGACCTTGCCAATATCTTAATAATAAAGTTTGTGAAAATAAAGCAATTTGGGGAAAAGAAAGATATAATCCAGAAATCTTAAATGAAATGTATGAATTATCTTTATATTTTGTTAAAAAATATAAACCAAGTGATATTGAATTTGTTGCCTATTCAGATGCCGCCCCTATTGCTTTTAATTTAGCTCAACGATTTGGAAGAGCAAAAAAGGTTGTTACCATTGCGGGAGTTTTAGATATTTATTCTTATGAAAAACAAAACCCCACAATTAAGATTAAAAACAAAGAGTTTTTAAACAAGGCTTTTGTTGCTGAAACACCGCAAATTCATTATATTGGTTCTGAAGATAAAAATATTACAAAAAGCATGACTGAACGTTATATCATGAATCTTCATAACACAAGAAGCGTGAAAATTAAAGAAGTTCATGGGATGACACACGATAATTGCGAAACATTTAAATTAGATTATTAATCATCAGAAGTGATGGGATGAAATTGGATTTGCCCGACCAGTTGCATTTGGTCGGCTTTTCTAATAATATAATCAGGAATTTTTGGAGCCGGTTTCATTGAAGTCAGCTTTTTATATTCTGGATGTTTAAAACAAAGTGGCGTTTCAGCTCGAATAGGTCTATCTAAATGTCCAGAATATAAAAGAAGCTGTTTATTGGGAGCCATAGATAAAATACCAGAACCACCAACAACCCCATCGGCTTTCTTTTTAATGCTACGTTTTAAATCCCACCAAAGATTAAATCCCATTTTACTTTTCGCTGTTGGGATTAAAGGTCCAGAAACATCAATTAAAAAACTTCTCTTTGAACTATATGAAGGAATCACTTTTGTTAATGTTTCTAATCCTTTTAAAA
The DNA here is from genome assembly GCA_045614025.1 of Alphaproteobacteria bacterium. GTDB lineage: Bacteria > Pseudomonadota > Alphaproteobacteria > CAAHEQ01 > UBA3637 > RGIG4140. The sequence goes on from JAZLCE010000028.1 coordinate 24,079, forward strand.
GTGGTCCACGTGTTTCAGGGTTATTATGCCGTTTAATCAGTTTGGCTGCAACAGCACTAATTAAAACATCAACAGTTTCTTGATCATATTTAACTTTGATTTGGTGCCAGTCTTGAACGCAAACAAGGAATTTATTTGATTTTGATCGACCAAAAACAATTCCATCTGTGATACTTGTTAAAGCTGGCATATGATGGAATTCATCTAAGATAAAGCTCGCAGGACATGGCCCTGCCCCACCTTCATTCGGGCCAAATTCCATTAAATATTGGGTTGCCATATTAATAAACAAACTGCTTAATAAAACGCACGCATTTAAATCTGAAAATGGAACAGACATATAAACCGTTACTGGCTCATATTTTCCCGTTTTTTCATTTTTCATACCGCGCAATTGTTCATAATTAAAGTCATTCATTGAAGTATGATGACGAACAGCCGCATTTTTAAAAATATTCACACCTGAAAGCGCCATTGAAACAACAGATCCGCGTTGCTTATCCGGAAGCGTTAACACTTGGTTTAATTCCAATAAAGTTCTTCGACCATATCCATAATAAGCTGTTTCTAAAACGATTTTTTCAAAAATCATTTGCCAAGCATCCATATCTAAAGCGCTCATATCTTGTTGTTTTTGCTTTAAGGAAATTTGATGATTTGCCTGAATTTGAGCATTGTTAATAATATCTAAAAGCATGGCAAAACAAGCATCCATACCACGCCATGAATCAGGAATTAAATCCCACGAACCAATAGGCAAATAATTATCAAGCGTTAATGTTTTGCTTTGAACATGTAATCTGGCTTCTTCAACTTCATCAAAATCTCTCATCGAATTATAATAAGAAGATAAAACTTGATAATCTTCCTCATCCATTTGATTATTTTGAAGGCGGTAAATAAAGTAATCATTCGCTTTTGCTTGATCAACTTTTCCGCACAAATAACCCGTTAACCCTGTTAAACATCCCCGCCCTGTTTTAACCCAATAAGGGTCTGTTCCCGTTGGACCATCGGGAATTAAATAAGAAACAAGCGTATCAATATACCCTTCCCGACCGGCGGCTAGTGATGGCAAATTCCCTTCCCCGATTGGATTCCAAGAAGGCCAACGGATATTTTTATCTGGGTCATCTTTTCCCATCCAATTTAACATGAATACAGGCCCAAGAGTCGATCGATACCCACTTGTTAATTGAGCAATTTCACCCTTTGGATCGTGAACAATCACACTGGATTCTTTTTCTTCTAAAATCGCAGGAATAATAACACCCATTGTTTTGCCAGATGAAGGACACCCAATGCAAAAAACAGATCTGGTATCTGGTAATTTCATTTTCTTACCATTAAATAACCCTAAAAATAAATGTGTTCCATCTAATAACCCACATTTTTTAACATCTGCTTCAATGGCTTCTCGACCATCTCCAAAAATTTGTGGCGCTAAAAAGAAAGGGTTTAAAATAAATAGCATAAACTCATATCCCAAAAATAAAAATGTTGGGAAAATTAAAATTCGCCACGCAAAATAACTTTTCCAGGTGATATGTAATGGTTCATGAAACGTATATGTGTCTAACCAAATAAAATAACCCGTGAAAGGCCTTAATAAATTACCAGAAGAAACATCTAAAACATAACTTAAAAGATATGACCAACTTTCTGATGAAAAATCATTAGCGATCACACTTGAAAATGGGATGAAAAAGGTTAATAAAGCCCAAAAAATCATAATACCAATAAGGGCACGCCAGAACCACCACTTAATGCAGTTCATCGCAAATTTTTTCGGTTTTAAAAAATCAAGCCCTCTTCTCATTTTACCCCTTTATTTTTGTGTTTGTTTTTTGAATTTCGCGTTGTTTTGATGAAATTTTTCTAACAGACTCTTCCGATATTGTTTGTTCACCACTTTGATTTGAAATAATTGTTTGTGGCTCATTTGGTGTTTCAATAAGCGTTTCTTCTTGTATATCTGATTGAGCCATTTCTTCTTTTCCTTGAGGCCATAAAATATATCCATCAGGAGAAATTTGTTTTTTGCTTGGCTTTTTAGGAATCATGTTTTCAGGCACTTTATCAATTTTTTGTTGTTTTGCAAACAATTTTAAGGCTTCTTCTTTTTCTTCTAAAAGAGCTTGCTCCATTTTTTTTCTTTTTTTATCTTTTGTGCGCCTTAAATCATAAAATCTTTTTTGAAGAGATCCTAAACTTAACAACTGTTTTGGATCAATATATGTGCCACATAAATTAACCCCATCAAGAATAAATTGAGATAAATCAATCCCTAATAAATTCACCTTTGTTAAATCAAGTCTTCTAATATCAACAGACATTAATTCATTTTTTGTTAATGTTCTGATATCAATTTTACCACTTTCAACCAAAGATAAAAACTTATCAAAATCAGAAAAATATTTTTGTGCCTTCTCATCAAAAAACGTTTCTTCAACAAGATTGTTTCTTAAAAAAACGCGTTTTAAAGAAGCATCTAAAAAAACAGCTTCTGTTAAATTGGTGTCTTCAATATAAGCATCATTAAATTTAGCCCCTTTAAAACAGCATTTTGAAGCATTTGTTCCTGAAAAACAAGCCTTGGAAAAATCACACCCTGTAAAATCAGCACCAGATACATCAGCGCCTTTTAAGTTAATCCCCCGATAATCTTTATGGCTTACAATTTTTCCTTGTTGAATATCCTCAACCAACGCAACAGCTCTTGGATCCGAAAGATAGCTTTTGCGTTCAGATGGTAAAAGAAATTCTTTTTTATCAATACCTAAAGTAAATAAAGCAATATCTTCTTCAGTTACTTTAACATCTTGATATTTTTTTTCAGGTCTTTTCATTTGTATTGTCATATAAATATTATAGCATAGAAATTTAAAAAAGAAATAAAAAAAAAGATGACATTTTAAAAATCTTATATTATAACTAATTAACTTAACGAAAGGATTTTTTAATGCTCAATAACAGATTAAAAAAACAAACACCTTATATGCTTTTTTCCATTGCTTTTATTGTTTTTATGCTTGATCAAATCACAAAGGCTTGGGCTCTTAAAGCATTAACACTTCACACACCTTTGTTTATGACCTCTTTCTTTAACTTCTTTTTAACATATAATAAAGGGGTGAGTTTTTCTTTGTTTTATAACACAGCTGAATATGGGCACCTACTTTTAGCTGGAATGGGATTAGTAATTTGTTGTTGCGTATTATACTGGATGATAAAAGAAAAGGATAACAAAACAAAAATTGGTCTTTCCTTTGTTTTAGGAGGGGCTCTTGCTAATATTGTAGATCGCATAAGATTGGGCCATGTTGTTGATTTTTTAGATTTTCATTTTAATGCATATCATTGGCCTGCATTCAATCTTGCAGATTCTTTTATTTGTCTAGGTGCTTTCATTATTTTTATCCAAATATTTTTAAAGAAAGAAGAGGAACAAAAATGAAAAAATTCATCTTTATTTGCTTTTGTTTATGTTTAGTGGCCGGTTGTGCTCAAAAAAAACCACCTTTGGCCCCAACTCAAGTTGTGAACGGCCAATCAATTGTGATGCCACCTGAATTTTTTGTGTTACCTAAAATGCCACAACAAGAATTAACAAAAGCTTCAACAGCGGAGTAAAAAAATGACTATTTATAACGAGTTACTTGAACATAAAAAAACAATTGACCAAACTCATTTAAAAAATCTTTTCGAAGAAGATCCTATGCGTTTTGAAAAATTTCATATCAACTTTCAAGATATGTTATTGGATTATTCAAAAAATAAGATTACAGACGAAACACTTAACTTATTGCTTAAATTAGCTGAAGAATCAAATTTAAAAGAGGCTATTTTAGATATGTTTGAAGGCAAACGCATTAACACAACGGAAAATCGCCCGGTTTTGCATGTTGCTTTAAGAAACAGATCTAACACACCAATTTATGTTGATGATAAAAATGTGATGCCCGAAATTAACAAGGTTTTAGACCAAATGAAAGTTTTTTCAGATAAAGTTCGGTCAGGCGAATTTAAAGGGGCAACAGGTAAAGAGATTAAAGATGTTGTTAATATTGGCATTGGTGGCTCTGACTTGGGGCCAAGAATGGCTTTAGAAGCTTTATCTTTTTATAAAACACCGAAACTTAATTTTCATTTTGTTTCAAATGTTGATGGAACAGATATCACTGAAACATTGAATAAATGCGATCCTGAAACAACCCTTTTTATTGTTTCTTCAAAAACTTTCACAACTCAAGAAACTATGACAAATGCCCAAACTGCTAAAGATTGGGTGAGCGTTCACTTGGGTCAAGAAGCAACAAAAAATCATTTTGTTGCCGTTTCAACAAATGCTAAAGCTGTTAAAGCCTTTGGAATTGATACCAAAAATATGTTTGTTTTTTGGGATTTTGTTGGAGGAAGATACTCCCTTTGGTCAGCCATTGGATTATCTTTAATGATTGGCATTGGATATGATGGTTTTATTGAAATGCTTGAAGGGGCACATGAACTAGATCAGCATTTTAAAGAAACATCATTTGAAAAGAATTTACCAGTTATTTTAGGCTTAATTGGGATTTGGAACACAACGTATTTAGGCGCCGAAAGTTATGCTGTTCTCCCTTATGATCAATATTTAGATAAATTTCCATTATATTTACAACAGTTAGATATGGAAAGTAATGGAAAAAGCGTTAAGAAAAATGGAAAAGAAGTTGATTATATGACAGGTCCAATTTTATTTGGAACACCTGGAACCAATGGACAACATTCATTTTATCAATTAATTCATCAAGGCACACACATGGTCCCTGCTGATTTTATTGCACCGATTTATTCTTTAAATGAAACAGGAATGCATCATGACATCTTGCTTGCCAATGTGATCGCTCAATCAGAAGCCTTAATGAAAGGCAAAACAAAAGAAGAGCTTGAAGCAGAAGGTGTTTCAGAAGAATTAATCCCATTTAAAACTTTTACGGGGAATAGACCAAGCAACACCATTTTGTTTGAAAAAATGACACCAAAGGCATTGGGTCGCTTGATTGCGCTTTATGAACACAAGGTTTTTGTTCAAGGTGTTATTTGGCGCGTGAATAGTTTTGATCAATTTGGCGTTGAATTAGGCAAACAACTTGCAAAAGCAGTTTTGCCCGAATTACTTGACAAAAAACAAAAACTTAAACACGATTCTTCAACCAATGCTTTAATTGAAAAAGTAAGAAATTTACGTCGATAACTAAAAATACAAGCGATAATTAACTGGGTATCAAAATGAAAAAAGAGCTTGAAGAAAAGAAAAAAGAAGTTTCACTTGTTGAAAAAGTTTCTGATATTCTTTTTTATGAAAGTTTAGCTCTAATTTCAAAAAATTATCGCTTGTATGCTCAAAAAGAAGCTCTTTATCAAAAAATTAAAAATAAAGAATTAAAAAACCTTTCTGAAAAAGAGGTTGATTTACTTTTGGGAAGTATACAACCAAAACCTCTTTCTTTAAAACCAAAAAAACTTGCTTTGAAGAAAGATAAAAACTTTATTTCAATTACAAAATCCATCAAGGTATATATTCATGAATAATGCATCTATTCGTCTTCTTCCACAAAATTTAATTAATCAAATTGCAGCGGGTGAAGTTGTTGAACGCCCTTCTGCGGCATTAAAAGAATTAATTGAAAACGCAATTGATGCAGGCAGTTCCAGAATTGATATTAAAATTCAAGATGGTGGCAAAGCATTTTTCTCGGTAACGGACAACGGCAAAGGAATGAGTAAAGAAGAGCTTGAGCTTTGCGTTGAACGTCATGCAACCAGTAAATTACCAGATGACGACTTATTTCATATTTGTTTTTTAGGGTTTAGAGGTGAAGCTTTACCATCTATCGCCTCCGTTTCAAAGCTTTCCATTACATCAAGAACAAAACAAATGGATGAAGCTTGGAAAATAAGGGTTGAAGGCGGTGAAAAAAAAGAGCTTGTCCCTGTTCCAGCCACTTATGGAACAACAGTTGAAGTGAGGGATTTATTCTTTGCTACCCCTGCCCGTTTAAAATTTTTAAAATCAGCTCAATCTGAAACATTAAATATTAAGGATACGGTCAACCGTTTAGCAATGGCTTATCCTCAAATTCATTTTTCTTTATCAGATGAAAAACGAACCATTTTAAATTATCCACCTGCCACAACCCTTCTTTTAAGGATTACACAAGTAATCGGTAAAGCTTTTGATGAAAACGCTCTAGCCATTGAAGCTGATTATGACGGAACGAAATTAACAGGCTTTGTTGGATTACCAACCTATACAAGATCCACCAGTCAAGACCAATATTTATTTGTGAACGGCAGATTTGTAAAAGATAAAGTTTTAATCGGAGCAATTAGAGGTGCTTTTCAAGGATTAATTGGGCATGATACGCATCCGGTTTTAGCCCTCTTTTTATCCGTTCCTCAACAAGAAGTTGATGTAAACGTGCATCCAGCCAAAACAGAAGTTCGTTTTGCAAATGCTCCAAAAATTAGAGGATTATTGGTTTCTTCAATTAGAAATGTATTGGCTGAAAATGGACATAGAACAAGTTCAACCATTGGAATTGGCGCTCTTGAAAAAAGCACAACATATATACCATCCATTGCAAAACACACCTCTTTTTCTTTTGAAAAAGAAATGCCTTCTTATTTGTTATCTAAAGAAAAAGAATCTTCTGTTGATTTTATGAAGCAAGAAAACTCTTTCATTCCTTCTTCTGAAAGATATATTTCTCCTTCACCGCTTTCAACTGAAAAACCAATTCAACAAGAGTCTATTCGTTTTTTAGAACCAACATTTAGCGTTAAAACTTATGAAGAACAAACATCTTCAATTAACAATGAAATAAACGCCCAAACAGATGAGTTTCCACCTTTAGGTTTTGCAAAAGCTCAAATGCATGAAACTTATATTGTTTCTCAAACAAAAGATAGCATTATTATCACCGATCAGCATGCTGCTCATGAACGTTTAACATATGAGCGTTTAATTAAAAATCATGATTCTTTACAAGCGCAACTCCTTCTGATTCCTGAAATTATTGATCTTTCAGAAGATGAAGCCATTATTCTTTTAGAACGCGCTGAAGAATTAAAATCTTTTGGTTTTGTGATTGAACCATTTGGGGGCAATAGCATTGTTGTGCGCGAAATGCCTTCCATATTTAGCAAAACAAATATTGCTAAGTTAATGGAAGATTTGGCGCAAACATTGAAAGAATTTGAAGATACAATTCTTTTAAAAGATAAGATTAAAGATATTTGTGCACGAATGGCTTGTCATGGCTCCATTCGAGCTGGTCGAAACTTAACGATTGCTGAAATGAATGCTTTGTTGCGCCAAATGGAAGAATGCTCAACTTCTGGCCAATGCATTCATGGTAGACCCACCTATATTGAGTTAAAATTACCAGACGTTGAACGACTTTTTGGTCGCAGCAAATAAAATTTCTTTTTAAAACAAATAGATACAATTTTATGCCTCTTCTAGGCATTTATACTAGACAATTTTTTTTATTTCGTGTATAAAAAATGCATAAAAAAACATTTTTGGGCGAAAGGAAAAAAGATGTCTGAAAAACAAATTAAAATGGTTGATGCGAATGAAGCTGCCGCTTTAGTTGCACATAAATTAAACGAAGTTTCTATTATTTATCCGATTACACCTTCTTCTCCTATGGGAGAATGGTCTGATGCTTGGGCCAGTACTGGTGTTAAAAACATTTGGGGCAAAGTGCCAGATGTTCTTGAAATGCAATCAGAAGCTGGAGCTATTGGCGCTGTTCATGGTTCTTTACAAGCCGGTTCTATGACAACAACATACACCGCTTCTCAAGGCTTATTATTAATGATTCCAAATATGTATAAAATCGCTGGGGAATTAACGCCTTTTGTGATGCATGTGGCCGCAAGAACTGTGGCCGGGCATGCCCTTTCAATTTTCGGCGATCATTCAGACGTTATGTCTTGTAGACAAACAGGCTTCGCAATGCTTGCTTCAAATTCCGTTCAAGAAGCACAAGATATGGCGGCTGTTGCTCAAATGTCAACTTTCCTTTCCAGAATTCCATTTATTCATTTCTTTGATGGATTTAGAACAAGTCATGAAATTAATAAAATTGAGCTTCTTTCAGATGATGATTTAAAAGAATTAATGAAAGATATTCCAACTCATTTTATGAGTCAAAATGCTTTAAAACCAGAAAACCCAAAAATTAAAGGAACAGCTCAAAACCCTGATGTGTTTTTCCAAATTAAAGAAGCTGCCAATAAATATTATAACAACTGTCCTTCATTTGTTGAAGAAGCCATGAAAAAATTTGCTTCAGTGACAGGTAGAAGCTATAATTTGGTTGAATATAAAGGCGCAAGTGATGCAACAAGAGTTGTTATCGCAATGGGATCAAGCGTTGAAACATTGGAAGAAACAGCTAAAGTTTTAAATCAAAATGGGGAAAAAGTTGGGGTTATTGGTATTCGTTTATATCGCCCCTTCCCTAAAGAAGCTTTCCTTAAAGCTTTACCTAAAACAGTTCAATATATCAATGTGTTAGATAGAACGAAAGAATCTGGATCCGTTGGTGAACCACTCTATTTAGATGTTGTTTCAACATTAGCTGAAGGCGTTGCAAATGGATCATTAACATCTATGCCAAAAGTTTTAGGTGGTAGATATGGTCTTTCATCAAAAGAATTTACACCAGCCATGGCAAAAGCTGTTTTTGAAAATCAAACAAAACCTCATTTCACGGTTGGAATTCAAGATGATGTTACCAATTTATCATTAGATTATGATCCTGATTTTGATATTGAAGCTGAAGATGTTTCACGTTGCATCTTTGTTGGTCTTGGTTCAGATGGAACTGTAGGCGCAAATAAAAACTCTATTAAAATTATTGCTGATGGGGATGATTATTTTGGTCAAGCTTATTTTGTGTATGATTCAAAAAAATCAGGTGGAATGACAACTTCTCATTTAAGATTTTCAAAAAATCCAATTAAAGCCCCTTATTTAATTCAAAAAGCAAGTTTTGTTGCTTGCCATCATATGCCATTTTTATTTAAAACAGATGTGCTTTCTTATGCCAGCAAAAATGCTGTTTTCTTGATTAACACAAAAGAGAAAAAAGAAAATGTTTGGGCCTCGCTTCCAAGAGAAGTGCAACAAGAAATTGTTGATAAAGAGATTAAACTTTATGCAATTGATGCTGTTGATGTGGCTTTAAAAACGGGAATGGGTCGCAGAATTAACACAATTATGCAAACTTGTTTCTTTGCGATCTCTGGTGTTTTACCTAAAGAAGAAGCCATTCAAAAAATTAAAAAAGCAGTTGAAAAAACCTATGCCCGTAAAGGACAAGAAGTTATTGATGCTAATATTAAAGCTATTGACGCTTCTTTAGAACATTTACACCAAATTGAAATTGGCGAAGTCAATTCTATTTATTTTAGACAACCTGGCATTCCTTCAACAGCTCCAGCATTGCTTCAAGAAGTGACTGGAAAAATTATTGAAGGTAGAGGCGATCAATTACCTGTCAGCAAATTAGAATGGACAGCTGATGGCACTTGGCCAACTGATACAGCAAAATATGAAAAACGCCGTATTGCAACTCAAATTCCTGTTTGGGATCCAAGCATTTGTATTCAATGCGGTAAATGTATCAGCGTTTGCCCTCATGCGGCAATCAGGGCAAAAACCGCTTCTGTTGATCAACTTAAAAATGCTCCAGCCGGCTTTAAAACAGCTGATTACAAAGGCAAAGAATTTGCTGGAGAAAAATTCATGATTCAAGTTGCTCCAGAAGATTGCACGGGTTGCAGTCTTTGCACAACAAATTGCCCTGTAAAAGATAGATTGGATCCAAATAAAAAGCCATTGATGATGGAACCTATTGAAAATCATTTAGAAGATGAAATTAAAAATTTTGAATTCTTTATGTCTTTACCAGATCCAGATCGAACAAAATTAAATCCAAAACAAATTAAATCATTGGCTTTAATGCGTCCATTATTCGAATTTTCTGGTGCTTGTGCAGGATGTGGGGAAACACCATATGTTAAAATGATGACTCAATTATTTGGGGATCGTTTAATTGTTGCCAATGCAACAGGTTGTTCATCTATTTATAGCGGTAATTTACCAACAACTCCTTATGCTAAAAACAATAATGGTTATGGGCCTGCTTGGGCAAACTCTTTGTTTGAAGACAATGCCGAATTTGGGTTAGGTATTCGCACAAGTGTTGATTCAAAACAAGAGTTTTCTTTGCAACTTTTAAAAGAAATGAGTGCTGAAGTTGGCGAAACATTGGTTGACAGCATTGTTAATGCCGATCAATCAACTGAAACAGGCATTCAAGAACAACGCTTACGCGTTCAAGAGTTAAAAGAAAAATTAGAACGTATTTTAACACCAAAAGCAAAACTCTTACTTGATAATGCTGATTACTTGGTTAAAAAATCTGTTTGGATTTTAGGCGGAGATGGCTGGGCTTATGATATTGGTTATGGTGGATTAGACCATGTTTTATATAGTGGTAAAAACGTTAACATTATGGTTATGGATACAAACGTTTATTCAAACACAGGTGGTCAACGTTCTAAAGCAACACCAATTGGGGCTTCAGCTAAATTTGCTATTGCGGGTTCTGAATTACCAAGAAAAGATTTGGGCATGATTGCAGCTTCAAGTGGCGGTGTTTATGTTGCCAGCATTTCATTAGGTGCTAAAGATATGCATACACTTCAAGTTTTAAATGAAGCAGAAAGCTTTAATGGACCATCTTTAATTATTGCATATAGCCATTGTATTTCTCATGGTTATGATATTGGAAAAGAAGGTCTTGATCATCAAAAACTTGCTGTTGAAACAGGATTATGGCCGCTTTATCGTTTTGACCCAAGACGAAGCGAACAAGGTTTAAATCCATTCCAATTGGATAGCAAGCCAACAAAGCCTGTTTCTGAATTTATGGCTCTTGAATCTCGCTTTAAAGCGGTGAAACAAACAAACGCTGCTCATTATGAAGAATTAGTTCAAAAAGCACAAAAGCAAATTGAAAACCGCTTTAAACTTTATGAACAATTAGCTAAAAGCGAATAAAAAAGAATTCTCTTTTTAGTTCATAGTAAAATAAACCGCTTTTGAAAACAAAGCGGTTTATTTATATACCTATCCCGTTAAACAGTTCTGCGCGCAAAAGTTATTCATGCACGCCCTCTTGATCATATATGAAAACATGTTTTTGCATAATAAAGACGCCCCCTTAACAAAGGAGGCGTTTATAATGATTATATTTTTATTCTTTTGGTTTATAAGCTCCTGCGGATTCATCACCCAATACTTTGATATCAAAATATCTGAGCAATGGTACGGCAACGAAAATAGAAGCAAATGTACCAAATAAAATACCAAAGAATAATGAAAGAGAGAACCCTCTTAAAGTTGTTCCACCCATCACAAGTAAAACAAAAATCATAACAAGAGTTGAAATCCCTGTTAAAATAGTTCTAGATAATGTTTCATTAATCCCTTGGTTTAAAATAGCATCTGTTGATTTTGCACGATGTTTCTTTAAATTTTCACGTACACGGTCATAAGTGACGATTGTATCATTACAAGCATACCCAGCTAAAGAAAGAACACCGGCAACCACAACCATATCAAATTCCCAGTAAAAGGCTGAGAATAAGCCAAGAACAACAATTAAGGTAAAAGCTAAAGAAATTAAACACCCAACAGCAAAAGGCCATTCAAATCTAAACCAAATATAAATAGCAATAGCTAAAAGAGCTAAAACAGAAGCCAATAAAGAATTTTTCTTTAATTCTTCCCCAATTGTTGGGCCAATCACTTCAACGCGTTCATAATTAAAATCAGATCCCAAAATGGATTTAATTTGATCAACTACTTGAGTGCCTGTTTGATTTTTTTCAGGTTGAGCTTGAATAAGGAAAATATTTCCATCAAGACCAGCTGATTGAATAGATAAATCTTTTAATCCATTTAAATCTTTTCTAAGTGTTGAAATATCAACTGATTTAGTTGAAGAAACTTCCACTAAAATACCACCTTGAAAATCAATACCAAAATTTAATCCCTTAATAACAAAAGATGTAACACTGGCAAGAACTAAGGCAACAGCAACTGAAAACCCGATTTTTCGAATTTTCATAAAATCAAAGTTATAATCTCTTTTTCTAAATAATTTTTTTAACATGTATAGCCTCTTATATATTAATTGTTTTTGGCTTTTTAATCATATACCAAACCATGAAAATCACTTTATTGACAACAATAGCTGCATACATCGTTGTTGCCAAACCAAGGCCCAATGTGATACCAAACCCACGAACAGATCCTGATCCTAACATAAAGAGGAAAAGGGCTGCAAAAAGAGTTGTCAACTGGCCATCAAAAATGGCAGAGAAAGAACCAGCAAACCCTCTCTTAATAACTTCTTGTGGATTTTTAACCCCACGATGGATTTCTTCTTTCATACGTTCCATAATCAAGATATTCGCATCAACAGCCATGGCTAAGGTTAAAGCAATACCCGCTACACCTGGCAATGTTAAAGTGGCATTTAAAAGACTTAAAAGAGCCAATAATAAAATTCCATTAACCAACAAGGTGATATCTGCAATAATACCAAAAGATCCATAAACTACTAACATAAAAATAAAGATAAAGGCCAAACCAATTAAACAAGCGCCTGTTCCTGCTTTAATTGAATCTTCCCCTAATCCTGGACCAACAACGCGTTCTTCAGCTACAATTAAAGGTGCTGGTAAAGCCCCTGCTCTAAGCATTAAAGCCAAATCATTGGCGGCTTGCATTGTGAAATTACCAGTAATGATACCTTGCCCACCTGTAATCGGTGTGTTAATTGTTGGAGCACTTAAAACTTTCCCATCTAAAACAATGGCTAATCTGCGACCAACGTTTTCGCGCGTAACATTAGCAAATTCTTTAGCACCAGCAGCTTTAAAACTAAATGAAACTGCAGGAGCGCCATTTTCATCATAGCTTCCTTTAGCTCCATCTAATTGTGAACCACTTACAACCACACGACGTTTTAAAACAACATAACCTGTTTCATCACCCGTAACCAACATAGAATCAGGAGAAAGTTTGCCCATTTGAGCAGCTTGAACAGATGTTTCTTCATCAACTAAATGAAATGTCATTTTAGCTGTTTTACCAAGCAATGCTTTAATTTCTGATGGATCTTGAACCCCTGGCAACTGAATCACAATTCTATTTGTTCCTTGTTGTTGAATTTGAGGTTCTTTTGTGCCAAGTTCATCAATACGGCGGCGAACAATTTCAACAGATTGTTCAACGGCTTTTCTTTGCATTTCCTCAATAGCTTTTTCAGTATAAGAAACTTTAAGCATATTTTCTTCAGTCTCAATTGTTAATAAAGAAGGCTCAATTTTTCTGATGATTTCACGAGCAGACATAACATCCCCAGCATTTAAAATGCGAACTTTCATTTGACCTTCTTCAACAGTTAAGCCAGAAAATCTGATTTTTCCTTTACGTAAATCGGATCGAGATAAATCTGCTAAAGTGACTAATCTTTCTTTTAAAAGATCTTGTGTATCCACTTCCATTAACAAATAAGAACCGCCTTGCAAATCAAGCCCAAGCGTGATTGGTTTAAACCAGCTTTGAACAGATTTTGGCAAGCTTTTAAGCGTTGTTTCCGAAAGAAATGTCGGAACCGAAAACAAAATACCTAAAAATATTGTTAAAGCAACAATACCTATTTTAAATTTAGAATATCCAAACATCTTATTTCCTTTTTATTTTTTTTCATCCAAAACTTGAGAAACATATGCTTTTACAACAGTTATTTCCACATTTTTTGCAATTTCAATTTTAAGTTTATCTTCTTCAATTGTTGTTACCGAACCAATAATTCCACCAACAATAACTTTTGTGCCTTTTTTAATGCTGTTTAATGCTTTTTCATGTTCTTTAAAACGTTTTTGTTGAGGACGAATAAGCAATAAATAAAGAACTAAAAAAACAAGAGCGATTTGAAGTAAAAGAGAAACCCAATCACCCCCACCAGGTGTATTTTGAGCAACTGTTCCAACCGTTCCAGCAAAAGCATTTGAAATAAACATAATTATATCTCCTTTTCATATTAAAAAATATAAAACTTACTATATAGATTTCTTTGAAAAAATCAATCATTTTTTATTGTTTTTTTATTTGACAATAAAAAATTTGTTCTTTAGATTTAAGCCCTGTTATAAATTCGATCAAAAAGGGAAAAATTATGTTTAAAATAAAAATTGAATATTTACCTTCATATGATAAAGAATGGGAAAAACTTTCTTATAAACATCCGGGAGATTCTGGGTTTGATTTAAGAGCCGCCATCAGCGAACCAGTTACATTAGAACCTAATGAATTTAAACTGATTTCTTGTGGCATTAAAATGGAAATGATCCCAGATAATGATATGGGTTTTAATTATGAATTGCAAATCAGACCGCGCTCTGGATTAGCTGCAAAACATGGCATTGGCATTATTAATTCCCCAGGAACTGTTGATTTTTTCTATCGTGGTGAAATCAAAACACCTTTAATTAATTTAAGCGATAAACCATTCACAATTAATCCAGGTGAACGCATTGCTCAAGCAGTTATTTGCCCTGTTATTCAAGCTCAAATTGAAGAAACAGAAAATATTGAAGAAAACACTTCTCGTGGAAGCGGCGGTTTTGGTTCAACTGGCAAAATTTAAACAGAATAAAAAATCCGCCTTTTGGCGGATTTTTTAAAATGCTAACCACATAATAAATTCATATAAATAAGGCAAAATGCTTCCTATAAATAACCCGATAACATTAATGCCCAAAACAAATGGTAAAAACATTAACCCTAATAAAATATACATACCATAGCTTTCTGTTTGCTGATATTGATAGGCTAATTTTTTTGGTAACAATGAAACCAAAATTCTTCCCCCATCTAAAGGCAAAATAGGCAATAAATTAAAAACGGCTAAAACAAGGGAAAATAAAATCCCGTTCATAATATTATCTTTTAACCAAATGAAAACTGGGGAAGAAACAGGAACAATTTCTAAAACAATTCTGCCAAAAAAAACAAAAAGAATGGCCAATAAAATATTTGAAACAGGGCCTGCTGCTGCCACAAGCCCCATATCTCTTTTAGGGTTATTTAAGGCACTAAAATTCACAGGAACTGGTTTGGCCCATCCAAATAAAACAGGTGAAGAAGATAAAACAAGAATTAAAGGAAGAAAGATGCTTCCCATAGGATCAATATGAGCAACAGGATTTAAAGTTAAACGCCCTGCTCTTTGAGCTGTTTTGTCGCCAAGCTTCATGGCAACATATCCATGAGCCAACTCATGAACAACCATACAAAGAACCAATGGAATGGCCCAAACACTTAAACCATATAAAAAATTACTCATTTTAAATCCTTTTTATTTAACAGGGATACAATCTTGTTTTTTGGCTTTTAATTTTGAACACATGCCATCAGCCATTTCTCTTGTTGGGAATTGGCCAACTTGTAAACGATAAAAATCCCCTTTTCTTGGAATTTCAACCTTTTTAATAATATATGACATATTGGATAAAAGCTTCACATGTTTGGTTTTCATAACTTTCCAAGCTTTTTCAACAGCAGCCTTATTGTTAGAGGCAAATAATTGAACACGCCAAATTTCCTTTTGCGTTGGTTTAACTTCTTTTTTAACTGTTACCTTTTCAACAGGGGCTAATTCAATCACCTCTTTTTTAGGAGTCAATACTTCTTCTTTTTGAACAACCGGAGCAACAACTTGTTGAACAGGTGAAACTTGTTGAACGACTTGAACTGGCTCAACAACTAACTCTTCTTTCTTTTGTTCAATAACTTTAACTTCTTTTTTCTCTTCTTCAAGCGGATTCACCGTTTTCATCTCTTTCACATTAACAAATGTCGCTTCAGGTGCATTTTGCTCGATAGCCAAAATTTGAGGCACAACCGGCTTTTCAGGTTCAGGGAATAAGCTTTCAACTTTTGTGGTCACATTATCGGAACGAATACGATTATAAACCAACTTATCTTGATCAGGGATTACTATACCACCTGCATGCTCTGGCAATTCTTTCACAACATCTGGAGAAGCCAAAATGGTTTCAACTTCATCTGATTCTGCTTCACTTACCTGAAAAATAAAAAATCCAGTGAGAGAAATCCCCAAAATCACAACAAGAACAGAAATTAAAATCAAATGCAATTTTAAAGAAGGAAAGTTTTTTTCTTCAATTTGAGATTCCGTTTCTATTGGGATAAAAGAAATTTCTTCTTCAATTGGTTTTGAAAAATCATAAATCTTAATTTCAGGTTCTGTTTCTTCTGATGGCTTTAATTCATGAGTGGCCTCTTTAGGCAAAGCAACATCTTCTGTTTGCGCTGTTGCAGAAGAATTTAATTCAAAAACGGGATCTGAAGATGAAAATGAAGGGTTAAAAGAGTTAGTTGTCTCCTCTTTTAATTCTTCTTTTTTTGGCTCTGATTCAGAAGTTTTAGTCTGATAAAACCCTGTAAAACTTGGTTCCCGTCTATTTGTTAAATCTTCAGTTAACTCTCTGATTTTATCAAATTCATCCATTGTAAAGCTCCTTCTCTTTGTGTATAAAAGAAAATAGCATATTTTTAAAACATTTATCAAGAGATATTTATAAAAAATATTGATTTTAAACAAATGAAATTTAAAAAAAACAACTTATTTTTATTTTATCATTTCATTTTCTTATACTTCTTTCTTTTCTTTTTTTTTAGATATTGAACGTCAATTCATGTTTTTTTAATTTATTTTCATAAAAAAAATAATCACTTATAAAAAAAATGAAAAATTTTTACTTTTTTTCAAAAAAAACTCTTGACGTGTGATTTATTTTAAGATATGATGTCATCTATCGAATCTACCAATTCAAGATTTCTTATGCGGATATGGCGGAACTGGTAGACGCAACAGACTTAAAATCTGTTGGGACTTTGCTCCCGTGCCGGTTCGATTCCGGCTTTCCGCACCAAAGCACTCCTTAAGGAGTGCTTTTTTGTATGAAAAGAATAGAAAATGAAAGGCTCAATAAAAAGTGACCATTCATCAGCAAGATGCTCTGGTTAGTGCACTATAAACTCATTGGCTTTAACTGATCTCAAATCAAACGATAACAATTTGCATTTCAACTTCTTACAGTTCTTTTAACCCTTCTTTATTTTAATCACTGGATTTATATTTAAATGCTTAGTGATATCTATAAAAAAAGGCACCCTATCAAACGGATACCTTTTTTTTCACTTATATAAATGGTTTTTAAACTAGTTCCCATCATTTTGATGATTAAAAGCATCCATTTGATTTTTAGAAATCTTTACTTCTTGTTTAACAATAGATTTTACAAGAAGATTTGATGATTGCTCTGTTTTTTCTTCCAAAAGTTTAATCACTTGTTCAAAACTTTTATATTTAGACCAATTCAATTGAGCAATTTTTAAGGCTGTTGGTTCACCCTCTTTTACCTTATTCACATCAGCTCCATTTTTAATTAACAACTCTGCCATTTCTGGTTGGCAATAATAAACACTTAAAACAAGAGCTGTTCTGCCATGATGATCTGTTGCATTAATATCAGCGCCCTTTTCAAGCAAAATTTTTGCCATTTCTTTTTGGGTTTCTGTTGCTTTTTTATATGAATTCATCATTGCACAAACCATTAAAGGAGAAAAGTATCTATTTTTATAATTAGCTAATTTATTTGGATTTGCCCCTTTTTCAAGCAACATCTTAAACATATCCATATTTTCATTAAAAATAGAATAAATAAGAGCAGATCTGCCAAACGATACGTCTAATGCATTCACATCAGCCCCAGCCTCAATCGATTTTTGGGCCTTTATGATATTATTTTCTTGCACATAATATAAAAAATTCTCATTCAAAATTTTTTGTTGACTGTTCATAAAAAATCCTCTCATACTATGAAAAAGCTTTCATTTTTGGCCATTATAATACTTTTTTATAATTTGTCAATTTTTTTATTAATATCTTGTTTTAAATTGACTTATCTTCTGTTTTATGATATAATAAATGGCAAATAAAAGGTTTAGGGATTAAAAAATGGGGGTGAATTATGTTTTCTCAAATAATCAATGAAGCTGCTGGTAAGAAAAATTGGAATCTATCCCCACATGGGTTTTCATTTGATTGTTCTGATTTTAATGAAGAAACTCAAGATCTTTTTTTTGACTTTCTTTATTTACATGATTTAAACCCAACCATTCAATCCATAAGTAATAAAAATGGGACTTCATTACATATAATCTTAAGTCCAGAAAATTTTAACGCTTTTCAAAAGGGCCTTGAAATATATGGAACCGGAAAAAATTTACTTGAAGATGGTATAGCATACGATCCTCTTTCTGATGAAGATATCAGTTTGATTAAACGTCATATCATACTTAAAACAGATAAAGAATCCTCTGATCTGAATCAAGAACAGCAAAAGGATGATTTTTTTGAATACCTCCTTAACCAAACAAAATATAGCGTTTTAGCTCATCGCCTTTTAAATGAATTTTGTTTTATTTGCCAAAACCATGAACAAACAAACAGGCCTCTTCAATTAAAGATTGATATAAGTCAAAGCGCGATACCTACATTAGATAAAAAACAAGCCAGTGGTATGGCCGGAGTAAAAGATCATCAACCCTTTATTATGGTTAAAAATTATGATAATCAAATTAATGTTGAAACTTTTTTTCATGAATTAAGGCATATTATTCAAACAGGACATCATTTATTTAGAGACAAAGAAACTGATGGCGTCTTTCATATGCTTAATGCGTTGGCAAGAGAAGCCGAAGCTAAATCTTATGATTTAATCATTCAAACGCCTAAACAAGAGTTTGTTTCAAGTATAAGCAGGCAAGAAATTCAACAAATAGCCCTAAAAGTGATAAAAGATCCCTCGTTAATTCCATATAACCCTAATTTAATAAAGGAAGAAAAAATTGGCGCAACTTTGAGAGACATTCAAATTGAGGCTCATGAAAGCACATTAGAACTTTTATGCCAACTTCATTTGCAAGCTTCAAGAACCAAAATTTATAATTTACTTAAGAAAAATCATATTCACTTATTGCCAAAATCTTTTAAAGAATTAAGCGAACACATTGAATATTGGAAAAGTTATTATTACCCTAAATTAATGTGTAAAAACCCTCAACCACAATTAACAATACAAACTCAAAAAGAGGCGACTCAAAAACTTGAAGAAGAATGGCGCGAAAAAACAGGTCTTAGATTATCCCTTTCGCCAACACATATCTTTTCAGGCGAAATTTCAAAAACTTTAGGAATTATTTCGCCCCAATTAGATGAAAGCACGGCAGCACTCATTCAACCTGTTT
This sequence comes from Alphaproteobacteria bacterium, assembly GCA_045614025.1. Taxonomy (GTDB): domain Bacteria; phylum Pseudomonadota; class Alphaproteobacteria; order CAAHEQ01; family UBA3637; genus RGIG4140. The sequence goes on from JAZLCE010000028.1 coordinate 43,556, forward strand.
ATAAATTACCAGAAGATGTTTCTAAACAGGTTCATCAACTTTATAAAAAAAATCAATTTAATGAAATTATAAAAATTTATAACCATATTCAAGAGGAAAACCCTTTCTTACCCAAAGAAATTCAAGCTCCCAATATTCAAAGCCAAGCGCGTTATTACACCATCGTGATTGATAAAATGCAAAGAGGAGACTCTTTTAAAAATATTTTAAGTTTGTTTGGATATTATCTAAATGACCCAAAACCTGTTATCAAGACAATAGCAAACCCTAAAGTGAATCAAAAGGTTAACCAACGCAATTAAAAAAACAGGGAAGCAAAAGCTCCCTGTTTTTTTTAACGAAATATTAATTTAGAAACCAAATGTGACACCGCTTTTAAATGTTGCCGAGCCATTCCCCGCATAAGCAGCACCTGCATTAAGTAATACATCATCATTCACATAGTGGAATCCACCAACGGCAAAACCAGTTGTTCCACGGTAATAACCCGTTCCAAATGAAATTTGAGTATTACCATTTGCTCTTGCATTTGGAACCAAAGCAGACATAGCTGCTAAACTTGCAAAACCAGATTTCATTTCATGATGCATTTTATTTGTTCTATCTTCTAAATTATCTACTCGATCTTCAACTCTTCCCAAGTTGCTATCTAAAATACCCATTGCTGTTGTTAAATTACTTCCTGAAGAAATATATCTTGCGCTGGCATATTGACGGTTGCCAATGGCTCTATCTAATTTATCAACAGATTGAGTGACTGTTTCTCTTGATGAAACATTATTTTGCGCCGTATACGTTCTGTCCCCAACAGCCGCATTAACAGCATCAATGTTTTGATTAACTGTGTTAGAAGAAGAAACGCCGTTCGTTCCGGCCGTTGTTAAATGATCAGCCGTTCCAATATTGCTAGCAACTTGGTTTACCGCAGCCATCACATTTGAAACTTCAGCATAATTATATCCATTACTTCCTGCTGTTGCTTCAATGCTTGCTGCCCAAGAACCATCAGCTTTAAATGGAGCCCCTAAAGCAGAAACAACCCGTGAATCCAAGTCTGCAATTGCTGTTTTATTTTGAGCAATAGCGCCTTCATTGACTTCAATGCGATCAGTGTTAGCCTCAATAGCCGCTGTGTTATCTGCAATTTTACCTGTATTTTCTGTAATATCAGCTAAGTTATCGGCAATGCCTTGTGCATTTGTTTGAATAGCATCTGCATTAGTATCAATACGGCTAGAATTAGCTGAAATTGCTGCAGCATTATCTGCAATCTTGGCCTCATTAGCACTAATTTTATTAGTGTTTGTGTTAATATTCGTTGCATTTATACTAATATTTGTTGCTGCAGTTGAAACAGCAGTTTGAAGAGACTCAATATCTGTTTCTGCTGTTGAAACACGCCCGCCCAATGTCATAATATTTTCTGTATTTTCTTGAATAGCCGCTTCATTATCTGCAATCTTACCTGTATTTGCAGTAATATTTGCAGCATTTGTTGTAATATTCGAAGCATTTGTGCCAACATTTGTTGAAACAGTTGTAACTCTATCAGAAAGAGCTGTTAAGTCTGATTGATTAGCTTTTGTTTCAACAGCATCTTTCAAATCATCAATTGCATTTTCAGCAGTTCCAATACGAGTATCCAGCTGTGCAATATCACTGGCATTTTGTGCTATCTGATTTAAATTAGCTGAAATTTCGGTTCCCCCTTCGTTGGAAACGGAATTATCCGTTCCAATAACCACATCACCGGCCGCCGCATATGTTATTGAAGCAGATAACATTGCCCCTCCAAAAATACAGGCTAACAAAGCCACACGATATAAGGCTTTTAATTCTTTTAAAGCTGTTTTTGATAATTTCAATGTCATCCCTTACTCCTCATTTTTTTGATTATGAAACATATTATTAATTGGATAAATATTCAGTTCAGTCCGTCTGTTAAGTTCATTACAAAAATCTTCTTCACAAACAGGTGACTCTTCGCCTTTAAATTCTGTTTGAATTCTTTCGGCCTCAATCCCTTGGTCTAAAAGATACGCGCGAACGGCCTTTGCTCTTTTTTCAGATAAAAACAAATTATCTTCTTGTGTCCCCACTTGATCGGCATAGCCAGTGATGGTAATGTGATATCTTTCATAATGAAGCATTTTCCTTACGGCCCAATCCAAATTTTTGATTGTTTCTTCTGATAATTCATCTTTTCCGGATCTAAAATAAAGAACTGGTTGACATCCTTTAACAATACTTCCTTCACAAACAGGTTGTTTAACTGGTGTTGATTTCAACATATCAACAACTTCTTGACGCATAGAACAAATTGTTTTTTTAATTTGAAAATCATTTGCTTCTGATTGCGATAAAGATGACTGAGAACCAGCGCATCCCGTAAGAAATAAAATTGCCGAACATAATAGTGCACTTAATCTCATATGAATCCCCCTCATCAAATGATATGATATCTTATTAATACACATAAATAAAATAATATGTCAAACTCTTTTTTCTTAAGAAATCTGTTTTCTTTTTAATGAATTCCCTTTCCTTTTTTCTAAATTAAATCAATTGAGTTAAATCTGTTAAAGATATTGATTTGATCCGCTTTGGAATACCGTTCATCCGTTATATTTTTTTCTTTTTGATTAATGTTTATTTTTTATAATCTCATAAAAAGCATTTCCTTTTTTAGTTTGTTAACTCCTTAAAAATTTTTTGAAACTTATATTCTGCTAAACAAATTGATATAAAGGCCCCTCTTTTCTTAACGATTTGGCCTAAAGATTGGGGCTGCGCCCCGCCGGCCCCTTATGTCGCATAATAAATATTATTTAATAGTATATAAATATATAAGTGTTATCAACAAGATAACCTATTAGTTGTTTAAAAATATATAAATAATGAAAAGTTATAAATTTATAGCAATATTTTAATATTGATTTTTATGGATATTTATAATTATATTAAGAGAAACGTCCCCTGCACTCATACATATATAGGAGCTCTCATGAATAAAATCAAGTTACAAGGCCTCTCCCCTGATGGACAGGAAATGACATATTCTTTAAATGATTTTAAAGGAAAGAAAGTTATTTTATATTTTTATCCTAAAGATAGCACCTCTGGCTGCACACAAGAAGCTTGTAACTTTAGAGATAGCATGAATAGATTAAGCCCCTACTCTACTGTTATAGGTGTGAACCCTGATAGTATTAAAAGTCATGAAAAATTTAAAGAAAAAGAAAATTTAAACTTTATTTTACTTTCAGATCCAGAACATATCCTTTCTTCCCTATTTAATGTTTGGGTCCAAAAATCAATGTATGGCCGAAAATATATGGGTATTGAACGCTCAACGTTTATTTTAGATGAAAATTTAAATATTCTTAAAGAATGGCGAAAAGTTAAAGTGAATGGACACGTTGATGAAGTTATCTCTTTCTTTAAAGGATAATTGACTCAATTTAATCAGTATATGTTCTAGATTCTTGTTTTGGTTGCAACATAAGGGATCTACATAAAAGATATCTTTCTTTAGTTTCTTTAAATTCATTAGCATATTCGGCTAATTTCAAATATTCTTTTGCAATCCCTGTTGCATAATCTTTTGCGGTTTTACCTTCTTTATTTAGTGCAAAAATATTCAATCCTTTTTGAACCAATAAAGGCAACATTTCTGAAAGTCCATTCATGCTAGCATAATGAAGCGCCGTGTTCTGCAAATAATCAGGAATGGAAACATCGGCCCCCTTCTCTAATAGCATTTTTGCTTGGGATTCTCTTGTAACAGTTTCATAATGAACATCACCATGACACATATATGAATCCATATATCTTCCTTTTTTTAAGGCAGATAAAAGCGGTGTTTCACCTTGATAATTTTGAGCATCTATATCAATTTGCTCCAACAACTTTTTTAAAAGAGCTGGTCTTATATTACAAGCATGAGATCGATCGGAAAAATCTGTTGCCCAATAATGCAATAATGTATTCCCATTTTCATCTTTTTGTTTTAAATTAATATGATCTAACTTTAACAATAAACTTGGTTTTTCAAGCAGTAAATAAAAAGACAAAGGCTTATTTTTATAAGTTGCATTTTCTACGTCTAATCCTTGTTTAATCATGCTTTCAGCAACTTCTTCAAATAAATAGGAATCCATATAATCAAGGGGGCTCATGCCTTTTTGATTTTTTTGATTCACATCAACTCCCTTCTCAAAAAGAGCAAATAAAACATCCTTATCTTTATACCCTGATTGAGAAAGATAGGCTGTTAAAACCGTTTCTCCATTTGGATAAACTTGATTTAATGACTCAATTGAAGAAGCTTTAATCAAATCAACAGTTAATTGATTTTTCAACGCAGCATACATCACTGGCGTATATCCTTCATCATTTTGTTGATTAATATCAATCCCTTTTTCAATCAATTTATCTGTCAACTGTGGGTAAATATGGGCCAACGAGTTACCTTTTTCATCTTTAACAAAAGCATCTCCCCCATAAAACAAATATATAGAAACATCCACATAACTCACATTAAAAAGGCCTTTTTCTTGAATTGATTTTTCAGAAGATTTTTGCAAAAAACTTTTATTTATGTCGTGTGAGGCAACTTTATCTTGAGATTTTTGTTTTTTTCTAAAGAACATGTTTTTAAATACCATTTTTAAACTTATCTTTTGAATTTAAATTAACAATTTTCATGTTTTTTGTCAATCGTTTTTTTTATTTTAAAAATAAAGCCATTGACAATCATCATATTTGTTTGATAAAGTATCATTTCATAAAAATCGCCAACGCCATTTATTTATAAGAGCAAAGATATGACACAAACAAAAACAGATGAATTTATCAGATTGCTTAAATCTGCTATCAACCAAAAGAAAAGCAACCTTTATCAGATCCCCTATCAAGATGAACAAGCTTTATATGCCGTTGCCATTTTATTACATGAAAACAAAAATAAACCAGCTTGCCTTTTTTTGCAAAAACAAGATTTCGAAAAACTTTATCCCGTTTTAGATGAAGCCATGGAATGGTCTAGTCAATTTAAGATTATTGTGAGTAATGATGTTTTAACGAATGATAAGCTTAGAAAGGCAATGCCTTATGAAACAGATTCTTTCTTTTTTGATGAGCATCCAACGCTGCAAGAGCTATCAGAGAAATCAAAGAATATCCATCTTGTAAACTTAAATGAAAATGAAGATTATGACTCTTTTATATTGGTTCCTAATCGATTAATGTTTAGATATATGGATAAAGAAGCTTTTGGATGTTGCCTTAATGTTCAAGCAAATTTAAAAGAAAGAGAAAGGCAAGAAAACCTTATAAAATTATTTCAAGATCTAGATAAACGCAGTCACCCCTATTCTCCAGAATTAATCGATAAATATACGATTGACTTCTTAAAACTAAATAATTGCCAACGCACTTTAGAGTAATATCAAATTTTTAAGGTTTACATTTTAAATAACATTCTTTATACTTTCTTATTAAGTGAACTTAAAGGATGGGTTATGGAATTAAATATTACTATATCTCCAAAAGAAACAACCATTCAAGAAACATTAATGTTTCAAACAAATGATCAACCCTTATTTTGGAAGAGTAAACTATTTGAAGTTTATCCTTCTCTTGATAAGCCAAAAGGGTTATATGGTTCATGGAGTAAACGAAAAGAATATTTAACCACAGAGTTATCTAAAATATATGATCAAGAGCAAAATACTTTTCATACTCAACTCAAAATTTATCTTCATCAATGGAAAACAAATCAAAAAATATTAACAGAGATTTTCTCTCATATATTTAATATTGACTGCCGGCCCTTATTTAATCAAATGTATGCTCAGATCTCTTTAAATCCCATATGCCCTCGTTATTTAAACTCACAGACCTTTTCAATTTTTTATAAATTTGGTCCCAAGCAATTTTTAAATATGGTTATTCATGAAGTCACTCACTTTCTTTGGTTTTATGTATGGCAGCAAAATTTTCATGATAATACAGCAGAATATGACCAACCTCATCTTAAATGGCTTTTAAGTGAAATGGTTATTGATACATTAATAAAAAACACGAAGCTTAACACTTTATATGCCCAAGAAGATTTAGATAAACCTGCTTATGAATACTTTTATAATATCAAAATTCAAAATATCCCTCTTTTAGATACATTAAAAGAGATATACCTGAATTCACCAAACATACAAACTTTTATGAAGAACTCTTATCTCTATCTTCAAATCAATGAAACAACTATTCGAAAACAAATACCTTAAAGGAGATCCCATTAATGAAAAAATATTTATTTATTCCTCTTCTTTTTCTTTCAGCTTGTTCATCAAACAATAAAGAACTTTACACCAACGATTATGGGTATGGCACTTTTGAAACAACTTGTGAAACTTTAGGTAAATGCTATCAGTCAGCCTATAAACAATGCTCTGGGCGATTTGAAAAGTTGGATCGCGTTGTTCTTCCCAAAGGAGATAAACCAATTAATCTTATTTATGAATGCAGATAACAAAAAGTGATATACCACCTTTAAAGCGTATATCATTTTTTGATACATTTTATCGCCAACGCCCGTCATTATTTTATTACACCACAACCAATTCTTTCACCGCCACCACCCAAGGTCAAAGGGGAATCATCATAATTATCGCCTCCTTTATGAAGAATAAGCGATTTTCCTTTGAGCTCATCCAAGGTGATATTATTTTTATAAAATCTTGTTTTAATTTCTCCGTTTAAATCGGCTATCAAAACAGGTAAATCTCCCTTATGTCCATTTTTATTTGGGCCTAAATGCTTTTTTGTTTTATCCGGATCATAATGCGAACCGGCTCGTCCAAAAACAACTTCTTTTCCATCAACAAAAAAAGACTCACATTTATCAAATTCATGGATATGAAATCCATGTGGCCCTTTTGGAATATTATATAGATCAATCAAAAATGCCACTCCTTTACCTGCTTCTTGAATAGTAATAATTCCCATATTTTCATCAGTCACAGAATATAAAGGAACAGCCACTTTATTTTCTTTTATACACGCGCTTAATAACACCATACTTAATATTATATATAATTTCATCAAAAACCTCTCTTTCCTAAAGAAGATAGTTTTTATTCTTGATAAATAAACAGTTAACCAGATTTTGATTATGACATTTTTATGAAATAGCTCTTGACATATATAACCTAAAGTCGTATACCAAAAAGCATATCTATTTGAATAAATTATGAATCAAAAAAGCAAGAAAGGAGTGTTTTATGAAATATTCAAATACAGCTCTTAAAGAGCTTTCTAAAAGATATCGTAACATTTTAATTAAATGTGCCTTAATGAATGCCATCGCTTTAATGGCTTCAGTTCCAGCAATGGCTGACATTAATCTATCAAATTTTGATAATGCCTATAAATCTGTTTATGTCGGGTATTATAATGATGGAACAATTGATCCTATTACTCACTCCGATCAAAACATTACTTTAGATGCCTCAACAATGGATAACACAGATAAAGTAATCCGTGGGGTGATGACAAAAGTAAACGGTAGCAAAGGTGGATCTATCACTTTAGGTGGGGAAAACACTGATTCAATCAAGATTATTTCTAAACAACAAGCTGTTCTTGCTCTTGGTAACGGAAAAAATGCCGATCCAATTCATTCAAGCATTCAATTGATGGCAAAAAATATTTATTTGGAATCAACAAATTCAACAGAAGGCGACACGGCAGCCGTTCATGTTGGCAATAACACAGATAAAGCTGATTTATCCAACAAACCAACAACAACCATTACTTTAACTGGTGATAATATCACAATTAAATCAAATAGAACTGGCGTGGCAGCTATGAGCCAAGGTCTTTTAAATATTACTGGGAATACAGATATCACTGGTGGATTATCAGCAATTGTTGCCCGTGGTTATGCCACCGTTAATATTAATACAGAAGGAACAGCTTCAACGAAACTCAATGGCAATATTTCCTTTGATTACAGCGATTCAACATCTAAATCTGTTATTGATGCCTATGTCAATATTGCATTAAATGGAAATAATTCATACTGGACGGGAAATGTCACCCGTTCTTGGGACAAAAAACCAACAGAAGAGTCTTTATTTGTTGATAATGGCGTTAAATTAACACTCAACGATGGTGCAGTTTGGAACGCAACAAAAATTACACCATCTGAAACATTAGAACAAGTTAGTGTCAACACCTTAACCATTAACAAGGGAACGATTAATGTTGCTAATGGAGCCACAGCTCTTGTTAAAAACACAATTGTTAATGGCGACTTAACTTTAAACGGCAAAATCACTGGTGAAACAGTTACATTTAACAGAGGGTCATCACTTACAACTGCTTTAGATGACACGGTAAAAATCAGTGCTAATAAAGTTTCAATTAATGATGCCTCTTTAAACTTGATTTTAGACCCAAGTATTACAGCAAAAACATATAACTTTATTGAATCAGACAACATTTCTGGCACTTTCAAAATTGCAGACAATGGTTTATATTCCTTCAAACAAGAAGGTGGAAAAATTGTTGCAACGGAAAAATCAAGTGGTGAAATTGCCCAAAACACAGGAGCTTCAACGCAAGATGCCAACGCATTGCTTGCCATTATTGATGCAAATAAAACAAATGGTAAAGGTGGAGCTTTAGCCAACGCTTTATCAAATGCTATGCAAACAGGTCACTCTGCTGCGGCCGTTCAAGCTGCAAAAGAAGCCGCTCCAACAGATTCTCAATTCGTAGCTGGTCTTGCCAAAGAAACAGCTAACACATTGGCAAACGTTTCTCTTGTTCGTATGGATACAATCAAAGGAACATCTGGCGGTGATTTAACAGAAGGTGCTGGCATTTGGGGTCAAGGGCTTTATAATCATACAAAACAAAATGCAACAACAAGATCTGATGGTTTCTCAGCAAATTCCCATGGATTTGCATTCGGTGCCGATAAAGAACTCTCTGATACCGTTCTTTTCGGTATGGGTTATGCCTTTATGAACACAGATGCCGACTCTTTAGGCCGCGATATTAAAGTAAACAGCCACAACATCTTTGCTTATGGTAAATATCAACCGTCTCAATGGTATGTTTGCTCTATTTTGAATTATAACATTTCAAGATATAAAGAAAGAAAAGCTCCAATGGGCGTTCTTCTTCGCAGTGAATATGATGTTAGCTCTTATGGTGGTCAAGTGATGACTGGTTATGTTTTCAAAAACGGTATCAGACCATATGCAGGGTTACGTTATCTTTTTGTGGATGCTGATTCATATTATGATGGCATTCAACGTGTTCATTCCGAAAAAGAAGACGTGTTAACATCACTTGTTGGTATCAAATATAGCACATCTGTTAAAACGAATAACATAATGATTCGCCCAACAGCTAGAATTGCAGCAACATATGATATTTTATCTGAAAACTCTGATGCTAACATCTCTGTTTTAGGTGGAAGCAATTACCAAATCGAAGGAAACCGACTCCATAGATTCGGAATTGAAACAGTTGTTGGTGCAACAGCTACAATTGATAATATTGATATCACTTTGGAATATAATGGTGCTTTCCGTCAAGACTATAAGTCTCAAGGCGGTATTTTAAGAGCCAGATATAATTTCTAATTATTATCAAATCATAAACTAAAACCGTCGAGCATCCTCTCGGCGGTTTTTTTATTGATAGTAAAAAATTATTTTTAATATTGAAAACAAATCAATTAACAACCATATCTACAACATGAAAAAAATCTTATTTATAGTCATTTGTTTATTAAATTTTCCTTCATCTGCTAATCTGAGAGGAAATTGCCCTTCTTATGAATCAGAATACGGGAAAAACTGTTTTTTGGATTTAAACCAAGTTCCCATTCTTCAAATGATTAAAACTGATTTAGAGAGTTCTAATCTTTTAGGAAATATAAAATATACGCCTACAGCAAATCAAATTGATTATATTTACTACCAAAATGAAAATATCTTTGCTAAAACACCTTATCAAAATTTCAAAAAAAATGGCGTTCAAGAATTTTTTTATTCAAACCAAAATTTATTAGCCAGTATTCCTTATCAAAATGATATTATAAATGGTTTGGTGCAAGTCTTTTATATAGATGGCTCAACAAAAATGAAAGTTACCTATTTAAACGGCAAAAAAACAGGAACAGGTTTTATGTTTTATCCAAATGGAAATACCTCTTTAAAAGAAACCTATCAAAATGGTCACATCAACGGCATTCAATATCAATATTATTATGATGGAGCTCTTCAATCTTCTTTGTCATTTAAAAATGGCATTTTAGATGGACCAACTAAACTTTATTATGAAAACGGCGATATCTTGGCAACACTTATCTTTGAAAATGGAGAACTTATTCAAAATATTTGTTATACGCCTTTAGGCGAACAATCTTCATTAAATCAAATTGATCTATATAAATTAAAATATGGAATGCGCCCCATAAATTGTTTTATTTTTTCTGAGGCTCAAAATTATTAAGAATGATTCTTGACAAAGAGGAGATTCTCGTGTAATTTTTAAAGCATGGAAATAAAACAATTTATTTTAAAATTTCTTCTTTTTATCTGCATAACAACCCCTGTTTTCGCTGATGAAGAACCTTTTTATGCGAATGAATCTTATGCTTCTTCTAGAAATAAGCTCTTTAAAAAAGTTTATACAGATTATCGATATACTCTTTATTGCAACATTCCTTTTGATGAACATAAAAAATTAATTTTCCCTAAAAATTTTGATGTTTCAAAAGTATCTGGTAGAGTTGAACGCATTGAAATTGAGCATGTTATTCCTGCTGAAGAGTTTGGTTCTTATATTAAACAATGGTGGTTTGGAGATGAACATTGCGTTGATAAACAAAATATCCCTTATAAAGGAAGAAAATGCGCTGAAAAAACAAGCCGTATTTTTAGACTCATGCAATCGGACATGTATAACCTCTATCCATCAACAGGATCTCTCAATGCAATTAGAGGAAATGCTGAATTTACTGAATTTCCAAAATTTTTCCCTTCGTTATTTCAAAATTGCTTAATAAAGGTTAGCGACAATAAAATTGAAGTCCCTGATCAAGTAAAAGGAATAATTGCCAGAATTTACCTTTATTTTGAAGAACAATATCCTTTTTTCAAAATTAAACCTGAACAAAAGTCATTATTTTTAAAATGGGATAAAGAATTTCCCCCCAATGAATGGGAATGTTTAAGAACATACCGAATTGAAGAACTCCAAAAAAATGAAAATAACATTGTTAAAAAACAATGTATTCAAAAAAATTTATGGCCCCTTGAAAACTGAAAGGATTAAACATGCTTAAAATTGGCTGTCATCTCTCTGCATCAAAAGGATATTCACATATGCTTAAAGAAGCTGAATTCTTAAATGCAAATACCTTTCAATTTTTCACAAGAAATCCAAGAGGCGGAAAAGCAAAAGAAATTGATTATGAAGATATCTCTTTATTTAAAGAAAAATCAAAATCCTTGAAATTTAATCAAATTTTGGCTCACGCCCCTTACACATTAAATCCTGCCTCTCAAAATGATAAAATCAGAGATTTTGCCCATCTTGTGATGAAAGATGATCTAATGAGATTAGACCTTTTAGATGATGCTCTTTATAATTTTCATCCAGGCTCTCATGTTGGAGCTGGTAAAGTTATTGGCACTCAACTAATTATTGATTTATTAAATAATATTTTATCAAAAGAAACAAAAACAACCGTTCTTTTAGAAACCATGTCTGGATCTGGCAGCGAAATTGGATCAACGTTTGAAGAATTAAAATCCATTATGGATGAAGTTAAATATGCTGAAAAAATCGGTGTTTGTATGGATACATGCCATATATATAGTGCTGGTTATGATATTAAAAATAATTTAGATGGCGTTTTAACTGAATTTGATAAAATTATTGGCCTTGAAAAATTGCATGCCATCCATTTAAATGATTCAAAAATGCCTTTTAATTCTCATAAAGATCGTCATGAAAAAATTGGCGAAGGGGAAATTGGCCTTGAAGCCATTTCCCGTATTATCACTCATCCAGCCCTTAAAGAGAAATTATTTGTTTTGGAAACCCCAAATGAATTAGATGGTTATAAACAAGAAATTTCTTTGCTTCAAAAAATTTATGCAAACAGTTGATAATAAACAATATGAGCATTTAAATAGAATGCGAATAAAATCCATATAAAAAGTGGCACTAAAAGATAGGCTGATACTTTTGAAGCCTTATAAAACGCTTTCATACAAAGGAAAACAAAAACAATCATCAATAAAATATCAATAAGCCCAGCTATTGGCGAATGCATATAAAAGAATAAAAACGGCCATAGCCCATTTGTTACCAACTGTAAAACAAAATATCTAGGAGAGGCCTTATTCCAAACTAAAAAGGCAGAAATAGCCATTAAGAAATATAAAACTGTCCAAACAATGCTAAACCAAGCATCTGGTGGTGTTAAAGAAGAAAGAGGTAATGTTTTATACCAATTTAAACGATCGAAAGTGATAAAAGATCCACTTAACCCTGAAATTAAAAACACAAGACATAATAAAAAAAACAAAATCCCTGCTCTTTTCATAATTGTTTTTTGCATCATAATATTTACTCCTATATTTGCGTTCTTATAAAATCCAAAGCCAATGATAAATTATATCCTTTTAATAAGTGGGTTTCTCCCTTAATAATTTGAACACAAACTTTAGATGATGCCAACGCTTCTTTAACTTTAAATGAATTTTCATATGAAATTGTTTCATCCTTATCCCCATGCACCAACAAACAAGGTCCCATATATTCAATTGCTCGATGCAACAAACAATGTTGTTCAGCCTCCTCAAACATTTGATAGGTAAAGCAATGCCCTTTTGTTTCTTCTGATGGACCCAAAACTTCACCTGCTTTTAAAAGATCTCGCACGTGATCATTAAACATATATTCCCAAACAAGTTTTGTAAAATCAGCAGCAACTGCCAGCGTTATCAAACCTTTCACTTGTTTTTTTCTTTTTTCAGCCAATAATAATGACAACCATCCCCCTAAGGAACTGCCAACAACAATAACTTGTTTTCCCTTTAACTCTAAATCAAAAATAGATAAAATATCTTCTAAACATGTTCCAACCCTAAATTCTGTTGGCGTTCCATCAGATTCACCATGCGCTGTATAATCTAATGATAAGAACCCTAAATGATGTTTTTTAGCATACGATAATATCGCCTTTCCTTTATCACTGGTTCTTGAAGACATTAACCCATGCAAATAAAGCAAAACAACATCTGCTTTCTTATTATGAATTGTATAAAAAATGCGTTTTCCATTCGGATATAAAAATATTTTATTTTCCATATATCTTGCCTTTCTGTTTTAAAAATGATAGTATGGGGTTATGAAAATTACAAGAAAAATTCTTTATTTTATCTTAGAAAGCAGCAAAAATATCTTTGATTTTGCCTTTCCCCATATTTGCATATGTTGCGATAAATCCATTGATAAAGAAAAAATTTTTTGCAATGAGTGTTTTTCTAAAATAACTTTTATGCAAGGAACTCTTTGTTATCGTTGTGGCAGAAAATTACCTCTTTTACCAACAAATGAAAAGACTCTCTGTGCAAATTGTTTGAAAAAACGCCCCATATATGATAAAGCTCGATCTGTTTTTCAATATAACGCTATTTCAAAAAATTGCATCTTAAAATTTAAAAACACCGGGAAAATAGAATATGTTCATCAATTTGTTACCCTGTTAGAGCAAGCTGGAAAAGATTTATTCTTGGAAACGGATATTATTATGCCAGTGCCAATGCATTGGAAAAGAAAAGTATCTAGAGGATATAATCAAGCGGGGCTTTTAGGGAAATTCCTAAGTAAAAAAACAAAAATCCCTTATGATGAAGAAACACTGATTAGATTTAAACATACCCCTAAACAAGAAAAGAAAACAAATAAGGAACGCCACAAAAATGTTAAAAACGCTTTTTTGATTAAAAATCCAGAAAAAATCAAAAATAAAAAGATATTATTAATAGATGATGTTTTAACAACTGGTGCAACTGTGAACGCCTGCGCCAAAGAGCTTAAAAAAGCAGGCGCACAAGCTGTTTTTGTTTTAACACTTGCCCAAACTTCAAAAGAAGATCAACCTCTTTAATAAAAAATCTTATTTGCCTGAAAAAAGACGTTTCACTTCTCTTGAAACAACCTTTTCAACAATTGCTGGCATATTTTTATCCAACCAATCTTGCATCATTGGTTGCAAATTGGCTTCTATATTTTGCGAAGCAGGAATAGATGAACCCTGAGGCTTCACGTTTAAAAGCGGATCTGAAGGAAGAAAAGAATCTTTTTGAACGCGCATTTGAGGCGTTAATTCTAAAACAAGATCAGGTTTATGAAAAACAGGTGGCCGAATAGGCTCAATGTTATTCCGTGGCCTTAAATCTTGATCAACTTGAATTTGATCGCTTGCTAACTCAACGATTTCTCCTTGCATCTCTTTAGATAACACATCTCTAATTGATGAAAGAATTTCGCTGACAGACATCTCCTCTTCCTGCATCAAACCTCCTTTTAGTCTATATCATAACCAATCCATTTGTTTTCCACTTTTTTATAATAAACTGTTGGATCATATGTCAAAGCAGATAATTTTAAATCAGAAGGATTCATTTTACCAAGAGCTGTTAAAAGCGCATAGGCGGCCACAACTTCATCTCGATGCGTTTTAACTAAACTCACTTGATTATCCAAATGTTCTTGTTCTGCATCTAAAACATCCAAAACTGTTCTTGACCCAACTTTTGCTTCTCTGATAACCCCATCTAAAGCAATTTTTGATGCTTTAATTTGAGATTTAATGGATTTAATTTGAGCTTTTGTTGACGTATAATTTTCCCAAGCCTTAATCGTTTGAGCTTCTACATCAGATCTGATTTTTTTGGTTAAAATACGATATTGGTTTTCTGTATGGCGAGCGGCTCTAATATCCGCATATTCGGCGCCAGATTGATAAAGAGGCACTTTAATATTGGCCGTTACTTGCCAAGCATCATTTCTTCTTGTTAAATTGCTTTCTTTATTTTTTGAAGCGCCAGCACGCACATCAACAACTGGTGATAAAACACCTTTTTTGGCTAACACATTTTTTTCAGCTGATTTTTGAGCATAGTCAATTGCCTTAATTTGCGGATTATTTTCTTTTGCCAAATTTAAAGCTTCTGATAACGCTTTTGGCAACTCAATTTTTTCAGCATCCACATCTTGCAATTTTGCCTCTGGTTTTAAACCAATAACATCTAAATAATTAGCAT
Source organism: Alphaproteobacteria bacterium (assembly GCA_045614025.1). Classification (GTDB taxonomy): domain Bacteria; phylum Pseudomonadota; class Alphaproteobacteria; order CAAHEQ01; family UBA3637; genus RGIG4140. The sequence continues at coordinate 58,921 of JAZLCE010000028.1, forward strand.
TTGAAACTTTCAAATTACCTTCTGCTGCAATTCTAGCTGCTGTTGCCCCAGCTAAACGCGCTTCTGATTGAGCCACATCTGTTCTTGTTAATTCACCAGCTTCAAAACGTTTTTTATAAGATGCCAAATGTTCTTTTAAAACTTTTTCATTGCTAATTTGAAGTTGAAGAACCGCTCTGTCACGCAACACATCCATATAAACACTGACCGCATCCAATAAAACAACTTGCTCTGTGTTCACAAGACCTTCTCTTGCTGATTTCACTTGCTCTTTAGCTGATTTCACCGCATTAACGGTTGAAAGGCCAGAAAAAATTGGTTGAATAAAAGAAACAGACAAACTTGTTGGATCTTGATATTTTTCTTGCATCGTTGCAGCCGAAGACGCATCATATTCATTTTTAATATAGCTTCTTCCCAAACTTCCTTCCCCAATAATTGAAGGGCGATATCCCGCTTTTGCTTTTGAAACATTTTCATCAGTTGCTTTAAGCCCTGCTCTCTCTGCATTAATTGTTGAGCTATTTTCATATGTATAAGACAACACATCATTTAAAGTAGCAGAAAAAGCTGTTGTTGAAATTGTTGATAAAACAAGCATTAATCCCGTTATTTTCTTCATCTTCATTCACCTCATTTATTAATTATTATACTGATACGATAAAGCATTATAAAAAAATTTTCAAGTATTTTATTTTTTTTCTTGACAATAAAAAAAAGTTTTGTTAAATAGTATTTATTCTTTGATGGCCGGTTGGCAGAATGGCTTATGCAGAGGATTGCAAATCCTTTTATACTGGTTCAATTCCGGTACCGGCCTCCAAAAAAGATTTGTTCCAGCGTAGCTCAGTGGTAGAGCAATCGGCTGTTAACCGATCGGTCGTAGGTTCGAGCCCTACCGCTGGAGCCATTAAGAAAGATCCCATTTGGGGTCTTTTTTTTATGCGTTCTATATAATGCTAAAAAATCATTTAAATTCAAAATCAATGTAGTTGACAACGCTCATCAAAAGGTAGTAATCCCCAACTGTTAATATTATAAACCGAATGGGAAAGAGACAATCTGAAATAAAGACAATAAAATTCATTCCCAAAGTCTCCTAACCCAACAACTATAAAAACAAATCATATTTTTTTATTGCTTTTTATATTTTTTCCATCTACAACTATACTATTAAACATATTTTTGGGGGACTATATGTTCAAATTAAAAATTTTAGTTATTATTGTATTTCTTTTTTTAATTCATCAACTCAATCCCTTAAAAACAGCTTATTTTAATGTTTGGAAACCAAAAGCGGTTCAAAATTATGCACCGCTAACCTTTATTGTCAACGAACTTAAAAATAATGGTTATACAATAACAACTACCCCCCCCCATACCGTATCATCAACATTTAATTTTTTAAATAAAAACATAAACTTAATTTTATGGAAAGAATTTGATCTTCCTCCTATAACCCAAAAAAATCAAAGTTTTTTATGGCAACTTGAAAGTCCCATTTCAATTATTGTCCCACCAACTGAAGAATATAAAAAACATTTTAAAAAGATTTTCACATATTATAAACCAGCTTGTGATAATAAACAAATTATTTACACGCCAATTCCCTATGAGTATAGTAAAATTAAAAGAAACATCTTTACCCAGCAAAAAACAAGCCTTGTCTCTCTTATGAACACCTATAACACAGACTATCAGTATGATTTAAGAAATAAAATTATTCTTTGGTTTTTGGAAAATCACCCTCAAGATATTTTATTTTATGGAAAAAACTGGGAACCTCTTAAAAATTCCCTTTCAGAAAAAGCTCAACCTTTTTTTGATACTCAATATAAAGGCTCTGTCCCAGATAAAATCGAAACAATTAAATATTCAAAGTTCAATCTCGCCTTTGAAAATGAACGTTTTGATCATTATGTAACCGAAAAAATATATGATGCCATGGCAGCTGGTAGCGTTCCTGTTTATTCTGGAGCCCCAAATATCACGGATTATGTGCCAAAAGAATGCTTTATCGATTATCATCAATTTAATGATTTTGAAAAGCTTTATCAATTTTTATCAACCATGGATAATCATACATATCATTCTTATCTTCGCTGCATTAATGAGTTTATGACCAATCCAGAACGCCATCCAAATCATTATAAAAATGTGAGTCAAAAAATTCTAAAAGAACTCTTAAAATAAATAAAATTTGATTTCTTTTCCTGGTTTAAATAAAAATATATTTAAAATCCCATTAAAATTTTGATTTCTTCAGAAACCAAGTCAACGGTCCATGGCGGATCAAATGTGAGCTCAACAGTTACAATGCCAACACCAACAACAGACGAAACCGCATTTGCAACCATAATCGGCATATCACCAGCAACTGGACACATAGGCGAAGTTAACGTCATTAAAATAAACACGTCGCCATTTTCTTTTTGATCAATTTTATAAATAAGGCCCATGCTATAAATATCAAACATCAACTCTGGATCTTGAACAGCTTTTAAAGCAGAAATAATTGCAGCCTTTGGAGCAAGAGGCGTGTTTTCAGGCAAAGATTCCCCTAAAGATATTTTAAATGGCTCAGAAGGAAGAATTTCTTGCGGGTGCATCAATTCCTCCATAACACTTGATTTTTGATCTAAATTTGGCCAAATGTCTTGTTCTTCTTTCGTCATTTCTTATTACCTTTTTAAAAATACAATACTTTTTTTAAGAGCCATTATAAAATCATCAATATCTTCTTTTTCATTATAAACACCAAAAGAAACTCTTAAAGAAATTTCTTTACCCAAACGCTGATGAAGAGGCATAGCACACTGATGCCCAACACGAACACAAATATTTTGTTGGGATAAAATAAAAGCAATATCTGTTGGATGAATTTCTTTAAGAGTGAAAGATACAATCCCTGCTTTATTGGGATTAGGCGATAAAATTTCAACTTCTTTAATCTTTTCAAGTTCATTAAGAAAATAAGTTGTTAATTTTCTTTCATGTTTTTCAACTTCATCCATTGAAATACCATTCATAAATTCAATTGCCTTTTTTAGTCCAATTGCCTCAACAAATGGAGGAGTTCCGGCTTCAAACTTATGAGGACTTTCTTTAACCACAGTTTTTTCAACAAAAACGCTTTGAACCATATCACCTCCATATTGATATGGAGATAAATTATTTAAAGCATCTTCTTTACCATATAAAACACCAATGCCCGTTGGGCCATAGAGCTTATGTCCAGAAAAAACAAGGAAATCGCAATCTAATTTTTTAACATCTACACTGATATGAGCAATACTTTGAGCGGCATCAACAACAACTCTTGCGCCAACTTCATGAGCTTTTTGGCAAATTTCTTGAATAGGATTCACAATACCCAAAACATTTGAAAGTTGACTAATGGCAACAAGTTTTGTTCTACTGGATAATTTTTGCTCAAAATCATCCATATTGATTTCACCATTATCTAAAATATCAAAAGTAATAAACTTGGCGCCCGTTTTTAAAGCAATTTGTTGCCATGGAACAAAATTTGCATGATGTTCTTCAATTGAAACCAAAACCTCATCACCTTTTGTTAATAAATCAGCATATCCATTTGCAATTAAATTCAAGCTTTCTGTTGCACCTTTTGTAAAAACAATTTGCTTTTCGGATGCATTGATAAATTGAGCAACGGTTTTTCTTGCTTCTTCATAGTCACTTGTTGCCATGGATGCCAAATGACAACTCCCACGGTGCACATTTGCATACTTATTTTGATAAAAATCAACCATTTCATCAATAACTAATTGCGGCTTTTGAGCTGAAGCTGCCGTATCCAAATAATTAATTTTTTCATTTTGAAAAATTGGAAATTGATTTTTAAACATGCTGTTCAATCCATTGATTTGCTATTGAATAAAAAGATTCAGGAATCATATCTGATACAAATGATTCTAACAGAATTCTTTTTGATATTTTTTCAGAAATTCCTCTGCTTAACAAATAAAAAAGAGCATTTTGATCTAAAGGCCCTGTGGCAGATCCATGAGCGCATTTTACATCATCTGCATAAATTTCTAATGCAGGAACAGCTTGCACCATTGCCTCATCAGAAAGCAATAACGCCCGATGGTTTTGGATACCATCTGATCTTTGCGCTTTATTATCTATATAGACATTTCCATTAAAGAAGACCTGTGATTGATCGGTTGCAATCCCTTTAATTTGTTGCATAGATTTTGTTTCAGCTTCTAAATGCTTAACCACAATATCTAAATTAATTTTATTGTTTTCATCAGCCAAATAAAGCGTTTTTATTGAACAAAATGCGCCCTCTTCTTTCAACTCAACATTCATTTTAACACTGCCATTAAAAACAATTAAAAAGCATTCTAATGGATTTGATGCCTCAACCATAAATGATTCCTCTTGCAACAATTCTCGTTGCTCAATAACATCTTCTTTTTTAATTAATAAAATGTTATTTGTATTCATCATAACCCTTTTCTTCCAAGCTTTTGGCTAATGATTTATCCCCAGAATGAACAATTTTTCCATCCATCATAATATGAATATAATCTGGCTCAATATAATTTAACAACCGCTGAAAATGAGTAATTAACAAGAAAGATCTTGTTTTTTCACGCATCACATTAATTCCATCTGAAACGATTTTTAATGCATCAATATCTAACCCAGCATCCATTTCATCTAAAATGCAAAAATCTGGCTCCAAAAAGGCCATCTGAAACGTTTCCATTTTCTTCTTTTCACCACCAGAAAATCCTTCATTAACAGACCTCTTTAACATTTCATCTGAAATATTAAGAGCCGTTGCTCTTGTTTTTAAACGCTTAATAAATTGAACCGCATCAAGCTCTGGTTTATTTTGAGATTTTAATTTTTCATTTAAGGCTGTTTTTAAAAACTGAGCTATGCCAACGCCAGGCAATTCCACCGGAGATTGAAAAGCCATAAAAACCCCTGCTCTGGCTCTTTCATCTGGCGTCATCTCAAGCATATTTTTTCCTTGAAAAATCAAGGATCCTTTTGTTACTTGATAAACAGGATTCCCTGCAATCACATTGGCTAATGTGCTTTTCCCAGACCCATTTGGTCCCATAATGGCATGAACTTCACCTTCATTAATTGAAAGCGAACATCCTTTTAATATTTCTTTTCCAGCAACTTCAACATGCAAATCTTTAATTTCTAAAAATGCCATTTTTTCCTCTTTTCTTATAACTCTATCCTACAGATCCCTCAAGGTTAATTCCAATTAATTTTGTTGCTTCAACTGCAAATTCCATTGGTAACTTTTGCATCACTTCTTTGCAAAAACCATTCACAATCATAGAAATTGCTTGTTCTTGGTTCAACCCTCTTGTCTGTGCATAAAAAAGCTGTTCTTCAGATATTTTTCCCGTAGACGCTTCATGCTCAATCACGCTATTTGTATTTTGATTAATTAACACAGGAATCGTATGCGCACTGCATTTATCGCCAATCAACAAACTATCGCATTTTGAAACATTTTTAGCATTAAGTGCATTTTTTGCAATTTTCACCATCCCCCGATATGCATTGCTTGAAAAACCAGCAGAAATCCCTTTAGATATAATGATAGATGATGTATTCTTACCCAAATGGATCATCTTAGTTCCAGTATCAGCCTGTTGAAAATTATTGGTTAAAGCCACAGAATAAAACTCCCCAATAGAATTATCTCCTTTTAAAATGCAACTTGGATATTTCCAAGTAATGGCAGAGCCCGTTTCAACCTGAGTCCATGAAAGCTTAGCATTTTGATGACAAATTCCTCGTTTCGTCACGAAATTATAGATACCGCCCTTTCCTTCTTTATCCCCAGGATACCAGTTTTGAACCGTAGAATATTTTACATAGGCATCATCATGCACAATAATTTCAACAACGGCTGCATGCAACTGATTTTCATCTCTTTGCGGTGCCGTGCATCCTTCTAAGTAGCTAACAGATGATTTTTCATCAGCAATAATAAGCGTTCTTTCAAATTGCCCAGAATTTTTTGCATTAATTCTAAAATAACTTGAAAGTTCCATTGGACAGGTCACACCCTTTGGAATATAAACAAATGAACCATCTGTAAAGACCGCACTGTTTAATGCTGCAAAAAAGTTATCCGTGTAAGGAACAACACTACCCATATATTTTTTAACCAACTCTGGATACTCTTTAACCGCTTCAGAGATAGAGCAAAAAATAATTCCTTTTTGCTTTAAATGTTCTTTATATGTTGTTGCAACTGAAACACTATCAAAAATAGCATCCACAGCCACAACACCAGCCAATGCTTCTTGTTCTTTTAATGGAATCCCAAGTTTATCATATGTTTTTAAAAGCTCAGGATCCACTTCATCTAAACTTTTAGGGCCTTCACTTTTCTTTGGTGCCACATAATAATATAAATCTTGATAATCAATTGGTTTATAATTAAGTTTTCCCCAATGAGGTTCCTTTAACGTTATAAAATGGCGATACGCCTTCAACCTAAACTCAAGCAACCAATCTGGTTCATTTTTTTTCTTTGAAATAAAACGAATAATATCTTCATTCAAACCTTTTGGGGCTGTTTCAAATTGAATATCCGTTTCAAAGCCATATTGATAATCTTTTGAAACAAATTCGTCTATTGCTCTTTTTTGTTCTTCCATTAAAAATCCTTATCATTTATTAATAAAAGATGCCTTATTTTTTTGAAATTGTCAAGTAAAAGCATTTTTTACTTGTTTTTATAAAAAAATATGGGTAAACTTGTTTTAAGTTTTCATATTTTTAAGGAGAAGAAATGTCAGGAAATATTGATTATAGCCCTTTATTTCACGGATTATTTTTTATGACAACGATTTTGTTTATTTCTTTTTCCGCCTCTCTTATTTTTCATATTTCAAAATTGATGAAAAAAAACCAAAAATTAAGAGAAACTATTAGCGAAAAAGAAAAAGAAATAACTGAAATTAAAACAAATACAACTTTTGATATTCAAGCCCTTACCAATGAACGAACAAAAAGCATTTTAATATCTGTTAATAAAGATTATAAAATAACTTATGCAAATGAATATGCATTAGAATTGTTTAAATTCACAAAAGAAGAGCTTATCGGTCAAAATATCTTTGGGTCAATCTATCCTCAAAATGAATTTCAGCCAGATTTTAAAGAAAATATTATTACACGCATTTTAAAAAATCCAAACCTTTATATGGAACATGAAAGCGAAAACATCAAAAAAGATGGCGAAAAGATTTGGATTTCCTGGACTAATCGCGTTGTTTATAATGAAAATAACGAACCTCAAGAAATTAAATCCGTTGGTTTTGATATTTCAAAAAGAAAAAAACTTGAAAATGACTTATACTCCGTTACCTTCCAAGATGCTACAACCTTGGCTTTAAATCGTCAAACATTTATGGATTTAGCAGTAAAAGAGCTTAAGCGCTCTAATTTATATAATCGCCAATTAAGTATTCTTGTTTTAAAACTCAACTGTTTTGAAAACTCAAATAACCTTCAAAATGAAGATTTTACAGACACCCTTTTAAAAGATGTTATTAATTTAAGCAAAAAAATTGTTCGCGAATGTGATATTATTGGCAGAATAAGCGATGTTGAATTCGCCATTTTATTACCTGAAACATCTTTTGAAAAGGCTCAATTCTTCGCCGAACAACTTAAAATGAAAATAGAAGGGAAAAATTTAAAAGATGGTCTTTCATTTTTTGTAACCGCCAATTTTGGTATCGCCTCAAAAGAAACCAAAAATGAAAATATAGACACTTTACTTCAAAAAGCCATCAATTCTCTTGTTTTATTTGAAAAAAATCACGCTATTCAAAAACCAATGCCAAAGAAAGGAGCAAAAAAATGAAAGAAATTGTTCTTTACAATGAACACATTAAAATGGGTGTTCTTCCAGAACTCGGTGCTGCAGTTTCCTTTTTTAAATATCTTCAAAAAGATAAATTTATCGATATTATGAGACCTTATGAAACATCAACGAAAGGGGATGATGCCAACAATAGCTCTATGTTTGTTATGGTTCCTTTTTGCTCTCGTATTAGAGGGGGTTCTTTTGTTTATTGGGGTATTACAAGAAAGATGCAAAAAAATCATCCTGGCATACAAGACCCCATTCATGGAGATGGATGGAAATCATCTTGGGATGTTATTTCTCAATCAAATACGAAAATCGAATTAAAGTTAATTCACAATAAAGAAAATGGTGGCTTTCCTTTTTCATATGAAGCAATTGTTGTATATGAATTAAAAGACAATCAATTAAAAATCAAAATCAGCGTTAAAAACTTAAATACATTACCAATGCCTTGTGGATTTGGAATACATCCATTTTTCATCAAAACAAAAGAAACTGAATTGGATTTCACATCAACTATTGTTTGGAGCAATGAAACAGATCCTATTTTCGATAAACCATACACAACACCAGACGCCTGGCAATTTGATGGTGGTAAACCAATTAAAAATGCCGTTTTTGACACTTGTTTTGGTGGCTTTAATGGGAATGCCTCTATTTTATATCCAGAATTAGGCATTTCCGTTGCAATGCAAGCAGATGAAATTTTTGGGCATAGTATTTTATATTCCCCACGTGGAAAAAATTATTTTTGTCTTGAACCGGTTACAAATGCAACAAATGCCTTCAATTTAGCCGCAAATGGAAGTATTGGGACAGGCATGAAAAGTATTGGCCCTGGCCAAAAAATATCCGGCTCAATCTCTTTAACTGTAAGGGGGTAATATGCACACACAATTAACAAAAATTGTGGCTACAATTGGTCCTGCTAGCAATTCAATCGATCGTATCAGAGCGCTTGCAAAGGCTGGTGTCAGTGTTTTTAGAATGAACTTTAGTCATGGGGACTACCAAACGCATCAAAACACATATAATTTCATCCGAAGCGTTGCAAAAGAAAATAACACTCATTACAGCATCTTGGCTGATATGCAAGGGCCAAAATTACGCGTTGCCGATTTTAAAGAAGGCAAAGTTTGCCTTAAAGCTGGCAAGTCCTTTAATTTAGATATGAAAGATGAACTAGGTGATGAAACAAGAGTAAGCCTTTTTCATCCGGAAATTTATAGCGCCGTAAAAAAGGGTATGACCTTGCTTTTAAATGATGGATTAATTCGCTTAAAGGTAAAATCCGTTACTGAAAACTGCATTAAAACAACAGTTCTTGTTGGAGGGGAACTCTCTAATCATAAGGGGGTGAATGTTCCTGATGTGGTGCTTCCAATCTCTGCTTTAACAAAAAAAGATAAAAAAGATCTTGATTTTGCATTAGAATTAGGAGTTGATTGGATTTGTCTTTCCTTTGTTCAAAAACCAGATGACGTTATACAAGCACGTTCTATTATTAAAAATAAAGCAAAAATTATTGTTAAAATTGAAAAACCAACTGCTTTAAACTACTTAAGTGAAATTATCGATCTTTCAGATGCCGTTATGGTGGCTAGAGGTGACTTAGGGGTTGAATGTCCACTTGAAACTGTTCCTGCATTGCAAAGAAATATTATTTTAGCTTGTCGTGAAAAAGGAAAACCTGTTATCGTGGCAACCCAAATGCTTGAAAGCATGATTAAATCCCCTACTCCAACCAGAGCTGAAGTTTCCGATGTTTCAACTGCTGTTTATGAAGGGGCTGACTGCGTGATGCTTTCTGCAGAAACTGCCGTAGGCGAATATCCTATTGAAGCCGTTGAAATGATGCATAAAATTATTATGAGCACACAAAAAGATGATGCTTATCAAGCTTATTTGGATGCTTCATCACAAACAACGAATGATAAAACTATTTCTTCTGCGATCACATCATCTATGAGACAAATGGTTAAATCGTTACAGCATCCTGATTGCGTTATCACCTTTTCTGTCTCTGGAAAAACAGCATTAAGAGCCGCAAAAGAACGCTTAGGAATTCCTATTTTAAACATAACTGCCAATGAACAAGTTGCCAATCAAATGGCATTGGTTTGGGGCGTTCGCTCTATCGTTACAGATTCTTTAAAAGAATTAATTTTAGCTCCCGCTTTTGCTCTTAAAATTGCTAAAGAAACAAATATGGCAAAAGTTGGCAATGAAGTTATTATTTCTGCTGGAATTCCTTTTGGAACAAAAGGATCTACAAATATCATTCATATTACAAAAGTTGAATAAGATTTCCAATACAAATAAAAAAACCGTCAGACTTTTTAATTTCTGACGGTTTTTTATTTGCCCAACAATAACCTTATCCTTGGCGAAGTGCCGTTGCAATAAATGCTTTAAAGATTGGGTTTGGCTTTGCAGGACGTGAAGTAAATTCTGGATGGAATTGAACCCCAATAAAGAACGGATGTCCTTCAACTTCAACAATTTCTGGTAAAAGACCATCTGGAGATTTCCCTGAAACAATAAAGCCTTTTTCTTTTAAAGCAGATTCATAAGAAATATCCATTTCATAACGGTGACGATGTCTTTCTTCAATATTTTGAACCCCATAAATTTGATGAGCTAATGAGCCTTCTTTTAAAACGCAAGGATATAAACCCAAACGCATTGTGCCACCTAAATCCCCATTATCAGGTCTGATACATTGAACACCATCTTTTTCCCATACTTTCATTTTTGAAATCACAGGCGTGCATTTTGTTCCAAATTCACTAGATGAAGCATCTTCAATGCCAATCAAATGGCGAGCCGCTTCAATAACTGCCATTTGCATACCCAAACAAATACCAAAGAATGGAACTTTATTTTCACGAGCATATTGAACAGCTTTAATTTTACCAGCAATTCCTCTAATACCAAAACCACCGGGAACTAAAATGCCATCATATGGTTTCAATGTGGAATTTAATTCTGAGTCTGTTAATGTTTCAAGTTGTTCAGCTTCAATCCAAGAAATTTTCACTTTTGTTTTATTGCTAATTCCAGCATGAACCAAAGCTTCATGTAAAGACTTATAAGCTTCTAATAAACTGCAATATTTACCAACAACTGCAATCTTAACTTCTTTTTCATAATTTGAAGCAATTTCAACAATTTCTTCCCATTTAGACAAATCTGGCTCTGGAGCACCTTCTAACAAACCAAAATGTTTTAAAACTTGAACATCCAACCCTTGGGCATGATATGTAAGTGGAACTTTATATATATTATCCACATCCAATGCAACCACAACATTATCTGGTTTAATATTGCAAAATAAAGCCAATTTTCTGCGTTCTTCTGTTCCCAACATAACTTTTGAACGACATAATAAGATATCTGCTTGAATTCCAGCTTCTAATAAAGTTTTAACAGCATGTTGTGTTGGTTTTGTTTTTAATTCTCCAGCCGTATCAATATATGGCAACAAGGTTAAAAAGACGAATAAAACATTTTCACGCCCCACATCATTTGCAAATTGCCGAATAGCTTCTAAAATTAAAGTTCCTTCAATATCACCAACAGTGCCACCCACTTCATAAAGAACAAAGTCTTCACCATGCAAATCAGATTTAATAAATTCTTTAATCTCATTTGTCACATGTGGAATTGCTTGAACAGTGGCGCCCAAATAATCGCCCCGTCTTTCTTTTTGAATCACATTATAATAAATACGCCCACCAGAAATGCTATCTGTTTTACGGCAATTCACATCTGCAAAGCGTTCATAATGCCCTAAATCCAAGTCTGTTTCGGCGCCATCTTGTGTCACAAAAACTTCCCCATGTTGATAAGGAGACATTGTTCCAGGATCAACATTTAAATATGGGTCCATTTTGCGCATTCTTACAGAATAACCGCGTGATTTTAATAAACACCCAACCGAGGCTGAAGCAATTCCTTTACCTAACGAAGAAACAACCCCACCCAAAATAAACACATACTTCGTCATTTCATCCATCCTTTTATTTATAGATTATTCACATTAAAAAACAAAGACTTAAAAAAGTCTTTTAAAGTATAACTTAAAGGGGCAAAAAACTTAAGCGATAAACGTTTCGTCGCTTGAAAGAAGATGAAATTTAAATTTAACATACCCATTTTTATATCTTCTCTTTCAAAGTTTTTTTGAGCATATCAAAATGTGATCAAATAAGCAACCAAAAAAACAAAATCAGACATATTATTTTATAACCATATAAAAGAGAAATAAAATTTCAACTTTCTAGTTCATTTTATTTGACATTAAATCAAAAAAAGTCTATATTTTTATTGAAAGGAAGGATAAAATGAAGCCTAAAAATAAAACATGTGTCAAACGCAAAACGGTTTGTTTTATCTTTTAAATGTTGCCTCTGTTTTTTCAGAGGCTTTTTTTATTTTTAAGGAGGAAGAAATGGAACGCATTAACGAAGAGCGAGATGGTTTTAATTTAAAATATGATGTAATTGATAAAAAGGGTAAACTTTTATTCACTGTTTATTCGGAATTTGTTGAAGATGCTCATTATTTTGACAATGGCCAAATTGTTGAAGAAATCAAAACAGTTGAAGCTCATTTTGATACACATGGTGTTGACCCTAAAATAGTTTATGATCAATATTATCAAAAAGCACAAGAAGAATATTGGAAAGCTCGTCACCAAGAATGGGCCAGAAAACAGGCAGATAAAAGAAAAGCTGATCCAAAGTGGCATACTTGCTGCCAAGCAGCAACAGTTTTAGCTAAAGGTGGATTAAAGGCAGAAGCAAAAAAACTTATCAAAGAATATATTCAAAACCAAAGAGGCTAAAATATATAAAACACCCTCCTCTGTGATGGGTTAAAACAAACATTAAATCTAGAAAGTTGTTCGATTCAAAAAGTATTTTAAGTGAACAGTTGGTAAGATGTGAGAGGCTACGTGTATATTGGTTGGCGTACATAAAGCTTTAACTACAGCCAAATCCAAAACATATCACCACTCCAACCTCTGTGATGGGTTAAAATAAGGAAGATAAGGCAGATAATAAAGATGAAACAGACAAGTGCCGTGTATAGATTATACATAAACTTGCCGGTTTTATTCTAAGATCATCTAAAAGGATGTTAAGAAAATATCTAAAATAAAATTATTCGATTCAAAAAGATAAATGCGGAAGATAAACAGATAGGAACGTGTACATGAGTGTTGGGAAGTGCCCCTAGATGCTGTTTAGAACCGCATTTCAAGCTTCAACATTCCTGAGTGATCGGTATATTCCTTCCTGAACGATCCATTATATTCAAGCTTCAATGTTGTTCGATCATTAAGCTTGGCTTCAACGCCTGTTGAGATGCCAACACTCAAGCGATCCAATGCTTCGCTGTTCACGGTATAGCTAGCGCCATTAGCAAGCGTGTTGACCGCTGATACGTCATCACTGATTACATCATACCCAACGTTAATACCAACTGTTGGGAGAATAGCGCCTAAATCCCATGCACCTTTCACACCAACAATCGCTGTTAAGTAATCGCTTGAGGTGGCTTCAACCGTTGTTCCAAGCGTATCGGTATATCCTTCTTGTTTAACCGACAAGTAACGCATACCAACTTCTGGCGTAATGATGGCATTTTGAAGTTTCACATCATACCCCGCCATCACTTGAACGCC
>JAZLCE010000029.1:0-25421 GCA_045614025.1 Alphaproteobacteria bacterium
TTTTTTTATTTATTTTTATTGTATAGTTGTTATTGTTAATGATAACTATTATTATTAAGGAGTTCAAATGAAAAAAATTATTTATACATCACTTTTTGCTCTTTCAATTGCAGTTTCTTGCATTGCTAGTGCCGGCTTTGAACCGAATGCACCGGCAGCACAAGGCGGATTTAAAGGGCCCTCAAATGGCGTAACAACAGTTGCTGAAGCTTTAAATGCAAAAGATGATACGCTTGTTCAATTAACTGGGCATATTGAAAAAGAAACAGCAAAGGAAAAATATCAATTTAGAGATTCAACAGGCGGTATTATCGTTGAAATTGATAATGATGATTGGAAGGGGTTAACGGTAACTCCTGCTGATACAGTAACAATTTATGGAGAAGTGGATAAAGAAATTATGCATTCTCCTGAAATTGATGTTGATCGAATCGAAAAGAAATAAATTGATTGAATAGATCTCTCTGAAAAATACCCCAAACCGCTTTTGAAATAAAAGCGGTTTTTTTATTGTCAAAATGATGAAAAAGTGTTATCCTATAAGAATAGGAGGGGTTCTTATGATTCAAGCAACACTTTTAACAGAAGATCAAATTTGGGGCGAAAGCGCTCTTGAAGTGATTAAAAAATATGGCACAAAGGTAGCTTTGAGTGATTTAGCTATTGTTTTAGGTGGTTGGCTTGGAAGTGCGGGGACAACGATTGAAGGTGATCGTTCTGGTTATATTTGGACAGCATCTGGATTAATTGATTTGGGGCTTGTTAGAACGATTACGCACGCTGGGGACCTTTGTTATTATTATCCGAATCGCAGGCGTGATGGTGTGCGCCCTGTGTTGTTAAAAAAGACAACAGATAAAATTAAAAATCCTAAAATGAAAAAAATTTTATTGCCAAATGATTTGGAAGTAAAGGTTGCTTTTTTTGGAGAATATCCTCAAAAATCTGTGAAAATAAAGTTAAGTGAATTGCTTGAAAAAATGTATCATAATCGTGAACTTAAAAAATTAAAGGAGTTTTATACGTTTGATACGGCTGGGTTAACTGATTATGAAGAAGGGTTAAAACCAAAGAAATATTTTGTGTATGAATATGGTGATAAAAAATATATTCGGGTTGAAGGGCGCCCAGCAGATAGCGATTCAATTCTTTCAAATGGCAAAGATGTTCAAATTGGTGATCCATACTGGATTGAAATATTGCCTATTGAATGGTTGGTTGATGAAAATACAGGAATCTGGATTTCAAAAAAAGCTCTTTTAAGTGGCATTCGATTTGGTCAATATGATTCTTATGATGGTAATTTCAAAAAAACGGATATGTTTTCTTATTTAAAAGAATATTTTTCAAAAGAGATGATTTCTTCAGATTAAGTAAATTAAAAAAGCCCTCCAATGTGGGTAAAAGGAAGGCTGAAATATTTTTTTTAATTAGTCTTCTTTCCAAGTGTTCCCAAGACCAACACTTTCAGAACTTCCCTCTTTTAAAGTATCATCAGTTTTGGCAGCAAAACTATAAGCAAATGCTGATAAACTTGAGATTAAGCAAAGAGTCATTAAAAATGCAATTAAAATTTTTTTCATGATGTTATCTCCTTTTGTTATCCTCATCTTATTATATCATATTTTTAAATAAAAGAAAATACTTTTAAAAAAAGCAAGATTTATCAGCTTTATGATCAGGGATAAAAATGATAACGTTTAGTCATATGCTCAAAAGAATTTGGATATAAAAAAACCCAAGGTAATTTCCTTGAGCTTTTTGCTAACTTTATGATTAACCTTGTTTAGCTTTTAATTTTGGCTTTTTCTTGTTAATAACATAAACACTGCCTTTGCGGCGAACAACGATACAATCTTTATCGCGCATCTTGGCTGATTTTAATGAACAACGAACTTTCATGATACGACCCTTTCTTTAAACTTAACCGATAAGTAACGGCATTATATATAATAAAAAAAACTTTGTCAAGCGCTTTTTATTGATTTTGATATCTTTTTTCTCTTTGAGCCAATAAAAAGGCCAAGATAAAAAGCATAAAAATCATTGAAAGAGGGATGCTGTTTCCATATTTTGAAAAAATAGTTGGAGGGTTTGCTCTGGGTAGTGAACCATCTAAAACGCCTTGTTTTCCCAAACCCAATGAAGCAATAATTTCACCATAAGGGTTAATAATGGCACTAACACCATTGTTTGTTGAACGCACAAGTGGTAATCCTTCTTCAACGGCACGCATTTGTGCAATGCTTAAATGTTGATATGGCCCAGCTGATATGCCATACCAAGCGTCATTTGTGATATTTAAAAGCCATTCAGGGCGTTTTTCTTTATTTACAACAGACCCTGAAAAGATGACTTCATAGCATACCAATGGAGAAACAGGTGGTGCTTTAGGAATAAACATTGTTTTTAAGCCATCACCCTTTTTAAAATCAGAGGGAATAGGAACAATTTTATCAATTTGAAGAACTTCTCGAAATGGTACATATTCACCAAAAGGCACTAAATGTGCTTTATCATAATATCCAACAATGTTGGCTAAATGATCAAAAACAAACAGGGAATTTGCAAGTTCTCTTTTCTTTAAATTAACAATGCGCATGCCACCACTTAATAAGACTGATCCTTGTCGTAGAGCTCCCATTAATCGCATTCGTTCAACTTCATCAATCTCAGGATAAAATGGCATTGCAGATTCGGGCCAAATAACATGAGTGATATTTTGATTGTTTTCACTTGAGAGTGAAAGTAATGTGTTATAATTATCTAATGCCTTATTTTTATCCCATTTATAGCTTTGAGGAATGTTTGGTTGAACCAATCTTAGATTAACGCCCCAAACATTTTCATTTTTGTTTTCCATCAGCGTTAAAGTGCCAGCAAATGTTAACAAACAAAAAAGAGATATCATAACAAGAGGATATTTTTTTTGTGGCCATAAACAAAATGAGGTGCTCAATAATATTGTGAGTAAGGATAGTCCTAATACACCGATTAAAGAAGCTGTTTGTAAAATGGGTAAAAAACACGTCCAAATATTGCCAAGTTGATTCCATGGAAATCCAGTGAATAACCAAGTGCGAATCCACTCAAAAAAAACAAAAAAGCAAGAAAATGCAAGCCATTTTTGAACGCCTGGTTTAAAATAATAACTGCATAAAGCGGGCATCATAAAGAAAAGACCCATGAATAAAGCAAAGCCTAACAATGCAACAGGGATGAAAATTGAAAAAGTTCCTCCATCAATTAAAAAGGCATTTGTGATCCATTTAAGAGAGAAAATGCCAAGTCCGGCACCAAATGAAAATGAAAACAAAGCCGTTTGTTTCTTATTTGTTGCTAAATTTAAAAAACACATTAAAAAACAAAGACCTATCAAAATGAATGGTAAAATATAATAGGGCGCAAAAGAAAGGGCCGAAAGGCTTCCCAATAAAAATAATAAAACAGATTTTTTGAAAGAAGAAAGAGCGTTAATTCTTAATTTTAAAGAATGATAAATCTGTTTCATAAAGATCCTTTTGTTAATTTTTTATGCCTAAATCTTCAGCCGTCATTTGAAGGTTTTGTTTTTTTAAAGAAGTTTTTTCTTTGCTTTCATTTTCATTGAATTTTAATTCTTTTAATACCATTTTAAAGAAATTAATTCTAGAAAGAGCTTCCGTTTTGGCAATAGAGTCAGTTGAGGGAAGGGCTTTTAATGCTGCATCTAATTGCTCTTTGATTTTATGTGGATTGATTTTATCTTCACGTCCACCCCAAGCCATCACAGGGCAAAGATTTCTTCTTACTTCGCAAACACCACTTGAAACTAAAAATGAAATAGGTTCTTCCCCTTCATTATAAACGATCATCCTTCCAGGTCTGATTGAAAAGAAGATGGGAGCTCTTTCTGGCAAAATTAAAATATCTCCATCAAGAGCTGGTAATAAAACTTTATCAGCTTCAATAACCATTGCTTCAAAAAGAGGCGTAATTAATTTAACTCTGATTTTACCATTTTTAGGAGATTCTTCGGGTGGATTATACCCAAATGGATTTAAAGCCGGTTTATTTTCAGGCATTTTTAACTTTTCCTTCTGTTGCTTTCATTTCTTTTGCTTTTTGAACAGCCTCTTCAATCACGCCAACCATAAAGAATGCTTGTTCTGGCAAATCATCATATTTGCCATCTAAAATACCGGCGCATCCTTCAATTGTATCTTTTAAATCAACTGTTAAACCTTTGCGCCCCGTAAAGACTTCACTCACTGTAAATGGCTGAGTGAGGAATCGTTGTAATTTTCTTGCTCTGGCAACAATTTTTTTATCTTCTTCAGAAAGTTCATCCATACCTAAAATTGCGATAATATCTTGCAATGATTTATAAACTTGTAAAACACGAACAACTTCTGTAGCCACTTCATAATGGCGTTCGCCTACAACGGCAGGGTCTAATAATCTAGAGGTTGAATCTAATGGATCAACGGCAGGATACAGACCTTGTTCTGCAATTTGTCTTGATAAAACGGTTGTGGCATCAAGGTGAGTAAATGTTGTTGCAGGGGCTGGGTCAGTTAAGTCGTCTGCTGGCACATAAACCGCTTGAATGGAAGTAATCGATCCTTTTCTTGTTGATGTGATTCGTTCTTGAAGAGCACCCATATCTGTTGCTAAAGTTGGTTGATATCCAACAGCAGAAGGCATACGCCCAAGCAAAGAGGAAACTTCAGATCCAGCTTGAGTGAAACGGAAAATATTGTCAATAAAAAGCAAAACATCTTGAGCCATGTTGTCTCTGAAATATTCAGCAACTGTTAAGCCTGTTAAAGCCACACGAGCGCGAGCTCCTGGAGATTCATTCATTTGGCCAAAAACAAGAGCAGCTTTTGAATTGTTTCCTTTTAAATCAATAACACCGGATTCAACCATTTCATGATATAAGTCATTTCCTTCACGGGAACGTTCACCCACCCCAGTAAAAACAGAAAAACCCCCATGCATTTTGGCAATATTATTAATTAATTCCATAATAATAACTGTTTTTCCAACACCTGCGCCACCAAATAAACCGATTTTTCCTCCTTTTGGATAAGGACATAAAAGGTCAATAACCTTAATGCCAGTTTCTAAAATTTCTTTATTTGGAGCTTGATCCATAAATGAAGGGGGTGCTTTATGAATGCTATCTTTTGTTTCAGTTTCAATTGGGCCACGCTCATCAAGGGCTTCACCAGTAACATTCATGATTCGACCCAATGTGCCAAGGCCAACTGGCACGCTGATTGGTTTCCCAGTGTTATAAACAATACTACCACGGACCAAACCATCTGTATCAGACATTGATAAACAGCGCGCCACATTGCCAGCTAATAATTGTTCAACTTCTAATACCAATTCTTTTTCGCCCATTTTGGTTATTAAAGCATCATAAATTTTGGGTAAATCTTTTTCGTTGAACGAAACATCAACAACGGATCCGGTGATGCGGATAATTTTTCCTTCTGAAATGAATTCTTGTGTTTTTTGTTTTTTCATCTTCTGGTTTCCTTTGTTTAATTTTCTTGTGCCATTGCGCCTGAAACGACTTCGGCAATATCTGTTGTAATTTTTGATTGTCTGGTTCTTCTATAAATTTTTTGCATATCATGCAACATATCATTTGCATTTTTAGTTGCATTATCCATGGCCATTAATCGAGCCGCATTGTCTGCAACTTCTGTTTCAAGAAGAACGCGGTTTACATAAGCGGTCATATATTGAGGTAAAATGCGTTCTAAAATACCCAAATCGCCCCCTTCGTAATCATACATTTCTGGTTCGCGAGTGGCTGGTTTTAAAAGGCTTGATTCTAATGCACCAAAAGGTGAAAATAAATCACCTTTCCCAAATGCTTTTAAAAAGCTTGTTTGCTTTAAAGCGATTTTCTTTTGGCCCAAAACGTCTCTTGAAATATAGTCTAAGTCATTGGTGTCAATTAAAAATTGCCAAGGGTTTTCTTCAGAAAACATTTTTCCAGGAATTAATTGTTCGATTGTTGGGCGTTGTGATACAACAGACTTAAATTGATTATAAATAAAAAGACAAACATCAAACTTATCTTTATAAAAAGCCTTTGTTAAATCGCTTGAAAGACGCTCTGCATCTAAATAACTTTCACCTGCATTAAAAACTTTTTTCTTCACAGTAATCATGCGAATATTTGGGTAAAAGCGTTTTAAAATTTCGGCACCTTTTGTGCCAAAGCAAAGAAGAGTGATTTCTTTTTGTTCTTTTTGAAGATATTTAATAACTTCTTGAGTTTTTTGAACAACTTGAACATTAGATGCCCCACTTAATCCATCATCAGATGTGATGACAACAAGGGTATATTTTAAATCATTACCATTCCCTTTTAAAAGACGAGGTAATGGTAATAACGTTGGATCATCTTTCCAAATTAAGTCATCTTGACGTTTTGTTGCGCTTCTGATTAATCGGCGGATAACACGATTCATCTCTGTCATATACGGAGTGGTTTTCATAAAAGCGGTTTGCAATTTTTTGAGCCTTGAAATTGCAACCACTTTCATTGAAGAAGTCACTTGATATGTGGATTTAATCGTTTTTATGCGATCAGATATCTTTTTTAATGAACTCATTCGTCACTTTTTCCCATGTCTTTAGATAATGTTTTAAGAATTTGGATAAGTTGTTCTTTTGTTTCTTCTGTTAAATCATTTGTTTTGGTAATATCTTCATAAATTTGTGGATATTCTTTTTCTATTACTTCATGAAGTTTTGATTCAAAAGAAGAAATTTGATCTAAAGGAATATGATCTAGATATCCATTTACACCGGCAAAAATTGAAACAACTTCTTCAGCCATAGAATAAGGATGATATTGTTTTTGCTTCATAATTTCTGTTAAACGTGATCCTCTATTTAAAAGAGATTGGGTTGCTGGATCAAGATCGGATGCAAATTGAGAAAAGTTCATTACTTCGCGATATTGAGCTAAATCTAACTTTAAAGAACCAGCCACTTTTTTCATTGCCTTGCTTTGAGCTGCAGAACCAACACGGCTGACGGATAAACCAACATTAATGGCAGGGCGAACGCCTTGTAAAAAGAGGTTTGTTTCTAAGAAAATTTGACCATCTGTAATGGAAATAACGTTTGTTGGAATATAAGCTGAAACATCTCCTTCTTGTGTTTCAATTACAGGTAATGCTGTGAGTGAACCGCTGCCATATTCCTTGCTAAGTTGAGCGGCGCGTTCTAATAATCTTGAGTGAAGATAAAACACATCACCAGGGTAAGCTTCGCGACCTGTTGGGCGTTTTAATAATAAACTCATTTCGCGATATGCAACAGCATGTTTTGATAAATCATCATAAAAGACAATGGCATTCATTGAATTATCTCTGAAATATTCACCAATGGTGCAACCCGCATAAGGTGCTAAATATTGCATTGCAGCACTATCTGATGCTGTTGCAGAAACAATAATCGTGTAATCCATAGCGCCATTTTCTTCCAAAATTCGCATAATGTCACGAACGGTTGATTGTTTTTGCCCAATTGCAACATAAATGCAGAATAATTTTTCAGAATCTGGTAAAACAGCATTTTTTTCTTTTTGACTTAAAATTGTGTCTAAAATAATAGCTGTTTTTCCTGTTTGACGATCCCCAATAATAAGTTCGCGTTGACCTCTTCCAATTGGAACAAGCGCATCAATTCCCTTAATTCCCGTTTGAATTGGTTTGTTAACAGAGCTTCTTGCAATGATGCCTGGGGCAGGAGCCATGACAGGATGATGTGGTAAATTTTCAAATCCTTCTTTTCCATCAATTGGTTTACCAAGAGGGTTTAAAACACGACCCAATAATTCCATCCCAACAGGAACAGTGTTCATTTGATTTGTTCTAGATACGGTGGCGCCTTCTCTAATGTTTTGAGCATCATTAAAAATAACAATATCAACCACATCAGGATTTAAGTTAAGGGCCATTCCAGTTTGCCCAGATTCAAATTCCACGCGTTCACCTGAAGCAATGGATTTTAATCCTTCAACGCGCGCAACGCCATCTGAAACAGATAAAACTTTGCCAACTTCTTTTATTTCTTTTTTATCTTCAAAAGTGGAAACGGTATCAGAAAAAACTTCTGCAATTTTTGTCACATCAACTGCTCTGGCAACTCGTTTTTCAATTTCTTGTTGAAAATTGGAAAGCTGTCCTTTAACTGAAGCATCAATTAATAAGGAGTCAACATTTAATTTGAGCCCACCTAAAAGAGAAGGATTTACTTTTACTTGCAAGATAAAATGGTCTGTTTTTAAAATTTTAGTTAATCTTGTTTTTAAAGTTTCTAATTGCTTTTCGGATAAGCTGACAGCAGATTCAATTTCAATAAACTTTGTTTTATCTAAAGTGTTTGTCATAATCATTTAATCCTTTGAAAAAAAATAATGACTTCTTTTATCACAATTATCCTTTTCTTGCAAGAGAAGAAGCATTCTTTTTTAATAAAAAAGGCATACAAAAAAATGTATGCCTTTAAAATTTTGAAAATAAGAGTTATTGGCCGATATTTTGACGAATTTCATCTTCAATTTGCATCATGTATCCTTCTTGGTATGGATCTTTTCCTTCTCTGACGCTTTTAGCTTCATTTAATCCATATTTGTTGGCTTTGTCCCCTAATCTTGAGGAGGCGTCAAAAAATAAATGAACTTGTCTGCCAATAATATTTTTATATTGTGAGAGTTGGTGGTTCATTTTGCTATAAACTTCAAAAGGATTCATTCCTAATAAAATCCATGCAATAATAAGAAATTCCGCGATATGAATAGCAAGAGCTATAATCATTTTTTTTAATTTATCGAAGTCCATGTTATTTTACCCTTTCATTTATTGAAAAAATTAGTCATACTATAAGTCACACTATAAGAAAAAAACAAATATTGCAAATGAAAAAAATTAAAGCTTTTGGATTTGAAGTTTTGCTTTTAAAAAGATTAAAGCAAAAAACATTGAGATTAATGGTTTCAAAAACAGGCGAAGTGAAATTAACTATGCCTTATTTTTGTTCTGAAAAGAAAGCACTTGAATTTTTAAAAGAACATCAAAATTGGGTTTTAGAACAGTTGCAAAAACATCATTTGAAGGTTTTTCAAGATAAAGATGAAGTGTTAATTTTAGGTAAAATTTATAAAATTATTCATGATGAAAAGCAAAAAACAAGTGTGATTGTGCAAGATGATATTTTATATATTGGTGGTGAAAAGGAATTTTTGCACCGCCGATTATGCAATTTTGCAAAAAAGGAATTGCTGAAATATATTTCAGAAAAATCTTTTTTGTTTTCGAAAGTAATTGATCGAAAAATTAATAAAATAACCCTTAAAGATATGACTTCTAGATGGGGAAGTTGTTCTTCAAATGGGAATTTAAATTTTTGTTTTAAATTGGCATTTGCACCCTTGTTTGTTGTGGATTATTTAGTTGCGCATGAGGTGGCGCACTTAAAAGAAATGAATCATTCAGATGCTTTTTGGAAAACAGTTGCATTGATGAATACTGAACAGGCAAATGCTCAAAGTTGGCTTCGAAAAAATGGATCCGAGCTAATGAGAATTAAATAAAAAAGAAAAGGGGCCCTTGAAGGGCCCCTAGCGGAAAGAGGAACAATGAAAAAAGGGGGGGGGACAGGTTCACTCTTTCCCAATGGTGTTTGGTTTCACAAAAATAGGGAGACTAAAAAATAACTCAAACACCTTGATCATCACCTCTTGATGATAATTGCATTATATCTTATTTTTGAAAAAAAGTCAACACTTTTTTATAAATATATTGACAAAATAATTTTAAGTATAAAATAAATAATAATATTTTTAAAAATCAATATGTTATGATTTTGATATAAGGTTATATTTTTATTAAAATGGATAAAAAAGAAAGAATTGAAAAAAATTTTTTTAACAAAAAATTATGAAAAAATGCTTAAAAAAGGGGATTTTAGTGCAAAAATTAACAAATTATTAATCAGATTCGCGATTTTTTATTTTAAAATCTTGTAACCAATTGAAAAATAATAGATATTTTTATTTTTCTGATTCTTGAAAAATAAGAAAAAAGCAGCGAGATGAGGAAGTTTTTATTTTTTAGGGAGAAGATGCTGCTTTTTTCTTAAGGGAAACTTTTTAATGATAAGCGCGCATTAATCCAACTAATAATCCTTGAACTTCAACACGGGCGATATCTAATGTGCGTGGTTCATAAGCTGGATTTTCAGGAATTAATGTTACTTGTCTTCCTTTTACTTGAATGCGTTTAAGAGTGGCTTCAAAACCATCAACTAATGCAACAACAATGGATCCGTTTGGAGCATAATCTGCACGTTTGATAATGACGGTATCCCCATCCATAATGCCAGCATTAATCATGGAATCCCCTTCAATTTTAAGTGCATAATGTTCGCCAGAACCCATCATGTGCGAAGGAACGGTGACCATATCATTTGGGTTGCGAATGGCTTCAATGGGAACACCTGCTGCAATTTTGCCAAACAAAGGGATTTCAATTGAATTATCATTAACAACATTATAAACAGATTGAGAGAACCCTTTTGTTTTATTTTTTCCCATCACTTTAACAGGAGCAACATATTTTTCGGCTGGCATGGTTAAAACTTCAATTGCTCTGGCGCGATTAGGGGCTCTTTTAATGAATTTTCTTTGTTCAAGAGCGCTAATGATGCGGTGAATGCCAGATTTTGAATGAAGGTTTAATTTTTCTTTCATTTCATCAAAGGAGGGGCAGACGCCTTTTTCTTTAATGGTATCGTTGATGAATGTTAAGAGTAAATATTGTTTTTGCGTCAGCATATTAAGCTCTCCAAGTTTAAGATATTCCACTTTTGTTCTTATCCTAAAATAAAAAAAATTCTTTGTCAATAAAAAAAAATTTTTATAAAAAAAATAAGGATTGATGCTCTTTTTTCTTGATATATTTGACTTTTTTGTTATTTTGAGATATACTTATAAGTGATATACAAAGAAAAAAAGAGGCAAAAAAGATGATTGAAGAAGAAATGGAACGGGATAACATTCAAGTTTTAATGGCGCATCGTATTCAAAGTGCAATTGATGCGGGGGATTTAATTGAACTTCAAGATTGCGCCGCTTTATTGGATGTAAAGCGCATCTTTTTTGTTGAAATGGATGAGGAA
The DNA here is from genome assembly GCA_045614025.1 of Alphaproteobacteria bacterium. Classification (GTDB taxonomy): domain Bacteria; phylum Pseudomonadota; class Alphaproteobacteria; order CAAHEQ01; family UBA3637; genus RGIG4140. The sequence goes on from JAZLCE010000029.1 coordinate 11,197, forward strand.
ACGGAGCGAAAATTAGCAAAACCAATTTTAGTTTATGCCGCTGAACATGGGTCTGTTGATGTTGTTAAGTTTTTGCTTGAAGTTGGTTGTGACATTAATGCGCAAGATACATTTGGGAATACGGCTCTTCTTTGTGCAGTTGAAAATAATCGATATGAATTGATGAAATTTTTGTTGCGTCAACCAGGGATTCATGTTGAATTAGCTAATTTTTATGGTGAAAATATTTTTTCAATTGCAGCATTGAATAATGATGAACAAATTACAGAATATTTAAAAACATTAAAATTTCAAAAATCGGATATTGCAGAAAGCGTTTTCCAAGTGAATTAAAAAAGAAAAAAGGTGTCAGATGTTAGAAATTGGAATAAAAGGGGTTGAAGAGTTTCAAGTATCTGATCAAAATACGGCTAAAAATATGAATAGCGGAACTTTAAATGTTTTATCAACGCCATTTTTAATTGCAAAAATGGAGGAGGCAGCTTGGAAGAGTGTTTGTCCCTTTTTAAAAAAAGAAAATACAACGGTTGGTTGTTATATTGAAGTAAGGCATTTGTCGCCCAGTCCAATTGGATTGAGTGTTCAATGTCATAGCACATTGATTCAAATTAATGATAGGGAATTGGTGTTTAAATTAGATGCTTTTGATGCTGGTGGTTTAATTGCAGAAGGTTTGCATAAAAGAGTGATTATTCAATCAGATCGATTTATGGATAAGGCAAATTCAAAATTAAATTTTTAAACAAAGTTAATATATTTATTCAAACTATTTTTTATTTTGAACAATTATATTGAAAGATAAAATATTAGTTGCGGTTGAATTGGTGAAGTGATTGGACGAGAACCCTTGGGTGAGAGTTCCTTCATGCATAAAAAAAAAGACCGCAACGCGGTCTTTAAATGGTGGGAGTGAGTGCGTAGAAAAAAATGTTCAAAGGCAACATTTTTTTTAAGGAAAGCCAATGAAACTTAACGAAGAAGAATGAAAGTTTTTTTCATTCAGATGAGTTATTAGTTGGAATTGGACGAGAACCCTTGGGTGAGAGTTCTTTCACGTATAAAAAAAAGACCGCGGATGCGGTCTTTAAATGGCGGGAGTGAAGGGACTCGAACCCTCGGCCTCCTGCGTGACAGGCAGGCGCTCTAACCAGCTGAGCTACACCCCCATGGTGTGCTATAATTAATAGCAGAAAACTTTATGAGATGCAAGTTTTTTTTTATTAAAAAGTAATTTTTTTTATAATATATTTATTTTTAAGAGTTTTTTGATAAATAAACAAGGCCATTTAACTGAATATCATGTTGTTCAACCAAGAAAATGGGGATGTTTTTGAGGTAATTTGCAAAATATTTCTTATAATAAAAATACTTTTTGAAGGATGATTTCATTAATAAGTTGCGAATCGTTGGTTGATTTAAAAGATTCCCCACTAAGTAAACCCCTCCTTCAGTTTTAAGAGTTAAGGCTAAATTTGAAGCATAAATGCCCAAAAATTCAAAGAAGTACCAAAATGTTAATAGGGCAATTTCATCTTTTTTGCCTGCAAGTTCTGTAACTTCTTTTGGGCGAAGTGGAAAAATATCAGCTTCTAAAGTTTCAGTTATTTTAAAAGCACTTTTCATTGTTTCGCTTTCGCTTATCCATGCCGAATCAGGAGCTTGTTGATTAATTTTTAAAATTGCTTGATAAAGGCGCAATAGGCCAGATCCTGAAAGAATATCTTCAAAAGAAAGAGGAGCTTCTTCTTTTGTGATTTCAGATAAAATCTTTTGTTGATTGGGTGTGAGTGCAGATAAAGCAGAATGACCAGCTTCTGAAGATAATACTTGATATTCATTATGATTTGGAATTAAAAAACAACTTCCAAGTCCTGTTCCTGGTCCTAAAACAAGTTTTCTACCCATCTCTTCTTTTGTTTTATCAGTCAGAGCAAGTAAATCTTTTTCTTTTGCCTTTAAAATCCCCCATCCTTGCAATTCAAAATCATTAACAAGCAAAATTTGAGCGGTTGGATAAGATTTTTTAAGTTCATCTTTATCAATGCAAAAATCAGCATTTGTGAGCATGGTTATGTTATCTTGAATTATCCCAGCTACTCCAAAAATCATTTTTTCAGGTTGCTCATTTATTGTTTTTAAATAATCATTTAAAACTTCGGTAATTGATCGATAATCGCTGGTTTTATAATAATGCAACGAGGTGATTTCTGATCCATTTAAAAGCATTATTCTAATATTTGTTCCGCCGATATCTGCTAATAAGTAGCTCATGAAGCCTCCTTTTTATTTAAAAATAGAAATAAATTCTTTTCCAACACATCCTAAGTTTTGAAAAACACATTTGATGCCGATTAAAATTTGAGTATGCCATTTTTCTTCTGCCGAAGGAAGGCAGGTCATCAGTTTGTTGGTGCAAGTTGCTGTGAAAAAGTCATTTGAAAAAAGAGCAATTACCCAGCAAACAATGGCTACTAAAACACCAACCATTAAAACCTTTGAAAAAAGGGCTAACATGCGCTCATCCTTTTTTTATAAATTTCTTCTGCTAATTCCAATTCTTCAGGCGTGTTTACCCCATGTAATTCAGCAGCATCACCGATAACGATATCTCTACTCAACCCTTTGTTTTTCGCTTTTTTAACGATATCAGTTAAGTAATATTCGCCTGCAGCATTTTGATTATCAATTTCTTTTAAAAGTTCTAATAAATATTTGCCATTAACACACATAACTCCAGAATTGCAAAGTTTAATGGCGCGTTGAATGTCTGTAGCATCTTTATATTCAACAATTGAATCAAGACCATTTTCGCCCATAATTAATCGGCCATATCTTCTTGGATCTTCTGGGATAAACCCTAAAATGGCAACATCTGTTCCACTTTCGCATTTTTCAATCATTTTTTTTAATGTTTCTGGCAAAAAGAGGGGTTGATCACCAAATAAAATTAAAACATTTCCATCAAATGGTTGAATTTCTGATTCGGCTGCGAGCACGGCATGAGCTGTTCCAAGGCGTTCTGTTTGAACAACAGTTTTAATTGGCGAAACGGCTTGTTTCACATTTTCCATATTTGGTCCAATCACAACAGTGATATCTTCAATGCCTGTTTTTTTGACCGCATCCAATAAAATATTAATCATTGGAACATCACAAATTGTATGCAAAACCTTGGGAAGATCTGTTCCCATCCGTTTACCCATACCGGCTCCAAGAATAATTGCTTTTGTTTTCATTTTCTTCCTCTCTTTTTTAAATTAAAACCTCATGATCTGTTGCAAACGTTCTTAATAAAGTTCTTAAGCTTGCATCTGAATCATTTAGATGATTTGATATAAAATGATTTGCTTGTTTTCTATTTGTTGTGCGAACAACAGCCTTAATGCTTCCAAGTGCGGCAGGATTCATTGATAAATGAGTGAATCCTAATGCAATTAAAGTGAATGCTTCTAATGGTCTGGAAGCCATTTCGCCACAAACGGAACAAGGAATGCCTTTTTTTTGACAAGCAGTTAAAATCTTTTGTAAAGCTTTTAAAAAGGCTGGTGATAAAGCATCATATTTATCCCAAATGATGGGATTTGTTCTATCTGTTGCAAAGAAAAATTGAGCCAAATCATTGGTTCCGATTGAAACAAAATCAACCTCATCAATTAATTCATCTAATTGAAATAACAAAGAGGGAACTTCAATCATTGTTCCAATTTTAACTGATGATGGCAAAATGCTTTCTTTTTCTTTTTCGCGTTCTAATTCTGCATAAAGAAGTTTTTTAGCTTCTTTTAACTCATCAATCGTTGTGATCATTGGGAACATAACGTTTAAATCTTTTCCATGTGCTGCTTTAATCAGTGCGCGTAGTTGTGTTTTTAAAATGATGCGCCTATCAAGAGTGATGCGAATTGAACGCCAGCCCATAGCGGGATTTTCTTCTTTTTTATTTTCAAAATAAGGCAAAATTTTATCTGAACCAATATCGAGTGTTCTGAAAATAACCTTTTTATCAGCTACTTCTTTAAAAACATTTTTATAAATTGAAATTTGCTCTTTTAAATCAGGTAATTGTTCGGCAGACATAAAGGGTAATTCTGTTCGGTATAATCCAATGCCATCATATACAAAATTTTTCGTATTTGAAATATCTGTTGGTAACCCAGCATTGATATTTAATGAAATATAAACACCATCTTTTGTTTCGCTTGGTTGGTTTTTAAAGGGAAGATATTTAGCTTGATGTTGTTTATATGTTTTAAGGCGTTCATCAAAATCATCTAACACTTCATCAGATGGGTTAATGTATAAAAAACCATTCACTGCATCAACAGCTAAATCATCATCATTTAAAATACTGTTTGAAATATCTTTAATGCCTGAAACAACTGGAATATTGAGCGATTTTGCAACAATCGTCATATGCATTGTTTGGGAGCCTTCTTCAAGAACAATGGCTTTGATTTTATTTAAATCATAATCCAAAAGTTCAACAGGCCCCAAATTTTTTGCAACTAAAATGGTGTTTTTGGCAAGGCGTTTAGAAGATTTGACTTGTTTTTTATTTAAATGACGGGTAATTCTTCCCGCTAAATCTTGAAAATCATGTAAGCGTTCTTTGATATAAGGATCGCTCATCATGCTCATTCGTTCTGTTATTTCATTTAAAACTTTTTGAATGGCTGCTTCGGCTGTTAATCCAGATTCAATGGCATTGTTAATTTTTTTAGCCCACCCTTTATCTCTGGTGAACATTAAGTAAGTTTTAAAAATTTCTGCTTGTTCATGCGTGATATCTGGAAGCAATAATTTTTGAGAAATTTCTTCTTCAACTTTTCTAATAGCTCCAATTAATTTTTTTTGTTCAGCCAGTTTATCTGAAGATAAAATGGTGTCAAACTGCATGCGTTTATGAACATAAGCTTTGCCAATGGCAAGCCCTGAAATCAAGCAAACGGCATCTAACTTTTTATGGCGTCTGGCACTGGCAACTTTGCCCTCATTATTCGTTAAAACATTTAAAAGCATGCCACTTAAAATCATGGCAATAATTAAAAGAAAATCAATTTCAGCTTCGCTAAAATGATATTGTTCTTTTTTTTGAACGCTTAAAACACCAATTAAGATATCTTGATGAATAACAGGAACTGCGGCAAAAGAATTAAGATTTAATTCCTTGGTTTCAGGTTTATAAACAAATCCAGAGTGGCTCCAAACATTTTCAACTTGAAGGGGTTTCTTACGAAGCGCAACTTCCCCGTTTAAGCCTTCACCAATGCGTAAAAAAGTTTCATGAACAGCTTTTTGATCCAATCCATATGTGGCATATAATTCTAAAACCTCGCCTGGGCGCATCATATAGAAAGTGCATGCTTGTGTTTTTAAATGTTGGGCTGTTAGCTTTGTGATAATATTAAGTTTTTCTTGAGTGGAAAGATTTTGTTTGATAATTCTTTTAAGTTCGCGTAATGTTTCTTGCGCGCTTAAAGATTTTGGTTCTTTTCTTTTTAGAGAAGGTTTTATAACGCCCATCTTTCACCCTTTTTTTTATTTTTTTATATAAAGAGTTTAGAAAATATTCTGGGTTCCGTCAAGTCTTTTATTCTTTATCCTCTAAAACGGCATCAATAAATCCATTTTTTGGTAATTGATGATGATCTGCGGTATCGTCAGAGAAAAAAACTTTTGGATGCGGTGCTTTGTCATAAAGTTTTAATCCTTGCGCGTATGGAATAACGGGATCATTTTTGCCGTGTCCAATATAAAGAGGGGTTTTAATATTTGAAATTAATTTATCCGTTTCAAATTTATCTGCTAATAAAAGTTCATAAGGAAAGATATTTCCAAACATATATTTGGCCATATCTATAAGCGAATAAAAGGGGGCTTCCAAAATAAGAGCATGCACAGGTTCTTTTTCAGTTGCCATGAAGTGGGCTGCTGATGTTGCAACAAAAGTTCCAAGTGAGTGACCATAAATGATGATATCTTTGGCTTTATACCCATTGCTTAAAGCCCAAAGGAGAGCTGTTTTAGCATCTTGTTCTAGTTCTTGTTGAGATAAGGATCCTTTAATGCCGCCAAATCCTTCATATTCTGGTAATAAAAAACCAAATCCTTGTTTTTGAAAGAAAGGAAGTTGTGTTGTGTTTGTTGAGAGATTTCCTCTGTTCCCATGAAAAAAAACAATCAATTTTTTATTTTTTTGAGGTTTTAAATACCAGGCATAAACTTCTTTTCCGTTAGGCAGGCGATATGTTATTTCTTTTACATCATTTATTTTTTCTTGAAGTGAAGAAATATCAGCTTTTTGAGAGGAGGGATGAAAAATAAACTTTTTTTGAAAACTATATAAAAGAAAGGCAGCTAAAACATAAATGCCTATAAAAATCGTTAAAACAATTAATATTTTCATTACCATTTCTTTCATTGTGTCTCCTTATAATTCTTGCACGATTAATTGTTCAAGTTTTTTAAGCTTATCTCTTAATGCGGCTGCTTTTTCAAATTCAAGAGCATCAGCTGCAATTTTCATTTGCTTTTTAATTTCTTCAATTGATTGAGGTAAATCTTTTTCAATATTTAAAGATTTTTTCTTTTCATTTGAACCAACAAGATCATTAAAATCTTGAATCAAATCAGGAATGGCTTTTTGAATGCCTTTGGGTTTAATATTATGTTCTTGGTTAAATTCAATTTGTTTTTGCCGGCGTCTGTTTGTTTCTTGAAGTGCTGCAGCAATGGATTTAGTTATTTTATCAGCATATAAAATGACACGACCATTTTCATTTCTAGCGGCACGACCAATGGTTTGAATTAAAGAGGTGGTTGATCTTAAAAAACCTTCTTTATCTGCATCTAAAATGGCAACAAGTTCAACTTCTGGAATATCCAAACCTTCTCTAAGTAAGTTAATGCCAACCAAAACATCAAATGTTCCTAATCGTAAATCACGAATAATTTGAATGCGTTCTAAAGTATCAATATCTGAATGCAAATATCTGACTTTAACATTATTTTCCATTAAATAATCGGTTAAATCTTCAGCCATTTTTTTTGTGAGCGTTGTAACTAAAACACGGCCACCTTTTGCGGCAACTTGTTTTGCTTCAAATAAAAGATCATCTACTTGTGTTCCAACAGGGCGAACAACGCATTCTGGATCTAAAAGACCGGTAGGGCGAATAATTTGTTCGGTAAACACGCCTTTTGTTTGCTCAAGTTCAAAAGGGCCTGGTGTAGCTGAAACAAAAATTGTTTTGGGGCGCATTTGATCCCATTCTTCAAATTTAAGAGGACGGTTATCTAAACAACTTGGTAGCCTAAATCCATATTCAGATAAAACAGATTTTCTTGCATAGTCGCCACGATACATGGCTCCAATTTGAGGCACAGTGACATGACTTTCATCAATAAAAATTAAAGCATCATCAGGCAAATATTCAAAAAGAGTTGGAGGTGCTTCACCTTGCTTGCGCCCAGTTAAATGACGTGAATAATTTTCAATTCCTTTGCATGAACCTGTGGCTTCAAGCATTTCGAGGTCATATCTTGTTCTAGATGAAATTCGTTCAGCTTCTAAAAGTTTAGAGTTTTCTTTAAAGAAGTGAAGTGTTGCTTGAAGTTCTTCTTTAATTGTTTTAATGGCTTGTGAAAGAGCAGGGCGAGGGGTCACATAGTGGCTGGCAGGGAACACAGTGATTTCATTTAATTCCAGCTTTTTTTTGCCAGTTAATGGATCAAATTCAAAGATGGATTCAATTTCATCTCCAAAAAAAGAAATACGCCACGCCAAATCTTCATAGTGGGAAGGGAAGATATCTAAAATATCACCAGTTTGGCGAAAGCAAGTGCGTTCAAAAGCAATATCGTTTCTTTTATATTGTAATTCCACCAGTTTTTTTGAAAGTTCTGAAAGGTCAACTTCTTGCCCTTTTTTGAGACTAAAGGCCATAGAAGAATAGGATTCTGCAGATCCCAAACCATAAATGCAAGAAACAGAAGAAACAATAATCACATCTCTTCTTTCTAAAATGTGACGTGTAGCTGCATGACGCAAGCGATCAATTTGCTCATTAATAGCTGAATCTTTTTCAATAAAAGTATCTGTTTTGGGAATATAAGCTTCTGGTTGATAATAGTCATAATATGAAACAAAATATTCAACGGCATTATTTGGGAAAAAAGCTTTCATTTCAGCATAAAGTTGGGCAGCCAAAGTTTTATTATGCGCTAAAATCAAAGTTGGGCGTTGCATCTGTTGAATCACATGAGCCATTGTGAATGTTTTTCCAGAACCAGTAATGCCTAATAAAACCTGGTTTCTTTCTTCTCTTTTAAGACCTTCAACAAGTTCTCTAATCGCCTCTGGTTGATCGCCAGCTGGTTGAAAAGAAGAAACTAATTCAAATCCTGCATTTCCTGTTAATTCAGGTTTATTGTAAAGAGGAATCATGGGGTATCCTTTTTATTTTTTGATTTGTTTTGTTGATTCTTTTATTTCTTCAGATAATGAATTTAATTCTTTTTTAATATCTTTAAAAATGTTTTTAAATTCTTTTTTCTCTTGTCCCCATGAAGAAAAAACAGTGTATGAATTTAAAAGCAAAATACCTGTTACAATTAAAATAACAAAAAGGCCATCCGTTGAATTTAACATAGGTGCTTTTTTTTCAACATAGATAAAAACAAATCCAAGACCAGCAAAGAAAAAGCATGTCCAAAATAATTTTTTAACTGCTTTTGCAACGTTTTTACCCGATTGATAGGCGCGTTCAACCAAAAAAGGCGTTGTGAGAGGTAAAAGCTTTTTATTTTTTGCAAAGTTGATGCTGAAAGCTAAAATAATTTCCAAAAGTGCAAAAGCAATGAAAATAGGCAAAATTTTTGCAAAACCAAGTGCGCTTAAATAAACCCCAAAATAGCCTGCGATATAAGATAAAAAGAAGCAAAGTGTTGGTCCAAACCACATAACGTTTTGTTTTTTTAAAAGAAGGGCGTTGATGCATGAAAGCCCAAGCGCCGAAAAACAAAGTAGTGAGAAAACTGGGCTGAAAAATAAAAAGAAGACAGAGCTCATAAATGAAATGATGATAAATAAACTGGCAAAAGATGAAAATGAAAAAAATGGCACACGATCCAATTTTTGCATCATAAAAATAAAGAGTGTCCACCAGCAAACAGCCGCTATTTTTGATAATATTTCAACAGGGGTTAAGTTTTGAATGGGTGCGTGATATGGTAATAAAAAAACACCGATAGCGCAAAATAAAATCGTTATTAAAACAGCATAAAGATTATTTTTTTTATATCGATAAAATAAAAAACTTCCCACCGAAGCCATTAAAGCAACAAGGGTGGGAGCCAAACCAATTTTTGATTCAATTAAAAAGCTTGTAAAACAACCGCTAACAACCAATGCGCCAATTAAAAGGGCGGCAAGGTTTAAAAAATCAGCAATCGAAATATCTTTTTTTTTCTTTAAAATAAGAAGAGGAAAAATAAATTTGATTGAACAAATTAAAACGAATAATTCGAATAAAAAAATGCCGAGTTCAAATTGCATATTTTGCCCCCTTATTTGAAAATAAGATTTTGATGGATTTTAAGCTTTGTGTCTAAATGCAATACGACCTTTTGAAAGATCATAAGGCGTCATTTCAATTTCAACTTTATCGCCAACCATCACACGGATGCGGAATTTGCGCATTTTACCAGATGTGTGCGCAATAATTTCATGACCATTTTCAAGTGTGACACGAAAAGTTGCGTTTGGTAATGCTTCTGTAACTGTGCCTGTGAATTGCAAAACTTCTTCTTTTGCCATAAAAAACTCCTCAAAAAAATAATAAACGTGAGCATTATATTTTGTTTTTTAAAAAAAATCAAGAAAAAATGCTTTATAATCAATTATTATAATCATCTAAATTCAAAAAAAGAGGTTTTATTAATTTTTTATAAGAATTAAAAAGCATTTTATTTTTGTTTTAGTTAAATTGTTTTAAAATATTGGAAAGATAAATGGCCTTGATTTTTTTTTGATTTTCTGGTATAAAATGCAAAATTTTATTTTGTTAGGAAAGGATAAAAAATGGCAGCATATCAATATATTTATGTAATGAAAGACTTGTGCAAAACATTCCCTGGTGGAAAAGAAGTTTTAAAACACATTTGGCTTTCATTCTTCCCTGGGGCAAAAATTGGGGTTATCGGGCCAAATGGTGCTGGTAAATCAACCCTTATTAAAATTATGGCTGGGTTAGATCAAGATTTCACAGGCGAAGCTTTTGCAGCAGATGGCGTTAAAGTTGGATACTTACCGCAAGAACCTCAACTCGACCCCTCAAAAGACGTGATGGGAAATATCATGGATGGTGTTGGCGAGATTAGAGATTTGCTTGCACGATTTGAAGAAGTAAATATGAAATTTGCGGATCCTGATGCTGATATGGATGCGCTTTTAATGGAACAAGCCGAATTGCAAGAAAAAATTGATGCTTGCAATGGATGGGAACTTGAACGCACCATTGAAATTGCTATGGATGCGCTTCGTTGTCCACCAGCTGATGCTGATGTAACAAAACTTTCTGGTGGGGAAAAGCGCCGTGTGGCTCTTTGCCGTTTGTTGCTTTCAAAACCAGATATGTTGTTGCTTGACGAACCAACAAACCACTTGGATGCCGAATCAGTTGCATGGCTTCAAGTTTTCTTAAAGAATTACACCGGCACTGTTGTGATGGTGACGCACGATCGTTATTTCCTTGATAATGTGACGGGATGGATTTTGGAAATGGATCGCGGTGAAGGCATTCCTTTTGAAGGAAACTATACAAGCTGGTTAGAGCAAAAACAAAAACGCATGGAGCAAGAGCAAAATGCTGATAATAACCGCCAAAAAACATTGAAAGAAGAGCTTGAATGGGTGCGCCAATCTCCAAAAGCACGTCAAGCAAAATCAAAAGCGCGTATCACAGCTTATGAAGAACTCTTGAAAAAATCTCAAGAACGTGAAAAAGCACCTGAAGTTGCCCAAATTATTATTCCAGCTGGTCCAAGATTGGGTCAAGTTGTTTTGGAAGCTGAAAATTTAACAAAAGCTTATGGGGATAAACTTTTGTTTGAAAATCTTTCATTTAAACTTCCTGCTGGTGGTATTGTTGGTATTATTGGGCCAAATGGTGCTGGTAAAACAACATTGATGAAAATTATCACAGGGCAAGAACAACCAGATACTGGTTCATTCAGAGTTGGAGAAACTGTTTCTTTGGGTTATGTTGACCAATCAAGAGATGCGCTTGATGATAACAAAACAGTTTGGCAAGAAATTTCCGAAGGTAAAGATATTTTAACACTTGGAAAACGCGAGGTGAACTCTCGTGGTTATGTTTCTCAATTCAACTTTAAAGGTCCAGATCAACAAAAGAAAGTTGGCCAACTTTCAGGGGGTGAGCGTAACCGTGTTCATATGGCAAAAATGCTTAAAATGGGCGCAAACGTTTTGTTGCTTGACGAACCAACAAATGATTTAGATGTGGATACATTGCGTGCCCTTGAAGAAGCCTTGATGAACTTCCCTGGTTGTGCCGTGATTACTTCTCACGACCGTTGGTTTTTAGATAGATTAGCAACGCATATTTTGGCTTTTGAAGGGGATAGCCAAGTTGTTTATTTTGAAGGCAACTATGAGGAATATGAAGCCGATCGCAAACGCCGTTTAGGATCAGATGCTGATCAACCACACCGCATTAAATATAAACCAATTTCAAGATAGGTTTAAAAAGATAAGAAAAACTGCTCTTAATGAGCAGTTTTTTTATTTGAAAATTATAATTATACAAAACATTTATTAAGCAAATTTTAACTTTGCTTCACAAATATTTCTAAGAAAGGTGAAGCAAAGATTTCCATGCAATGGAAATCTGTATCATCATTAATAAGGCTTTTTGTTGCTTTGCAAATATTATTATCATTAAAAAAGATAACAACCGAAACATAATCTCCCTCGTCAGTAGAAGTAACAACATTATAATCAATATCTTTAACGGCCTCAATTTGTTCAATATTTGAATTAGCAAATAGTGGTGGGTCAAATGATGCATCTTCATCTGAATAGGAGCATGAATCAACATCATCAACAGTTCCGTTAATAATAGCTTGTTGACAAGAGTTATAAACAATGAATGCATACTTATTAGCTGCCTCTATAATCTGATTTGCTTGATATTTGCGCATAGCTGTTGAATAACCGGCAATACCTCCTATGGAAAGAACCCCTATAATCGCCAACACACCCAGCATTTCAACCATTGATCGGCCTGATTCATTTTTCTTTTTATTCATGATACCCCCCATTTTTTTTTAACTTTTAATAGTGCAAAAAAGAACCCTTTTACCCTTTTATAATTACCCCCATACTTTTATTATATCACTTTTTTGAAAAAACAGGTTATTTTTTTTTAAGGCTATGATTTTAAAAAAGAAAACTGCTGGAAAATTCCAACAGTTTCTTTTTTTTAGTGGAACTAAAAAAGATTAGCGTTCAACTTTGTTATTATTCGTGCGTGGAGTTGTAGGACCTTCAGGTGGTCTCCCTGCATTTTGACCAAGTGTTCTAGAGGCATCTGATTGTTCAGCGCTTGGAACAGTGCGTGTTTCTGTTTTAGCCTCGTAATCCCCTCTGTCGCTCATTACTGTTCCTCTTTCACTTCTGGTTGTTCTTGTATGTTGAATGGAATACTCAACACCAGCTTGAATGGTTTTAATATCTTCTGGAGATAAATCTGTTCTAGGGTTGCCATCTCTATCAAATAAGCAATTTAAAGCTTTTCGAGCAGGGCTTTCTGGGCCTTCCATTTGGTTCACCAAGATTAAGCGTTGCAAATAAATTTCAGCATTGGATTGACCATTTTCACTCGGTCTTAATGCGCCTGAAGCTTCCAAACCTTGTAATGTTCTTATGGCAGTTTGTTGATTGGCTTTTGAAATTTTGACGCTTCTTGCTGCCGTTCCACGTTGTATTGCTGCCGCTTCTTCGGCTTTTCTTGCGTTTTCTGCAGTTACTTCTGTTCCTGGGCGTGCACCATTATTTGTTAAAAGGCTGTGGAGTTCTTTATTATTTTTAGGAACCATATCTAAAGCTGTTTGTCTATCTTTATTTTGAAGGTTAACATCAGCTCCGGCCTCAATTAAGGCTTGGGCAAGTTCCATATTTCCTCTGTAGACAGCATACATAAGAGCGCTGTATCCATCTTTATTTTGATGGTTAACATCAGCTCCAGCCTTAATTAAGGCTTGGGCAAGTTCTGTATGCCCATTTCTGACAGCACACATAAGAGCGCTATTTCTAGCGGAATTTTGAAGGTTAACATCAGCTCCGGCCTCAATTAAGGCTTGGGCAAGTTCCATATTTCCTTTGTGGGCAGCCCATATAAGAGCGGTATCGCCTTGGTCATTTTGAAGATTAAGATTAGCTCCCGCATCAAGAAGCGCTCTTGTTATATCCTCATTTCCGTTTCGAGCAGCCAAATGAAGGGCGCTGTATCCATCTTTATTTTGAAGATTAACGTTAGCGCCTCTTTCAATTAAAGCTTTGGCAAGTTCCATATTTCCTCTGTGGACAGCCCATGTAAGAGCGGTATCGCCAAGGGCATTTTGAAGATTAAGATTAGCATCATTAGCGTTAATCAACGTGAGTGCTTCTGCTGTCTGTCTTCTATAAATAGCATACATAAGTGGGGTCCACTGAGTGTTACTTCCAAGATTAACGTCTGCGCCTCTTTCAATTAAGAGTTGTTCTGCCTCAGTTTTATTATCTTCTAGCGCATAATGCAGAGCTGTAAAACCATCGTTGTTCTGAAGATTGATATCTGCACCTCTGTCAAGCAATAATTTCATTGTGTTAGTATGATTTCTATCAGAAGCAGACATAAGAGGAGTTGCTCCAAATTGATTTTGCACATTGGGATTTGCTCCCGCATCAAGAAGCGCTTTTGTTATAGCCTCATTTCCGCTTCGAGCCGCATAGAGAAGGGCAGTGTTGCCGTTTCTATCTGTTCCATCAATAGATAAACTAGCTGTTTGGAGATCTCTAATTGCGATTTTCACTTTTTCAATATTTCCTGATTTAACAGCTTCAATCAATCTGTTTTGTAATTGAACGTCAGCACCTCTGGTAGTTGGTTGGCGTGTGGCCATTTTTTTATCTCCCTAAAAAAAATTAAATAAAAAATTTATAA
>JAZLCE010000030.1:0-22793 GCA_045614025.1 Alphaproteobacteria bacterium
AAAAATATTTTATTGTTATTTGATTTTATTATAAAAAAATCACGCAAATTAATAAAACTTGCGTGATTTAAGTGATAAAAACGAAAAAATTTAGAATTCGTATTTGAATTTAAGCATTAAAATATTGCTGTGTAATTTTGCGGTTTCATTTCTGCTTCCGCAATCTTCCGTGATTTTAAAATAACGATATTCTGCCCCAACGGTTGCTGGCATAAAAGGAAGTTCATATTCGGCGCCAAGCATGAATTGGTAGGCGGGGGCATTTTCATGTTCAAATCTTGTTAATCCAAGACCAAGTCCAACATAAGGATCGATTATGGGGGTGAGGGGTAGGTTTGCATATCCATTAACTAAAAAGGCATCCATTGTTGCGTGGCCACCTTGTTTGATATCTGGTTTTAATCTTAAATATTCCCCTTCAACGCGAACATCCGTGAGTAAAAGAGGTAATTCATAACCAACAGATAATGAATAAGCGGGTGAATTTTCATAGCTTGATCTTGCGCTTTTTGTTATTTGACTGCCATCATTAAATGAAGCGCCAATGCCAAGTTGTGTATATAATCCTGCTTGAGCGGTTGTGCTTAAAAAAGAACAGGATAATAAAGCGGCCAATAAAAGTTTTTTCATTTTTCTTCCTTTTTTTATTGATTAAGTGATAAACAAAACCACCATAACAAAATATTCTTTTTGTGTCACTATTTTTTATTGCCTTTTAAAAAATATTTTGGTATACTCAGCGAAAAATCTTAACATATTTTATGAAAGGGTATAATTATGAAACTTCCTTTAATGCCTAAAGCAACCGCTGTTTGGTTGGTTGAGAACACAGCATTAACATTCCAACAAATTGCTGATTTTTGCGGTATGCATTTATTAGAAATTCAAGCAATTGCTGATGGAGATGTTGCTTCAAACATTATGGGCTTTAATCCAATTTTAAACAATCAATTAACATTAGATGAAATTCAAAGATGCGAAAAAGATGCTGATGCTCGTTTAGAGCTTCTTCAAAATGAAGAAGTTGAACGCTTGCTCAACAAAGGTTCTAGATATCTTTCAAATGCTAAAAGGGGAGACAGACCATCAGGCATTGCTTGGATTGTTAAGAACCATCCAGAAGTTTCCGATGCTCAAATTGTGAAATTGCTTAGAACAACAAAGGCAACAATTACAGCTATTCGGGAACGCACTCATAAGAATATTCAAAATATTCATCCGAAAAACCCTGTAACTTTAGGGCTTTGTTCAGAAGCAGACTTGAACAAAGTGATTGCAGTTGCAGTTTCAAAAAAATCATAAGAAAGGAATTAAAAAATGTCTGATGATGTTATTTCAACAGTCACTTCCGAAGGGGGAAAGCTGGCTTCTTATATTGAAAGAATTGAAAGAATAGAAGAAGAACGCAAAGAATTAGGTGCAGATGTGCGTGAAATTTTTGCCGAAGCAAAGGGGAATGGGTTTGATGTCAAAGTGATGCGTCAGATTTTAAGATTAAGAAAAATGACTCCAGCTGATCGTGCAGAAACAGAATATTTGAGAGAAGAATATAAAAAACTTTTGGGTATTGCTGAATAATGCTTGATTTTTAAGTTGTTATTCTGTAAATTCTAAATTGGAATCTTATTGGAGGACCTATTTATGAAAAAAACAGCCTTTTCTTTAATCGTTGCAGCAGGGATGTTATCTGGTTTCGCCGTTCAAGCAGAACAAGGACCTGTTGTTTCTAGAACGGAAACAACTTATTCAAAACAAAATGAAATTGTTATGAATGGGTATACACCGTTAGATGAAATTGATAATTCCGTTAAAACGGATGTTAAAACATATCGTCACCCAAATGCTGATGCATTGATGCGTCAAGGGGTGCAAAGACCAGTGCAACAACCTGTTCAAGTTGCGCAACCAACATATATGCCACATCCAGCCCAAGTTGCTCCTGTTGCAAATGGTTATGCGGCTCAACAAATCCAAGGGCAGGTTATGATTCCTCAGAATGCGGGAAAAGTGTTACCAGCTCCTGTGATGCAACAAAGAGCTGTTCCTGCTCAAGTTGGTTGTGTAGGAGGAAGCAATTGTCCTTCAAAAATTTCAAGCATTGAATATAGACAATCGCCAGTTAAAGTTCAATATCCAGTTGTAAGACAATATCCAGTTTCTATTGAATATCCGGTAACGGTTCAAAGAAATGTGACAGTTCGTCAACCAGTTGTTGTTGAACAACCAGTTGTTGTTCAAAAGCCAGTTGTTGTGAACCAACCAGTGATGGTTGAAAGAGCTCCGGCTTATATCCGTCAACAAGCGGTTCGCATGCAACAACAACCTTCATATGTTCAACAACGCGAAGTTGTTGTTCAAGCACCAGCTGGTCAAGTTTTACCACCATGCCCAACTGGTAATTGCAGATAAGAAGATTTTTCTTGCAAAAAAGAAATATTTTTGATAGAATAAGGTCATCAGGTTTTTCCGGGTGACTTTATTTTTTTATTATTTATTTTTTATTTATAAATAAATCATATTTTATTTTGAGGCAATATGAAACAAAATCAAAAAAAACGTTTTAATAACGGGCGGTTTAATAATCGCAATGCGCGTCAATTAATCACAAGAAACACTGTTTTGGAAAGTTCAGGTCCTTGTGGTAAATTAAGAGGAACAGCTCTTCAAATTTTTGAAAAATATCAAATCGCGGCAAAAGATGCTATGATGCAAAGTGATATTGTTTTGGCGCAAACATGCATGCAATATGCGGATCATTATATTCGCCTTCAAAATCAAGCTATTCAAAATGAACAGCAAATGCGTGGAAATAATAATCAACAACAAAATTCAAATGTTTCTGTGGTGAAAGAAGAAGTGGCTGAAGAAATCAAAGATGAATTGCCTGTTGTTGAAGTTCCGCAAGAAGAGGCTGTTGAAGTTGAAGAGGAAATTATTGAAAACAAAGAAGAAGTTGCTTTAATTGAAAAAGAATCAGAACCAGAGCAAAAACAAGAAAAGGCGAAAAGAAAGCCTCGAGTGAAGAAACAAGAAAAGATTTCTGAACCAAAAGATGATTAAGTTATCTTTTTGAATACTTTAAAATTTAAAAAACCTCTTTTATATAAGATAAAAGGGGTTTTTTTATGGTTGATATTTTAATTATTGAAGATAATGAATTAAATGCCCTTTTATTAAAGGAGATTTGTTTATCTTTAGGTTTTTTTGTATGTTTAGGTTATTCTTGCAAACAAGCAAAAAAAATGATAAAGGAACGGGCAGGGAGTTCATTTGATATGATTTTAGTGGATTTATGTTTACCAGATGGGAATGGTGTTTTATTGGCGAAAGAAATTAAGAAAATGAAAGGATATGAACATATTCCTTTTATTTTATTATCAGGCATTTCTTCTTTAAAAGAAAGAATGGTGCTAGATAAAATTTTTGATGCTGAAGTATCTAAACCAATTGAAATTAAAGAATTAAAAGATGTTTTATTGAAATTAACATTGAAAACTTGTAAAGGATAAAAAAACAGCCACTCAAAATTGAATGGCTGTTTGAATTTTTGATAAATTAATAATTTTTATCTTGTCCATGTATTAAATTAGTTGAGTTATGAACACTTGTTGATCCATCTGGTACTTTTACAGCTGAATTACCAATAGTTATTGTGGCGCTGCCAGTGTTTGTGTTTGAGTCTGTTGGAATATGAGTTGTGTTACCTGTGTTAGTATTCGTATCCACGTTTTCATTACCCCATTCATCTTCATGATCTGGAATTTGTGTTCCAGGATTATCTGGATTTGATGGAGTTGATGGTGTTACTTGTGTTCTTTTTTTATTTGATCTAAACCAACCACCTTTGCGGAAGCCATAATAGCCAACAACACCTGTTATGATAATACCAAGCAAATACCAACCCCAATTCTCTGACATATGGTCGCAAAATTTATCCCAACCAGATTTTTGTTCGGCTTGGGCTTGAGCTTGCTCAGTTGCTGTTCTATCAACAATATGCATTTTACCAACGCCTTGTTTTGCTTGATTTTGAAGATCTTGCAAAGATGGTTCTGTAGCATTTTTTCCTAAAGGAACGGTAACAGTTAACAATCCTTTTCCATCTGGCGTATTCAAATTGCGGTTATATTGAACGCCGTTTGCAACGGTTTCATGTTGGCTACGAATTTGACGTACGCCAGGAACGTTAGAAGGGAATGGTTTTCTGTTTTCTTCTGTATCTGGACATGTTAAAATATAGCGTTTTGATTTTGGATCATATCCTTGCACTGTGAATTCAATGCCATGTAATTTAACTGTTGTAGCGCCAGGAACAGCTTGCCATTGTGGGGCTGTTGGTGTTGCAACGGCTGGTGTTGTGGCAACAGGTGTTGGATTTGTTGTTGTACCAGGATTTTGTGCTGGTGTTGTTGTTGGTGCTCCCATTGTATACCTCCTAAAATTTAATTAATGTTATTAATGTTATTTTATCACGAAAAAACTTGTTTAGCAAACAAAAAATAACAATTCGTTGATTCTTTTATGTTTTTTTAACGAGAATTTGAATTTATGTTTGTTAAATTTTGTTGACTTGATGTTGGATTTGTGATGTTTTGAGCGCTAGATAAGCCAGTTGTCTGGCTTTGGTCTTGCGTGATTGACGCTGTGTTCACCTCATTATTTTGATTAGAAGTTGTTGCAGTTGAAGCGGCACGTTCCGCTTTTTTCTCTTTCCTATTATTATAAAAAGCAACACCACCCCAAGCAAGACCGCCGGCAATCACAAGCCCAAGTAAAATTTTCCACCAGTTTTGGCTGAACCAGGAAGGGGTTGAGGCTTTTGAATTTTCGGCTTCCCCTCTTTCCGCCGTTGTTTTAAAATAAGTGATATCTGATGGGTTTTGATTTAATGATTGAAGAATGGCAATATATTCGGTTTCGCTTAATTGAACAGGGGGATCTTTCGGATCAAATTGAATTTGAGTTTTTGTCCCTTTCAGATAAATTTCACCATTTGGGCCAAAATCATAAAATTTATCTGATGCTTTGTTGTTGGCGCCATAAATAATCATATTAGCGCAACGGGCATTTCCTTGATGAAAGTTTGTGATGCTTTCAAGCACATGCGCGCCGATATATCTTTCTTGCCCTGTTGAGCTGATATGAGCAGGAATGATAAGTCTTGTTCCTTTTGGAGCGGGCGTAACAAAATATCTTTTTCCATTAATTACTTGCGTCCCACCTGATAAAACAGAGGGGTTTGTAGCTTGAGGTTGTCCACCTTGTAAATTTGCTTCGTTTGCAAACATTCCCATGTAAGATGGCACGCTTGAAATAAAAGCGCCTATACCAAGTGAGCTTGCGATATTGCCGGTTGTATCAGCTAATTTACCTGCTTGTGTTACTGTTGCGTTTGCTTCTCTGAGAGTGTCGGAAAAATCGTTACTTGTCATAAAATGCCTCCTTTTTTCTTGTTTTAATTATTTTACCAGTATTTCGTTTTTTTGTCAACCAAAAGTGCAAAAATATCTTTAAAAAAAGGCTTATTTTGATGAAATATTGACAAAAAGTTAAAAATCAGTTAAAATGCGCAAAATTTAAGGAAGAAAAAGGTGCTTGTTCAGTGTATAATAAATTATTTTTAAGCGAAATGCCATTAGATGAAATTATAAGAACCATAAAATCAGATGAATTGGAAGTTGATTCGCCAGATTGGTCTGCTTGTTTAATTTTGGCAATTCAAAAAGAATATAAGACTCTTTTTTCTTTAATTCTTCAAAAATATTTGGAAGGTAAGGCGCATATTGATTTAGATGCGCCCATTCAAAATGGATTAAATTTTTTATCTTTAGCGATTATGTTTGATCATTATGATTGCTTTGAAAAGCTTTTGTTATTGGGCGCATCTCCCGTTGCTCCAGTGGGGCGAAATATTGCGAATATGAATAAAAAATTGCGCTCTGTGTCAGCGAGTTGTGATTCTTTAAATATGACGCCATTATCAGTTGCTGTTGATTTAGGGCGCTTGGAAATGGTTGAAAAATTAAGGAAACAGGTGGATAAACAAAAGCTTATTCAAGAAGCGCTTCGTGTTGTTTCTTCTAAAGATAAAAAAAATATCAGAAACGCCTTATTGCAAGAGTGTCAAGAAGAATTAAAAGCTCTTTTTAACCAAAAAGTAAAAGAAAATGATTTTAAAAATATTTTAAATTTGATTCAATTAAATGTTTTGAAACATATTGATTTTAAAGATAAAAATGGATTTACGCCTTTGATTTTGGCTGTTCAAAATAAAGCGTATGAAACTTTTGTTGTTTTAAAAGAGGCAAGAGATGAAGGGCTGGTTTCATTTAATGAAAATTTGGTTGCTAATCAAACATCAGCTTTAAATGAAGCGATTATCATGAATCAAACAAAGTTTGTTAAAAAACTTTTATTTATGGGGGCAGATCCGTTGCTTGATTTGGGCGAAATTTCATCACAAGAAGGAGAGTCAAAAATCAAGAAAACGCCTTTATATAGTTTAACAATTCAATCCCTTCAAAATAAAGAAGCTTATTCAAAAATGCTGTTTTATATTTCTTGTTTGTTACCAGAAGTGAGCATGGCTTCTGAAGCGGTTAAAATCGCAAAGTTTTTAAAAACGCAAAAAGTTTATAAAATTTTATTAAAAAATAGCAGTGATCTTTCAAATATGCCTGTTTATGAAGAACGCATGATTCAAGCTGTGAGAGAAGGGGCGGTTGATTTTGTTTCTTTTTTAACAAAACGGCGCGTTTCACCAGTGGATGAAGTTTTAGGAACAACGGCGTTAATGGAGGCTGTTAAACATGGAAGAACTGATATTTTAAAAGTTTTTATTGAGGAATTATCTGTTCGAAAATTAGAACAACCTTTTAAAGGCATTTCTCCTTTTTTATCTGCTGTTTGGCATAAGCAAGAAAAGACGGCGCTTTTATTATTAGAGGCGGGAGTTCAAGTGCCTGATTTATTTTTAACGGGTGAAAGTGTTTTAAACCGAGTTGTTGATTTTGATATGCATCTTTTATTAAAAGAGATTATTTTGAAAAAAAATAAACTTAAAAATTTGGCGCAACTTCAAGAAGCATTATGGCAAGCCGTTTCTTTAAAAAGAAATAAAATCGTGAAATTATTTTGCGATTTAAACATGGATTTATCATATAAAAATAAGTTTGGCACCAATTTGTTATTGCTTGCGGTGAAAAAAAGAAATTTTGAAGCGGTTCAGTTGTTATTGCAAAATAAAATGAATGTGAATATTTCTGATTGCGAAAATTTTTCGCCTCTTCATTATGCGATTTTAAATAAAGATGAAAAAATGAGCTTTTTCTTAATTGAACAGGGGGCTTATGTGAACAGTCAAAATATATATGGGCAAACGCCTTTAATGTTAGCGGCTCAAAAAGGAATGAAAAAAGTTGCCGCTGTTTTGATTGAACATCGCGCTGATGGATTAATTAAAGATAAAAATGGAAAAACAGCCCTTAATTATTATAAAGAGCATAAAGAAAAAATGCTGAAAGGTTTGGTAACAGAAACAGTTAAAATAAGAGAATAGATTTAAAAAATATCTTTATTTTGAAGTTTTTTTTAGCGCTGAAAGTTGATGAATCTTTATGAAAAACCCCCGCTTTTTTTAGCGAGGGTTTTTTATTTTACTTTATTTTAAGCAATTGAGTTGTCATTTCTATTCGCAAGATTTGCAAGGCTTGAATTTGAATCCGCCTCTGGCTCGTTTGTGAGCGATTTCATGGCGGCGCTTGCCAATGTTGCCGTGATGGCGTTATCGCCTGCAACAGCGCCAATGCAAGCCGTTAAAATCATTTCAAAGATGCTAGAACCCATAGATGGCTCTTCTTGTTGTTGAGCGTCTTGTGCGCGTTGATATTGAAGATCGCTTTGAGCCAGGTGAGTTTGAGAATTATTTTGAGTTGGATATTGAGGATTGGTAAAATTATAATTATTAACGTTAAAATATCCTCTTTGTTGGGCTAACATCATTTCAGGGCTCATGGTTGAGGATCTTCCATCATTTCCTCTTCTTGTTCCATTTGAAGCAAGGCCATTTTGAACCCAAAGTTCCCAAGGAAAACTCATGCCAGGGTCTGCTTTTCTGCTTGGGGCAACATCAGAGTGACCGACAACATTTTCTGGACGAATATGTGGGTTTCTAGACATAATATCTTTTGTTAACCATAATCCTGCAGCAGCTTGTTCTGGCGTGATTTTTTCCCCAGGGCCACATTGAAACTCAATGCCAATAGAGCGTTGATTAATGTTGCGCACTTCTTCACCAGTTACCAAACGCCAAGAGGATTTTCCCGCATGATTGGCTGCTGTATCTTCAGGGCAAAAACAATAAATTTGCCCATTTCGATCAACAACATAGTGAGCCGTAACAGGTGGATTTGTTTGTTGCATAAAAGTGCTTGCAGTGGATTGGAATGAAGATGATTCTGTTGTGTGCATCACAATCATATCAACTGGTTGGCCTCTTCTAGATTTACTTCTTGGGCCATAATATCTTTCTTGACAATATGAGTTATCTATAATCATGGTTTTAGCTCCTTAATTTTCATATTTATATTATACAACGAAAAGAAAAAGTCGTCAAATTATTTTTAGTTAAGCTTAAAAAGGTGGCTTGTTTTTTAATAAAAAAATCAAATGTCCTCTTGACAAAAAAGCTATTTTTTTGTATAGTCTTGCGCAAAAAGGTCGGATAGGATAAGGACCTTAAAAATGACATCAATAAAGAAAGGAGATTTTATGTCACTTGATTCATTTTTTAATCCGTCAAGCATTGCCGTTGTCGGTGTTTCAAATGACCCGAGCAAATTGGGTGCAGTTGTTTTTAATAATGTGATTGATGCAGGGTTTGAAGGTAAATTATATGCCATTAACCCAAAATGCGCTGGTCAAGAACTTTATGGTAAACCATGTTATGCTTCAGTTGCTGATTTGCCAGAAGCAATTGATTTGGTTGTGGTTGTTGTTCCTGCTAAATTCACAATGCCAGTTATTGATGACGCTATTAAAAACAAAACAAAAAATATCAGCATTATCACAGCTGGTTTTGGTGAAGTTGGTAACCATGAATTAGAAGATACAATTGCTGAAAAATGTATGGCAAATGGCATTAACTTATTAGGCCCTAACTGTTTAGGTCATATCTCAACATTTGATAAAGTGAACGCCAGCTTTGCAGATGGTTTCCCAGCTCAAGGTAACGTTGCTTTTGTTTCTCAATCAGGTGCTTATTGCTCTGCTTTGATGGACTGGGCTCGCGAAAAAGGAATTGGTTTTTCTCACTTTATTTCAATTGGTAACAAAGCATTATTAGCTGAAGATCGTTTGCTTGATGCTCTTAAAAATGATAAAAACACAACAGCTTTTGTCTTTTATTTGGAATCACTTAAAAATGGTAAAGAATTCTTGCGCGTTTTAAAAGAAGTTTCAAAAACAAAACCAGTTGTAATCATGGAACCAGGTAAATCTCAAAAAGCTCAAGCTGCTTCTTTATCACACACAGGTTCTTTAGCTCCAAACTATCGTGTTCTTGAAATTGCACTCAAAGGTTCAGGCGCTATTCAAGCTTATACAACAAGAGAATTGTTTGGTTTGCTTGAAGTATTGCAATATGCAAAACACAATGAATTTGATGGTTCAGTTGCTATCTTAACAAATGCAGGTGGCGTTGGCGTTTTATCCAGTGACTTATGCGAAGATAATGGTTTAGATTTGGCTCGTCCATCTGATAAAACAATTGAAAAATTAAAAGCTGTTTTACCAGCTGAAGCTGCTTTTGGTAACCCAATTGACGTGATCGGTGATGCGAGAGCAGACAGATATGAAGCTGCTTTAAAAGTTCTTTGTGAATCAGGCGAATATAAAAACATTATCGTTCTTTTAACTCCACAAATGGTTACAGATGCAACAGGCACAGCTGAGGCCATTGTTAAAGTTTCAAAAGAATATGATTCTGTTAACGTTTATGCTGTTTTTGTTGGCGGTGTAAAAGTTAAAGAAGGTCGCGATATTTTAGAAGCAAACAAAGTTTTGAACTATGAATATCCAATTGATGTGATCCGTTTATTGGGTCTTTTAAAAGCTCAAATGGCATATAGAGGCGTTCAATCTGTTTCAGTTGAAACAAAAGAAGTTTCAGCTGAAATTATGACAGCTGTTCAAGCTGCAAAAGATGAAGGTTTGGCTTCATTACCACAAAACGTTGTGAACATGATTATGGATCACTATGGCATTGATTATCCAAAGAGTGGTAACTATACAGATCGCGAAGCAGCTCTTGCTTTCTGCAAAAATATCTTCCCAGCTCCAGTTGTGTTAAAATTATCAGCTCCTGATGCTTTACATAAAACTGAAATGAAAGGTATTTACTTGAACGTAAACGATGAAGCCAGCTTTGATGAAGCTTGGAATGGCTTGAATGGTTCAATCCAAAAATTTGAACTTAAAGGCGCCAGCGTTCTCATTCAAGAAATGATTGTGAAAGCAACTGAAACAATTATCGGTGTGAATACAGATAACAACTTTGGTCGCATCATGGTATTTGGAACAGGCGGTATTTATACAGAAGTGATGAAAGATACAACACTTCGCATTTTACCAGCTGCTGATTTTGATGCAATGATTAAAGAAACAAAAGTTGGAACAATTTTAAACGGTGTTCGTGGTGAAGAACCAAAAGCAGTTGGTCCTTTAGCTGAAACACTTAAAAAAGTTCAACAAGTTGTTCTTGAAATTCCACAAATTACGTCTATCGACGCAAACCCAGCTTTGGTTACAAAAGACAGAGCTGTTGTGGTTGACTTCAAAATGTTGTTAAAATAAACATCTTGTTAATCAAAACAAAAAGAGCCATCGAATTTTTCGGTGGCTTTTTTGTTGTTTAAGATTGGAATTCTTTTAAATTTCTTTACATTTTATCTTTGATGTGATAAGATTTTTCTCAAGATAAAAGGAGTTTAAAAAAAATGAAAACGTTGGAACAGGCAGAGTTAAAAGTTCATTCTTTTGAAAGTGGTGGAACGGTTGATGGCCCAGGTATCCGCTTTGTTGTTTTTACACAAGGATGTCCATTAAGATGTCAATATTGTCATAATCCAGATACATGGAATCCAAAGTCGGGGAAATCATATCCAGCTAAAGTGTTGGTGAATGAAATTTTAAAGTATAAAACGTTTATGACGTTTTCAAAAGGTGGGGTCACTTTTTCAGGTGGCGAACCGTTGGTGCAAAAAGAAAGTTTGGTGCCAATTTTTGAAAAGTTAAAAAAAGAAGGGATTCATATCGCGCTTGATACAGCGGGAACAACAAATATTGATGAAATAACCAAAAAAGTTGTTGATTTAACGGATTTGGTGATGCTTGATGTGAAGCATTTGGATCCAATGGGGCATAAACAATTAACAGGGATGACGAATGAAAAATGTTTTGCCTTTTTAAATCTTTTGAAAGAAAAAAAAGTGCGCACTTGGGTGCGTTGGGTGATTGTTCCTGGAATGAATGATTCAGAAGAATATGCGAATCGGTTGGCCGAGTTTTTAAAGCCTTATGATAATGTTGAATTGGTGGAATTATTGCCATATCATAAGTCCGGTGTGTTTAAATGGAAAGAATTGGGGTTAACCTATGAATTAATTCATGTGAAAGAACCTTCCCATGAATTGGTTGAAGAGTTGGCCAGTATTTTAGAAAGTGCTCATATTAAAACACTTTATGCTTAAAAAAATCCCTTGCAATTGATGAAAAAAAAGAGGATACTGAATGCGTATACCAAAAAAAAGGGGATTAGTATGAAGGTGAACAAAAAGATAAAAATTCTTGCAAAATTTGTCGTATCTGTTGTGGTATGGTCTTTGATTTACTTCTTATACATCATGCCATGCTTGGGGGTTTTATTTAACTTTAACTTTTTATCACCAGAAGCGTGGCAAGAAAAATATTTAGCATTTGTGAATTATAATTGGCGTATTCGAACATTGCCAGATGTTTTATTGGTGTCCATGATGCTTGGATGGATTCCACTTTATTTTATTGGTTTAATTATGTTTTTTAAAGTAAAGTGGAATATTTTTGTGATTAAGCCAAAACCAAAAACAGTTGTGAAACGCGCATTGGATATTAAAAAAGATAAGCCTCAATATTCAAAGCCACGGGCCATGCCATCAACCATTCAAATGTCAAAATATGTGGCGCCACAATTGCCTGGTCAAGAAAAACAAAAAACTCAAGAGTCAGGGAATAAGAGCCATAAAAATGTGTTACAAATGATTAAGCAAATGGCTGTTGTTGCCCGTAAATTTCAAGTTGAAATTTTTCAACATATTTTGCTTGAAGGATATCGTGTTCCAATGGCAATTTCAACAGCTGCTCGCGCTATGATGATTGAA
Source organism: Alphaproteobacteria bacterium (assembly GCA_045614025.1). Classification (GTDB taxonomy): domain Bacteria; phylum Pseudomonadota; class Alphaproteobacteria; order CAAHEQ01; family UBA3637; genus RGIG4140. The sequence goes on from JAZLCE010000030.1 coordinate 12,414, forward strand.
ATTGTGAACGCAAAAGGGGCAAATTGGTCTGTTGATTTTAAAGATGATGTTTTGGAAAGCGCTTGGTATTCGCAAGAAGCGACCATGGAAAAAATGGTTTTGGATTTGGTTAAGTCTTCCGAAGCTTTGGAACGTGCAGAACCAGGATCTGAAGTGATTAAAGTGATTTGTTTAACGGATGGTCGTTTAGTGAATGCAAAGCAAACGGTTGAATATTTTCAAAAATATGGTATTCACTTGATTTGTTTTAATGAAGGGCAACCAAAATCTGATATCATTGATTTTGCTTCTTTTATTGCTGCTTATTTTGATTTAAAAGAAGGTGAAACCGATCCATCTTTAGTGAAATTAGAAAAAGTTCCGTTGAAGAAGGATATGGTGGCAAATCAAAGTCAAACACCTTCTGATACACAACAAACAACTGGGGAGGGGAATAATGCTCAATCAGGAAATAATGCATCTAGCCAAACAACACAATTGCCTGACGCTATGCCAGATCAACAAGCTCAAGCGTCGGTGTCTGATGTATCAAGCGATGAACAAAAAGTCGTATCGGTTTATCCGAGTGTTCAAGAAGAAGATGAAGAAGTTATTCCGGTTGTTGATGATGAGATTTTAACAAGCGAAATATTGCCTGAACAAAAATTAATTGATGAAGATTCAAGCGAAGATGATCCAAAGATTGTAACCGCTGTAGCAAAAGGATAATAAATTGAAAATGAAAGAAAATAATAAAATTGCTGAAGTTATTGCAACATTCTTTTATTCTGGAAAAAGCAAATTCATGCCCGGAACTGTTGGGTCATTTTGTTCGTTACCTTTGGTGATGATTTCCTATCCTTTTGGCTGGTTTAGTGTTTGGTTAACGGCTGTTTTATCTTATGTAGTTGGCATTTGGGCCACGCGTGAAGTTTTGAAAACAAGTGAAGATAAAGATCCAGGGTCTGTTGTGATTGATGAAACAGCAGGGCAGGTGTTTACTTTTATTTTTGTTGCAGCTGTATATCCTTTTTCATGGGTTAATTTGCTTTTAGGATTTTTGTTTTTTCGCTTTTTTGATATCGTTAAAATTTGGCCCTGTTCCTTTTTTGATAAAAAGGTTATTGGTGCCTTTGGTGTTATGAGTGATGATATTATTGCTGGATTTTATGCCGCAATTATGTTACTTTTAATGAATATTTTTGTCTTGTAAGTAAAAGGAGTATAAAATGACAGAAGAAGAAATTTTGAATAATAATGCACATTTTAAACATGCAGCTGAGTTATATGCCGCTGCAAAAGGTTATGAATTAACACCATTTGCTGATCGCATTATTAATCGTTGTTTAAATGCTTGTAAAGGTTGTTGTCCTTGCGATGTGTCACGTGGTTTTTGCCCATGTGGGGAACATGAAAAAGAAATTGAAGAAAAAGGTCATTGCCATTGCAATTTATTTAAAAAACCTTAAGTAAACAAAAAAAGAAAAAGGAGGGTAGTTGCCCTCCTTTTTTTTATGTTTAAAAACTGAGCCTTAAACCAACAGACCATTGAATTGGATTTGTTAAATCCGTTCCCTTACTGGTTGCAAACTCGCCATAAAGCGCGGTGTTTTTATTTAGTTTATAAGTGCCGCCAACGGCAAACTCTGTCCATGCACCGCCCATATCATCCTTTGTTTTTGTTTCTTGAGATTGATAGGTGAAAGATGTTTTTGTTTTGCCTGCAAAATCGTTAAGGATAGAAACATTTGCATAAATGGATCCTTTTTCTTTAAAGGTTTTACCTGCACTTAAGCCCGCTCTTCCAATTAAAGATTCAAAGGCTTCTTGCTCAACTTTAACGCCGGCAGATGTTGTGTAATCAATACCTTGAACTCTGCCATACATGAGTTCTACTTGCGGTTCAACAAAAAATCCGCAAGGCAATTGCATGCGTTTACCTGCTTCAAGTGACACACTTGTGCCCCATGTTTTATAACTGCCCCTAGAAACTTCGCCTGTGGTATATTGGGCTTTAAATTTATTTTGAAGGTGCATTTGCTTGGCTGTGGCATCCACATACCAACCATTATCAGCCATATATCCAGCATAAACACCCATACCATAGGTTTTATCTTCGCCTGTGCCTCTGTTCATTTTGGAATCGCCTTTGGTTAAACTTGCCATCACGCCGAAATAAGCATTGCCTTTTTTGAAATCAGCGCCAGCTTGAATGGTGTTATATTTATTCTTAAGCCCCATATCACCGAATTTGACATCGCCACCAAACGCTCTGACCCATGTGCCTTTGGTATTTTCATCAAGGCGTAAATCCCCCATGCGTTTTTGAACGTCGTTAATTTGATTTCTAAATGACAAAACTTGAAGTCCCATTACGTCTTTAACTGATTCTGTGACCCCATTACCTGAAACTCGAACATTTTGAACAAGTCCATCTTTAACTTCAGCCATCATTGGCCTTGCAATTTTGCCTTCTTCTGCTGCAAGGGTTAAATCAGTTTCCCCTTCTTGAATGGTTAAAACTGATGCAAGAGAAGTGGCTAATTTATTGGCATCATTCACTTGATCATTGAATTCCCCTGTGGCAGAAACCGTTAATTTTTTGGATTTATTGTTTCCAATTGTTGTTTGCGCAACCTCTTCACTTGCCACCTTGAAAGTTGTTCCTTCACCTTCAAGTGAACCAACTTGAATTGAGGTTTCGCTTGTTGTGTTTGATAAATCAACCGCACCCCCATCAGATGATAATGTATCGATATAAGAATCCCCTGTTAATTGCAAAGAAGACTCTTCTTCTAATGCAACACTGGTTTCGGCAAGATTTTGAGAGTTAACAGCCCCTTTTAATGCGCCTTTTTTCTTTAAATTAATTTGATCAATAAAAGAAATATCCCCTTTAATAATATTTGTATCCATATCAATGGATCCAACCGTTAAATGGGCATTTTCTTCAACAGTTAAAATAGATTCTCCCATTGTTAACACTTCATTTCCCTTATCATTTGAGGCCATAATGGAACCATTTACAACCGTGTTCCCATAGACATTTACTTTGAAGTCTCCTATAGAAACATGTTGATTATTCCCAGCTAAATAAAACCCTGTAATATTGGTGCCAATTGTTGCGCCATTTAAATTAACGGTGATATCTCCAGTTGAAACTGATTTTGTGTTATAGGCATAAATTCCTTCCATTGAGTTTACAAAACCAGCTACATTGAAAGTTATATCGCCAAGTTCTGCATTTGCCAAGTATCTGTCCTCTGAAGAAAATCCATATCCATAGTATCCAACAAGATTACTAGTAATAAAAGAATTTTCATCTACTGAAACAGAAATTGTTGGATTTCCTGAAATAATACCAGTTCCAGAACCAATTGCTCGAAGACTATGTCCAACAGTTGAATTTTTTAAATTAATATCAATATTTTCAACTGTAAAAACCAAATCATTAGAATTCCCAACCGTATTTCCCCACAAATTTGAATCTATAGCATAAATATGTCCTGTTTTAGATATGGTATCTTCAATATTTAAAGTTATATTTTTTATATCAAATTTTTCATAAGGTGGCTTTTCATATGTTGTAAAATTAGATCCAATCCAACCACTTGCAATACCCGTAATAGAGCTATTTGAAATAACATTTTTTGAATTTAACGTTACATTCGGCATAATAACATCAGCCGTATTACTTGCTTTAATACCAGTAATTGAAGAAGCATACGTATTTTCAAAGTTCAAAGAAACATTATTTTGAACTTTAAATAACACGTGATCAATTGAAGTCCCCAATATGGTACTCATCAACTTACTCTCATCACCAAAGTTTTTCAGCTTAAAATCTACATTTTTTGCTTCTATTAATTTTAATTCCTCGCCTGTTTTATGTTTAGGATCGTTTGGATAAACACCACGAAAAGTATTACTATTCTCTATATTATTTGCATAAATATTAATATTTAATACAGTTGTTTGTGGTTGATCTGGTGTTAGATAAATCATAAACACTTGATTAGTTTTTGCATACTCAAGTTTAGCTATTAAATTATTATAAGATCCACTAAGAGAATATCCAAAGTAATTTGAACTTGTTAAATCAAGAGGGGTTTCTTCTGTTCCTGAAACTATAGAATAACCATTTCCATTTTCATCCCATGTTTCCTCTGCCATAACAGGAAGACAAAAAGAAAAAGCCATTAAATTCGCGAGGAGGCACTTTTTAAGAATGTTTAAGTAACGTTTTTTAAGCTCTCTTAATGTGGTTCTTGAATAATTTGTCATGGGATGCCTCCTTTAAATAAAATGAAAAATATCTACATAGCTTTTTCCTTTTGTTAACTGTTTAAGATGAAAAGAAAGGAAATTTAACGGTCGTTAAATTTGCTTATTTTTTAGCATAAAAATGATGCATAAAAAAGGCTGTTTTTTGCTTCAATTTTAAGATGTTTTTTTAGGATAAAAACATAAAAAAAGCATTTTTTGCCAATTTTTATGCAATTTTTTAATAAAAAATAATTCTTATAAATCAATTGATTAAAAGAAAAGCGTTAAAAAAGAGATATTTTTTTTGAAAATTTTTAGGCTCAAAATTTTGAAACCATGGTATAATGAAAGTATAGGGGATGAAAATATGGAATAAAATACGACCCTTAGATTTCCGAGTTTTAAGATTTAGATAAGTAACTCAAAAAAATAAAGATTTTTTATGCTTTTATAAAAAATAAAAATATGAGTTAATCTATGAGTGGTTATATAAAGAGATGATAATTCTTATATTATAAATATTTCTTGACAAAAAACAGAAAATATGATATACTCTTTTAAAATTAATTGCTTAAATAAAGAGAGGGGTATATGACTTTTAAGAAAAAACAACCAGTTTTTAATGTTAAAATGGATCATTTGATTTCTTTTAATGAATTTGCATCTATTATTGGAACGCAAGGAGCTTTCGTTAAAAAATTAGTTGAATTTGTTGTTAAAAACACGGTTGATGAGCGATTTGTGAACGATAAGGGGGAAATTCTTTTTTGTTTTTATGGAACGAATAAAAATTTGAAGCCTAAAAATTTATTCATTGATAAGAGAGCTATTTTATATTTTGTTAAAAAATATGAAAAAGATTTGCTTGATTTGGGTGCTTCTTCGGATGCTTTAAAAGCCGTGATTCATAAATTGCCTCGCGTTTCATCAAATTCCGATGAAGTTTTGAACTTATGGCAAGAAATGGCTAAATTATCGAAAAACACAAAGTGTGTGAGCGAATTATGCCAATATTTAAAAGATCATTTTTTAGATGAAACATACCCTGTGATGAGTTCAAGTGGTTATATTCATATGAAGCCTATGTTTGTTTTTTCAAGAGGAAAAGCAGGGCGCGCTTGTATCGCTCTTAAAAAAGAGGCATTGCCCCACCTTTTGAAAAATCATAAAGAAGAACTTCAAAAAGAAGCTGAAAGGTTAAATGAGTCAACAAATTTGATGAGTTTAAGAGGTCTTTTACGCGAATTGAATATGATGGAAAATATTGATATAGAATTAAAAGAATTTATTTTAAACAATTGTTTAGAAGACACGTTTGAAGTTAAAAATGAAGAAGGAGTTGTTCAAACACTTCCTTGTTTTACATGCACGAGTGATAGATATTTATGCATTGATAAAAGAGCGTTATATACATTTGTTTCAAGACATCAAGAAGATTTAAAAAAGATTGGTTTTAAAAATTTTGATCATATTTTAAATGAAAAACAAAAACTTTCTGGACGGAATAAGTTTTATTCTTTGAAAGAAATTCAAGAGATGTTATGTTCAGTGACTCTTCAAGAAAAATTGGCGTCTTATATGGATGAAAACGGCGTGAAAGTTTTCACTTATTTAGATGAAAACAAGAAAGAAGTTCCTCTTTTTAAAGAATTTTATTTTAAAGGAGAAAAAAATTATTATCTGCCTAAAAATTTGTTAAATTCTTTTTTAACAAATCATCAAGGGTTTTTAGAATCATTAGGCGTTCGAAGCGAATTTATTTTGGATAGAAGTGGCGTTCAAAAAATTCCTTACAAAACAAGAGAAATGGTTTTATTTGATGATTTTTATTTAAGTTTAACAACAGATGCCAGATTTCATAAAGAGCTTTCTCAAAAAATTAAAACTCTTTTTAAAGATGAAGTTGTTGAATATAAAGATGAAATGGGAATAACTCGTCAAGAACCTGTTTTCGTTAAAGCTAGGTCAGGGTTTGGTGTGGCCACTCTTTTTAAAAATGAACGCACGATGAAAGCTTTTATAGCCAAGCATCGCGATTTTTTAATCAAACATAAAATTAAAAAAGAGGCAATTGCAAATTGTTTGGGCGAAAAAGTGTTACTTCATTATTCGCCTGAATATATCCCTCTTTATGATTTTTCAAAAGTTTTTCACCAATCAAGGAAAAATATTTCAAAAATTGTTCGTGAAAAATATTTAGATGAAACATATCCTTGTTTAGATGAAAATGGGGTTTTAACTGAAAAACCAGTGTTTCAGCCTATGCAACATGAAGGGCGTGGCATGATTTTTTATGCTTGCACAAAAGAGGCATTGATTCATTTTGCAAGAAAACATCAAGAAGAATTAAAAATTTCAGAGATTGTTTTGCAAGATTTGGAAGGAAAGATTAAAATTCGCCCTAAAACAACTGATTATATTTCAATTCCAGATTTGTTTAGGGGAATGTCTAAATCAAATAGAAATGCTATAGATAGAATGAATGAGTTTGTTACCCAACAGTGCATGAATGATATGTTTGTTGAAAACAATGAGGTGGGCACTTTAGTTTCAAAGCCTGTTTTTTCTTATACGCGCAATCATGAAAGCGGTTCTTTATTGCTTTGCATCAATGTGAATGGAATTGAAACCTTTTTTAAACATCGGGCACCAGAGTTAATGGATAGGGGAATTTATCCTGTTCCTTTCATTAAAAAGGTGAAAGAAGCAAAAACGCCAATGAAAAATTTGATTTTAAATCGATTAAAAGAATTGGGTAGGGTGTAAAAAAAAAGGAGCAAAAACGCTCCTTTTTTTATTGATTTATCAAAAGGATATGATTTTTAAATTCTTTTGGCTGAAATGAGCTTTTTTTCTTTGTTTATAAAAATATCTATAAATTATTTGACAAAGATATTTTGATTTGTTACGCTCAATAAACATACCCATAAAAAAAAGGTGAAAAAATGAACAATAAAACTATTCAAGAATTAAAGGAAAATTTTTATATTCTTTATGAAAAGTATCTGCAAGAAAAAAAAGAGCAGACGGGGGAAGAAGTTTTTCCAAATAAAGCAACGTTATTGAATTTGTTATTAAATGAAACAGAACGTTATATCGGCGGAAATTTTGATGGAACCAGATTGTTTACAAATCATGAAGTTGATATTTTAAATCAAGCACATGCGTTGTTGTTTAAATTATATAAAGATGAACTTTCGCCTCAAGGTCTTTATGAAAATTTAAAAGAATTTACAAAGAATACCAAAGATTTTTATGATGCTGTTTATGAAATGAATTGTGGCGAATATTACCGTCTTTTAGATGTGGATAAGAATATAAACACAACCTCTTATGAATCAACGCCGTTGATTAATGCCGTTAAAAATTTGAATTTAAGAATGGTGGCGGATATTATTCATCGGGGAGGAGATGTGAACCAGCCGGATAAAAAAGGGTTTTCGCCTTTATATCATGCGCTTCAAGGAAGAGGGGTATCCAGTGGAGCCACGCATTCTTTAATTGTTCAGTTATTAATTCAAGCAGGTGCAAGGCAGGCAAATTTAGATGGAAAAGGATCTTCCGCTCTTGTTTTAGCTGTTAAAAATAATCGCCCTCGTTGTTTGATGATGTTAATAAAAACCAAAGGGGATGCAGAAGGGCATATCAAAAATGAAAAAGGTGAAAATGTTTCTTTTTTAAATTATGCCGTTCAACGTTCTTTTTATAATGTTTTCCAAGTGTTAGTTGCAAAAGGGGCTCGGATTGATAAAGCAGATGAAACGGGTTTAACGCCTTTACAAACAGCTGAAACTCTTGGAAAAGTTTCTTTTAAAGATATTATCATGGAGTTTCAATCGATTGAAAAAGCTTCTTTAGTTGAAGATCAAACAAAAAAGTGGCCAAGTATACATGCAACGCCACATAAGATTGAAAAAATTGTTTCAAATCAAAGAGTCGGGCATTTACAAGCTTCTTATAGAAAAGTAAATGATTCTTATATACATGAGTAAAAAAAAGAAGCACTCTGTCTATAAAAAGGGAGGAAGAGCGACAGAGTGCTAACTTATATTCATATGGAAGGCGCTTCACCCAAGGGAGGAAGATGAAGGCAAAGCGCCTAATCAAACCTTTATATTTTCAATATAGTGATAAAAAAAAGAAGTGTCAACCCTCTTTTTTATAATTTTATAAAAAAATTTAATTTGTTTAAATTCAAGCGCTTATCTTGATTTCTTCAATCGATTCTCGTGCTGAGCCTTTAAAACGGGCTTTAAATGATTGTTTTGTTTTTTAAGAACATAATCCATCATAGTGGTGTTATTTTTTTGAGTTTTTTCAGTTATAGCGCCTGACGCGAGAAGCAATTTTGCAACTTGATTATTTTTCGCTTTTAAAGCATAAACAAGGGGTGTTTGCCCATTATTATTTAAAATATTCACGTTTGCTTTGGCTTGAATCAGTAATTTCACAATTTCTTGATTGCCATAAAATGCGGCCCAGTGTAATGGCGTTTGCCCATATTTATCTTTTTGATTAGGATTGGCCTTATTTTGCAATAAAATAGAAACAATTTCAGAATTATTATGTTGTGTGGCAATATGCAATGGGCAAAATCCATTTAAATCGCCATGATTCGGATTTGCCCCAAGTTCAAGAAGTTTTTTTGTTGTTTCAGGCTTTGCACTTAATGTTGAAAATTGCAAGGGGGTTTTGCCGAATCGATCGCCAGCATCAATGTTGCCACCGAAAGAAGCCAAAACTTCAAGCGTTTGGTTTGAACCAGAAAGGGCGGCAACATGTAATGCATTATAGCCATTGCGATCAGAAAGATTTGGATCAACCCCTAATTGAAGAGCCATCTCTAAATCTTCGCTGTTATTATTGGCGGCACAAAAACGCATGAACCGTGCTAAAATTTTGTTATCAATTTCAGTCATACGTATCGCCTCCTTTCATTTTCTTTCTCATATATTTATTATACATCAAAAATGAAAATTCAGCAATAAATATTACAATATCTTGTTTTTTATGCGTTTTTTTGCAGCTTTTGTAAGATTTTTTCAAGAGATTTTTTGATTTTATATCTTGTTTGCCGAATGGAAAGATCTTCTTTATAGGCTAAAATTTTTAAAGGCGTGCCTTCATAACGTTGCCATAAAATTCTTCTTTCATCGGGGTTAAGCCACATTAACCAAACAAATTGAACCGTATCAGCCATATCAATTTCTTCAGGAGTGGGATGAAAAGGCTTGTTTTGAAGTGAAGAATTGCTGGCGTTGGAAAGGCAACTATGTGGCATTTTGGGCAGGGGACTGGGATATTTTTTATAAATTTCGCAAGCATTTTTGATTTGTTGTTTAATCATTTTTATTGTGGGCGTTGTCATTTTTTCCCTTTCAAAAAAATAAATAAGAGGAAGAAGGTTGATTAAATCTTTGCAATTTCGCTATATAACCAGTTGCGATAGTCAATGAATTGATTGAATTCATAAACCTTATGCGGCGATAAATGAGATTTAAAATTTTCTTGAGTGGGATGAACGGGTGTGTTTTTATAATTAAATTGTATAAAACGTATATTTCCTTTTGGAAGGATAAGCAAAATTGTTCCAGAACCAGGAATGGCTTTAAATAAAATGCGTTCAGAAAAGATGGTTCTTGTCCAATCAGAAGCATAAGTGAGCAAGGTTTTTGAATCAATAATTTGATCGCAAGAAGAGGGGCGTTTAATCACAATTAATGGCTTTTTTTTCGAAAGTGACTCGTCTTCTTTATTTTCTTTATTCTTTTTGAAAAAGGAAAATAAAGAGCTGGATTTTTCTTTCTTTTTTAAAGATAAAAGAGTATCTAATTGTTTTTTTGATTCTTGAAGGTCCACTGAAAGATCTTTTATTTGTTCTTTGAAAATATTAGTAATTTCTTTAAAATCGGATTTAAATTTTTCTGCGTTTTCTTCAATTGTTTGAAAAGTGATTTCTTCTTGAGGCGTTGTTTCAAGAAGGGGGCTTCTTTCCTTTAAATTGATTTCTTTGATAAGTGGTTCTGTTATTTTTTTTGTTTTAATAGGTGTTAATATTTTTCGTTTAGGAAGAGTGATAGTTTCTTCTTGGTTATTCTTATTTTTAAGGTAAGAGTCTTCAGCATTTTTCGTTAT
>JAZLCE010000031.1:0-5022 GCA_045614025.1 Alphaproteobacteria bacterium
CTCTACACCTCAACACCCTTTAAACTCCCGCGCCAACTCAAACAACCCCACACCTTACCCCTCAAAATTCCAGCACCTCACACGCCACCCCACAGCAAAACCCCAACCCAACTCCTCAACACCAACCCAAACCCATTCCTTTCTCTCTCTAATCGGTTCTCTCTCTTCCTTCGCGTTTAAGTAATACTTTAAGAATCTTCAATAACCTTTTGATACTATTTAATTTAACATTTTGCCACTTTTGTCATTTTTTGCACCTTGCCTTATCATAAGTTTTATTTTATCAATTGATTTAACAATTATTTTTTTTCTTTTATATGGAGATTTATTATGCCTTTGTATCGAAAAATGAAATCCCCATTGGGGTATCAAAATTTAACAAACAGCTCTCTTGATTCTTATGGAGTGGATCATTCTGGTTTTACTACCAGAGATGAGCTTGAATATCAGTTCGCTCGCCAAGAGCGTGAAAATCTGTTGATGGATCAAGAAAAACAAAACGGTGTGACTGATCATTTCACTCAGTATGGCCATAACTTTTGGGGAACGCCACAAGAAAACAACTATGGATTTGGAAGTTCAAATATTTCAGAAAACATTAAACAGCTGAAAAATAATTTCAATACTTATTCACGGCCAATGATAAATTCAAATGACCCAAATTGGGGAAATAAAACAGAATATTTTTTAAATAACTATTTAAAAACAAAATCAAATTCATACCCTGGTAAAGAAAATTCTGGGTTTATTGCTCCATTTAAAGATATGTGGCAAAATTATAAAGATATGAGGGATATTGACTTAGTTGGTGCAGATAATTTTTTTCACTGCAAGGCAAATTATGAAGCTGCTAAACGGGGGCCATGGGGCGATATTGTTTCAAAAACAATTAGTTTAGGTCGAGAAATGTTTGGACTTGCAACTGGTGAACCTCTTTCTGATAGTCAAAAAGATTGGGTTGCAAATCAAAAAGGTTGGAATGGTGCTAAAGAAGGGCGTTCTTTGCAAGAGAGTTGTCCAAGAAATCCAAGAGAATATTATCATCCGAAATATTATAAAAAAACTTTTTAACTTATTGACTTTTTAAACTTTTTTGAATATAGTTTGTTCTATGAGGTTAACAGAAAAACAAATAATAAAAGACTTATTTTATAAAGGATTAAAAATTATAAATCGTTTTTTGATTTTGTTTATTCCTGTTTGTTTTTTCAGTATGTTTTTTTTGGATATGCTGACAACGGGACAACAAAATTATAACGATTTAAGTATGATAATTGTTTTAAAGTTATTATTTATTTTGTTTTATGGTATTTGCCTTTGGATTATCTTTTTTTCTTTTACAAAGATAAGACTTATCCTTCTTTTAGTAAGTATTTTGATTATTATAGCAACCGTGTATTTGACTCCCGATTTAAAGAAAATATACCAACATGGCAAATGTTTGGAAGTGTTAGATTATCCTTGTCCTCAAGGGGTTATTTTAAAAGGTGGCTAAGTTTTTTTGAATTTAAAAGAACTTTATAATTTTGTTAACGACAACATTGAAGAAGAGTTAACACCACAAAATTTTCCTATCTATCAGAAAAGATTTAATTGGTTAGAAAACCCATTTAATAAAAATGAAAGAATTTTAAAAGAAAATAACTTCTAGTGAACCGGTGAATATACAGAAGTTCGATTAAAAGAAGTATCTGCATCATTAATATTGGATGAATCAGACGAAAAGATTTTAACCATAATGCTTTGTGTTCCTTGTTGAACAAAATTCTTAAATTCAAAATATTTATATAAATTTTGATACATTTCACATTTCATCACTGTTAAATAGTCTTCATTCGTTAGGATTGAGCAATGATCTCCAATAACAATAAGCGGATCAGTAATAGGATCCGCTCCCCCCTCATTTTCGTAATTAATCTCTAAAATTTTATCTTTAGTAACTAAAATATAATTCCCAAAATTGACTTGACTACCCCCAGAAATTAAATAATTTAAGGCTGGCTGTTTAAATTTAAAAGAAGTATCAATATTAAAACGTTTAATCAAAATATCATAAGCCCGTTTAGCATTTTCTTCTGATTCATAAACATCTATTGGTTGTGGTTTGTCATTCATTCCATCTGCAAAAGATTTTGCACCAATGCCAATACAAGCAATAAATGCTAATGTTAAGAGTAATCCTTTTTTCATCTTAATTCTCCTTTTTATTTAAGATAATCCTTTTTTTTAAATACTGTCAATCCCTTCTTATTAACACTTACCCCTTAGCCTCTACACCTCAACACCCTTTAAACTCCCGCGCCAACTCAAACAACCCCACACCTTACCCCTCAAAATTCCAGCACCTCGCCATACCCCCTCTCAACTTCCAAAAATCTCCCTCTTCCTAAATCTTTCTCCCCCTTCCTTCGCGTTTAAGTAAAACTTTAAGAATCTTTAATAATATATTGATTATATGTATATTAATATTTTATAACTTTATCATTTTTTTGATATTACCTTTAAAGAAAAAGACCATAAAAAAAACCACTGGATCGCTCCAATGGTTTTTATTTGAATCAAAAAATAAGTTTAAAACAATCCGCTTAAAACATCATCTTTTTTGGCTTGTTGTTGCGTTTGTTTTTTCAAATCACCATAAATCACCTCACCTTGTTTACGTTCATTTTGATCCATTTCAGCTTCAATACTGTTAATGGCATTTTGAATGGTTAAATTCAACGTATCTTTTGAATTATCTTGAGCAACTTTCAACCAAGCATAACATTGAGATGGCCGTGGCGCATCAACGCCTTTTCCTTCGCAATAACATTTTGCCAATTGATATTGCGCATAAGGATCGCCTTCTTGAGCGCCTTTTAAATACCATTTAAAGGCTTCTACATCATTTTGGAAACGGCTTCTTAACAAGTCTGCATAATAAGCATAAGCAGCTGTTTCGCCTTTCTTAACAGCTTCATTCACTTTCTTTTCAATCAAGGTCATATCTTTAGAGATACTGGCTTCAACAATCATATCTGGCGAAATGGAATATTTGCGCCCGTCTGTTAACAAAACTTCCCCTTGAGCCAACATATTTTGAACGGATTCTGGATCATTAAATCCATTAATAACCGGCGTTGGAATAGCCAACAAATCGCCTTTTGGAACGGATTTTTCTGGTGGAGTTGGGCGCCATTCTCTGGCTCTTCGTTGCATTTGTAACACAACTTCTTTCTTTTTAATTTTATTCACCAGCTCATCTCTATGTTTCATTGCTTCGCGACCCACCTCATCTTCGGCATTATAAGCTGCCAAAATGCTATACCAAGCATAAGCATCTGCTGGATTATATAATGGCCCTTTTGAAGCGCGCAATCCTGCCAATTTGCTTTGCGCTAACACATATCCTTGACGCGCTGAACGGTTCATCCATTTTAAGGCATTTTCAAAATCTTGTGGCGTGCCCCAGCCTAAATAATAATGAACCCCTAATTTATATTGAGAACCGGCATGCCCTCTTAAAGCGCTCATTAAATAATATCCGAATGAACTTTGATAATTTTTTTCAACTTTTGTGCCTGTTGCAAACAATTCGCCCAATTGATAAAGAGCATCTGCTTGCCCCGCATAGGCCGCTCTTTTCAAATAACGCAACCCTGTTTCAAATCTTGGATCAGTTGGATCTTGCGCTTCATCAAGCAAAATTTGAGCTAACTCATAAGCCGCATCAATATTATAAGCGCTTTCAGCTTTTTTATAATATTCAACTGCCATGGATAAATCTTTTGGAACGCCTTGCCCTTGGGCATACATTTTTCCCAAATAATAATAAGCTGTTGCATCCCCCTCGTCTGCCAAGTAAGAAAATTCAGCAAAAGCTTGATCATATCGATTAATTTTATAAGCGGTTAAAGCTTCTGTTAAACCGGCAAATGCTGTTGATGAAAGCAAAAAAGCCGATAAGGCAACAACTGACAAAGAAAAACGTTTCATATTTCCTCCAAAAAAAACAACCTTTTTTTAAACAATATCACATTCTTTTTAACTTGTAAATCATTTTATTTCAAATAATTTTGTGGGTTCACAACTTTTGTTTTATATCTGATTTCAAAATGAAGCTGAGGAGATGAAACATTTCCTGTTGCCCCAACAAGCGCGATATTTTGTCCTTTTTTAACTTTTTGCCCTTTTTTAACAAGCAATTTTTGATTATGCGCATAAGCAGTTAACCAACCACTTTTATGGCGAATCAAAATCAAATTTCCATAACCTTTTAACCCATTTGATGCATATCCGATCACGCCTTCTTCCGCCGCTTTCACATAAGTGCCTTGTTTGGCTTTAATGTTAATCCCATCATTTTGCTGACCTTGTGCATTCAACCCAAATTTTGAAACAACTTGCCCTTTAACAGGCCAAGAAAATTTCTTTTTGCTTTGCCAATAAGGGATTTTAGCGCTTGCTCTGGCAACGCCTTTACTTCTGGCTTGCGGCGTATTTTGCACTTTAAGGGGCGTTTCTTTTTGATTATTTAAATATTTTTCATCAGCCAATGTTTTGGCTCTTGCTTTTGAAACCCCAGTTGCTTTTTGATTAGAAGCAACCAAAATATCTTCTGGATCCCTGATTTTCAAGCGTTGCCCCAAATGAATGGTATAAGGCGATTCCAATTCATTCATTTTTGAAAGCTCATGCACGCTCATTTGATATTTTTTTGAAATATTATAAAGCGTATCCCCTTTTTGAACGGTATGGAGCTTTGGTTGAGGGATTTTAAGTTTTTGGCCAACTTTCAATGTATAAGGTTGCGTTAAATTATTTTCTTTAATCACCGCACGCATGGATAAATCATTCTTTTTGGTTAAAGAATAAAGCGTATCCCCGCGTTTCACATACAAAAACTCGCCATCAGAATGATATCCATGACAGCCAGCTAAAAAAACATTTAGCAAAAGAAAACATGAAAAAAGGGCCCTATTTTTCTTCATAAATTTTATCATAGACCCTTTATTTTTAAATTGCAACCATTATTTTTTAATT
>JAZLCE010000032.1:0-25174 GCA_045614025.1 Alphaproteobacteria bacterium
AATTTTTCGGCTCAAAAATCAAAACCCATGGTATAATGAAAGTATAGGGGGATGAAAATAGGGAATAAAAAACGACCATTAAATTTCCTACTAAAAAAATTCAAATAATCTATTGATAAAAATAAATTTTAATTATGAAAAAAAGGCTCAAAAAATGAGCCCTTTTTCTTTTAAATAAATTATTCATTCATCCATATATTTACGACCAGATTTCCAATAGTCATATCCTGTCATAACCGTTAAAATTGCAGCACCCCATAAAGCAATTTGACCTAACGTATAAAAAGCACTAGCATAAGCCCCACTGAAGTTTGGCTCTGCAACCATTAACATTGGTAATGCAACCATTTGGCAAGCTGTTTTCCATTTTGCCAATCTTGTGACCGGACAACCAACTTTAATTTCAGCCAAAAATTCGCGCAAACCTGAAACCAAAATTTCACGGCATAAAATCACAACAGCAGGAATAATTCCCCAATCTCCTAAACGAGCCGTATATGCCAACATTAATAATAAAGCACCAACCAACAACTTATCAGCAATCGGATCTAAAACACGACCAAATCTGGAAAGTTGATTCCAATGACGAGCTAAATATCCATCTAAATAATCACTGATACCAGCCAATGCAAATAAAACAACACCAAACCATGCCCAAAATGCTGTTGGGAAGAAAAATGTTAAAACAATTCCAGGAATTGCCCAGATTCGGAATAATGTGAGCAAATTTGGAATATTCATTTGTTTTTTAACATCTTTTTTAACTTGTTCAACAATTTCTTTATTCATAAAAGTCTTTTTCGGCGTTTCATTCACAATCACCTCTTCAACAGCAACTGGTTCAATTTTTGGAGCCTCAACTATCACTTCAACCTTTGGTTCAACCACAGGCTTTGTTTGCGTTTTCTTGGCTTTTGTTGTTTTTTTTACTGATGTTTTGGCTGTTGTTTTTTTAGCCGTTTTTTTGTTTGATTTTTGTGTTGTGGCCATTTTTTTACCTCTTTAATAAATTCTCTTTTTTCTTTATACGCTAATCATGATAAAATGTATAGATTTTTTTTGCAATTTTTTCACTTATTCCTTCAACCTTCATAATTTGGTCTAATGAAGCGCCCGCAATTGCTTTTGCAGAGCCAAAATGAGCTAACAAATCTTTTTTTCTTTTTTGACCCACGCCCTCAATATCCAAAATAGATTCGTGAAACATATTTTGCGCACGACGCTTCCTATGCGACCCAATAGCGAATCGGTGAGCTTCATCTCTAAGTCTTTGAATCAAATGAATTAAATCACCTTTTAAATCAAGATGAATTTCCTCATTTGGTCTGGTTCCTAAAAAAAGAGTTTCTTTTCCTTTATTTCTTTCTTCACCTTTGGCTACCGCTAGCACTCCTATATTTTCAACCCCTAATTCTTTCATTATTTCCAAAACAGAAGAAAGTTGGCCTTTACCACCATCAATCAACATGGCACTTGGCAAATTATTTTCTTTTAAACCTCTTGTTAACCTTCGGATCATCACTTCTTTCATCATGCCAAAATCATCATTGGTTTTGGCCATTGTTCCATCAATATTAAACCTGCGATAATTCTTTTTTTCAAATCCACGTATTGATGCTGAAACACAAGCTCCAACGGCAGAAGCCCCTTGAATATGACTGTTATCATATATTTCAACTGTATCAAGAGTTTCAATCTCAAGCAACTTTCTTAATTCTTCCCACGTTTGCTCATTAATATCTTTTTCATTTACTTCGCGTTCAAAAGAATGTTTTGCATTTTTAAGCGCTTGCATCATTAATTTATACTTAGCACCTCGAGAAGGCACTTCATCAATATGAATAACATTTCCAAATTTTTGACTTAAAGCTTCAGCTAATCCATTTGGCACTTTGCAAGAAAGCAAAATATATTTTGGAGGCAAAACCGTATCATAAAATTGCATTAAAAATGAAGCTAAAGCTTCTTCAGGAGCATCTTCATCAATATCTGTTAATATATGAAAAACATTTCCTTCTGCATGCCCTCTTCTATAAAAAAAGACTTCAACCCCTGCCCTTGCGCCATCCACATAAAACGCAACCAAATCCGTATTTTTTAAAACGATTTCTGCATCCGTGTTTTGAATATGATTCAGTGCCAAAATTTTATCTCGCACAAGTGCTGCTTGCTCATATTCCATTTTTGAAGATAAATCTTCCATTTCTTTTTTAAGACGCGATTGAATTTCTTGATTTTCACCTTTCATAAAGGCTTTTGCTTCTTGAACACTTTTTTGATACACTTCATCAGAAACACATTTGCAACATGGACCCAAACACCTTTTAATTTGATGCAATAAACAAGGCCTTGTTCTATTCTTAAAATAAGAATCAGAACAAACTCTTAATCCAAAAATCTTTTGAAGCTCTGTTAATGTTTGTTTTACAGCTAATCCAGAAGAGAAAGGGCCAAAATACGTTCCTTTTAATTTGCGACTTCCACGATATTTGATTAATTTTGGATATGTTTCATTTGTTATCACAATATAAGGATAGCTTTTATCATCTTTTAATAACACATTATAAAATGGATGGTATTGCTTGATCAAATCATTTTCAAGCAAAAAGGCTTCTGTTTCACCCGCCGTTTCAATCACAATTAAATCATGCGTTTCACTGACCATCTGTTTAATTCGATGAGAAAGACGCTCTGGTTGAGTGTAATTTGTTAGGCGTTTTTGCAAATTTTTTGCTTTACCAACATAAAGAACTTTTCCTGTTTCATCAAGCATTCGATAAACGCCAGCTTTCTTTGAAACAAACTTAATTTTTTTCTTTAAAAATTCAATTCCTTTTAATTTTTTTGTCATAAGTAGAGTATGATAAAAAAATATTTCAAAATCAACGATTATTTCTTGTAAAAAAAATTAAATGAATATATACTGCATTTATCAGGGAATTTTTCAGGGGTTAAAAAATGGGATTTGTTAAATCTATACTTTTGGCATCTGTTTTATTAATGCCGGTTATAACTGAAGCAAGCGTATCAACGCTTGTCGCAGATACAAAAAGCGGGTTAATCCTTGCTTCTAATAATGCAACAGAGCAACAATATCCAGCCTCTCTAACTAAAGTGATGACTCTTTACATGACATTTAGTGCCATTGAAAGAGGAATTTTAAAAATGGAAGATAGACTTCCCGTTTCATTAAAAGCAGCTAAACAACCAAGATCTAAACTTTATGTGCGCGCCGGTCAAACCATTTCCGTTAAAGATGCGATTATGGCTTTAATTATTAAATCTGCAAATGATGTTGCCGTTGTGTTAGCAGAAGCCCTTGCTCCTTCTGAAGAAGAATTTGCACGTATGATGACCAAAACAGCCAAAAATCTTGGTTTAAGAGGAACAACATTCAAAAACGCCTCTGGTTTACACAATCCTGATCAAGTGACAACAGCTCAAGACATGGCCATTTTAACAATGGCTATGATTCATCATTTCCCTCAATATTATAAATTATTTTCAAAAAAATCATTCACATACAAAGGCAAAATTTATCGTTCACATAATCACGTTCAAAAAAGATATGCCGGAGCAGAAGGTTTAAAAACAGGATATATTTCTGCTGTTGGTTATAATATTATTTCAACTGCAAAACGCAATAATAACCGCTTAGTTTCCGTTGTTATTGGCGGGGATACTGTTGCTCAACGCGATAGACAAGCTATGAAATTGCTTGATAATGGTTTTTCCAAAATTGACCAACACAAAAATCAACAAGACAAACAAAAGCTTTTAAACAAAAAAGCTCTTCTTGAAAAACCAGATTTAACGCCCGAACTTAAAATTATGGCCAAAAGATTAGATTCCGTTATCAAATCTGACAACTCTATAAGCAGATATAGCTTATTGCAACTTAACCCTTTTGGTTCAAAACAAGCCATTGCTGCAGAACCAATAAATATTTATCAAGAAGAGGAAGTATCTACGAATACTTTCCCTGAGGAAGAGATTAAACAAAGCGTTTCAATTCAAGAAGAAATAGAGCAAGATGTCATATATAAACCAACAGATGACATTACTGTTGAAGAAAAAACAAACTCACAAGAAGAAGTTTCACAAGAAACATCCCCCGTTATTATTGAAGATACAAAAGAAACGCAAGTAATTGTTGAAACGGCAAAAATTGAACCCATTCAAAATGAACCCAAAGCAGTTATCAACGCTCTTGTTCCAAAAAAAATCACTGCAAACATTAAAGATATCGATTCGCCATTAAGTCAAGGTATCCAAGTTGGAGCATTCCGAACAGCGGAGGCTGCTTTTAATCAAGCTAAAAGAGCTGCCAAAATTTTAAATATGCCCGAATCTAATATTCATACACCAGAAGCTTTACCGCTTATTCGTGCGCGCTTATATGGGTTTAAAAATCGAGAAGAAGCAAAAAAGGCTTGTCAAAAACTTAAAAAGCATTATATGAATTGTATTGCACTTCCAAGTGGCCAATAAATAAAAAAAGAGCTGTTGATTTTTTTGTTTATTATTGTATAATAACATTATGCGAAAAAAGTTTTTTTTAGGATTATCTTTTTTGTTTTTTTCAGCAATAGCCTTTTCTGGGCCCTTGCATGCTGGTTTTGTTGAAGAAAAAGAAATTTCAACAAAAGATGGTTCTTGTAGCTTTCGATATTTTACAGATAAAAACACAAAAGGCTGGCATTTTAATGCTGACGATATCGTATGTTCAGAAGATGGCTGGCTTGATGGATACCATGATCTAACCATCTATAATGCATTTTCACAACCCGTTGAACAATTATATGGATATTTTTCATATGGATATTGGACTGGAAAAACTTTTGTAAAATCCCCATTTCTAACCATATTTACCGAAGAAAATGGCGACCAAAAAGCTATTTTTTTATTAGCAAGAGATGATTCTTATCAACTTGATTATATCGGGCAAATGGTTTCTAAAAGAGATAACACTGGCGGTTATGGTTCTTTTCAGGTTTGCGATCCTTTTAAATTGCTGATTGTGACAGAAAATGTCCCTATTTTTGCAGATAAGAAAAAATTAAATCTTATTTTTAAAGAAATTGAAAAACATGCCCGTTCTCTTTGTCCAACTGAAGAAAAAGTGATGCTTTTTGTGAGCCCTATTATAGAACCAACACAAGAAGAAATTGTTTTTTATGCAGAAATGGATTTGAAAACAAATACCCAAAAAGTTAAATGGCAAGAAGATGCTTTAAAACGTTCAGGTCTTTATGAAAAAACAATTGAAACAGCCACATTAACAAATGTTTTAGCACCGAAAACAAAAGATTTAGATGTTATTCGAAAAACCATTGCAAATAAAATTAATTTAATTCCGTTTAAAGTGAAAAAAGAACCTGAAAACATTTCTTTTACACCTTCTAAAAAAGAGATTTCGATTGATGAAGAAACTCAACCAACAACTTCTTTCACAAACAACCTTGATCAAGAGGAAGAAGATGATCTTTTAAACTTGAAAAATGAACCTTTTGATGATCCACAATTCTTAATTCCAGAACCAAAGAAAAACTATCAACAAGAAGAAGAGTTAAATCATCAAAATTCTGCCCCGCTTATGCATCTTTGCATTTTATCAAAAATTAAAAGAGAAAGCGTGCCAGTTAAAACAGTTATTCACATTCAAGATAACACTTATAATGAAAGCTATACGAATATCCCTCTTCCATTAAAAATAAATGGGCACGCGCTTAAAAGTGGATGGTATCAAGTTTCAGGAATGCTTGATGCAAGCAAAAATACAGATCCTTATTATGGAACTATTTATCCAACAAATATTCAAAATTATGATCCAAAGGAAAGCGAAATCAGCAAATGACAAAAAGAAACACTCTTTATTTAAAAAAAGCCAAGATATTTTATCTTTACTTTTTTATTTTGATTTTGATGATCTTAGTTTTCTTTTTTTACCAAAACTTTGCAACAAAATCAGCCGTTAATCAATTTTTCAAAATAAGCGGATTATCCCAAAATGAAATGTCATACAAAAGCGTTTCAAAATCATTGTTTGGTAATAGCTTGATTTTTTATCAAGTTAAATTCGATTCTTTTTCTTTTGCAAATCAAATCGATAAATTGGTGCTCAAAAAAGAAAATAACAACTTGCATCTTTCCTTAACAAATGCACAAATTGATGTAACTCATAGCTTAAGAAAAACATATAACATCAATATTGTTAACGAATTAGAAAAATATAAACCCATAACAGATATTTTTCAAAAACCTCTTTTAACTTTAGCACTTTCAAATATTAACACGTTTACATTTAATTTAGACCTTATTATTAACAAAGATCAAAATCCTCCACTTGTTAAAGGTGTGTTAAACGCTAAAGATGAGGTGTTTATCCAATTTAAAACCCTTGCATTTAAAGAAACAAATGATCTTAATATTCATTTTAAGCCACTGTTAGTTCTTGCTAAAGATAATGGATTTTTTGAAAAATATGACCAATATTTAAAAAGTATCGGATATAAAAAAGATCAAGAAGAACGCAAATTTTTTGAACAACAAGAATTAAGATGGACAGATGAAAATATGCCGGAACTTCAATTCAGTCCGACATATTCATTATACTCAAAAAAATCAAAATGATTTTTAATAAAATGTGTTAAATAAAAATGCTGTTGCGCAAGAACATGTTAACATAAACATTAAGCAAATATAATCAATAATTAAGTCTTTTGTTCTGTTTTTAAAATTGAAAAAACTTGCTTTATCTAAAAAAATCCACAAGAAAAAGTGAAACATCAAAACAAAAACAAAACAAACTAAATAAAGTTTTTGAGAAAACAATAATGGGGGCAAAGGCATTGAACCCGTGTAGTTTGAATACATAATCAAACCAACTATTCCCCCAATAATTGTTGCTAAATTAAATGAAAAAAGAGATTTAAATAAACTTGAAATCATCACTTCCTCCTTGAACGAACACCACGACGTCTTTTCATTTTTTTAGGTTTATCAGAACCCACATTATCAGCTATTGCTTGCATATTTGAAGCATTTATTGGAGGCATATCAACCTTCCCAAGTTCATTTTCTTGAATTAAAAAAATCTGCCTCCGTGCCTGGTCAAAATCATATAAAGACATACTTCCAGATAACTGTTCTAATGCTGTTTGCGCGTTCATAAAATGTTGTTCTGCTGCTAATGAAAGCCACGCATAACCTTTAGGAACATCTCTAGAGACACCTTCTCCATTAACATAAATAACCCCTAACATATATTGGGCTGGAGCATAACCTTTTGAGGCAGCATAATGATAATAAGGGATCGCACTTGAAATACTTTGAGTAACACCAGTTCCTTTTCGATAAATTTCACCCAAGGCAAAAAATGAATCTAAATCTCCTTCTTTAGCCGCATATTTATAATGCTGTAATGCACCAGCATAATCTCTAAAATCAGGATTATTTAAATAAATTTCACCAATATATCGAGCAACAATTGGCTTTTCATCCAAAGGAACCTTTTTAAAATATTCCAAGGCAATGCTTGTATCTTGGTCAACATGGTTCCCGTTATAATACATAACACCCAAATTTAAATTAGCAGATGCATTGTTTTGAGCTGAAGCTTTATAATAAAGATCTACAGCCTTTTTTTTATCTTGAGGCAAAATATGACCTTCTTCATATAAAAAGCCCATTAAAGATTGAGCCATATCATAATTTTGATCTAAAGATAATTGAAGATATTTTAACCCTTCTTTTACATTTTGAGTCACACCCAATCCATTTAAATAGAGATATCCCACATAATATTGCGAACGAAAATCCCCACTATTCGCTAATGGTAAAAACTCCATCAATGCGCTGGTATAATTTTGTTGTTCAAAAAAAGCCTCCCCCGCTTCAAAATCAGCTCGAGCAGGCAAAACAGAACAAAGAAACGTACATAAAAACAATATTTTCTTCATTTTCGTCTCCTTATATAAAAATTATAACATACTCAAAATAAAAATGGAATAGATTTATTTATTTTTTTAACCGAAAAATAAAAAAAAAGCGGAACAAAAGTTCCGCTTTTTTCTTTTATTACAACATTATTTATATGTAACAACTTCTGCACGACGATTTTGGGCACGCCCAGCAGCTGTTTCATTTGAAGCAACTGGATCTTCTTCACCATAACCTTCTGTTGTGATACGTGTTGCACAAATGCCTTGTGATTCAAGATATGAAGCAACTGATTGTGCACGACGATCTGAAAGACCTAAGTTATATGCAGCAGGACCTGTGCTATCTGTATAACCTTTAACTGTAACTTTTTCTGATTTATCAGCTGTCATTCTTTCAACAACAGGTGCTAAAGCTGAAATCCCTTCTTGTGTTAAAACTGATGAATCAAAAGCAAATAAAGCATTTGCAGGAAGAACAACTTTTGATGTTACTTCGCAACTGCCATCTGCACATTCATCACACCAACTTGCACAACCGGAGAGCAAGAGAGCTGATGACATAACAATTGTAGCGATTTGTTTTTTCATATGAAACTCCTAAAAAAAATAATTACAAAAATAATATGGCCTCTATCACTAAAAAAAGCAAGAAAAAAAGAAATATATTCTTTATTTTTTTGATAGTTAGAAAAAAAATAAACATTTAAATAAAAAATATATTGACATTCTTATAAAAGTTATATATATTAACTTTATTCTATCGCGGGGTAGAGCAGTCCGGTAGCTTGCCAGGCTCATAACCTGGAGGTCGTGAGGTTCAAATCCCACCCCCGCAACCAATTAAGAAACCGCCTTTATGGCGGTTTTTTTTATTGGTCTGTGGTGCGTGTGGATTTTAGCTCACGGCCGACAAGGAGGTCGTGACGGTTCGGGCGACAGCCAATGTTGAGGCCTTGCCGAAACAGCCCTTTAGGGTGAGCGTAGCGAATAAATCCCACCCCCGCAACCAATTAAGAAACCGCCTTTATGGCGGTTTTTTTTATTGGTCTGTGGTGCGTGTGGATTTTAGCTCACGGACGACAAAGAGGTCGTGATGGTTCAGGCGATAGCCCATGAGCTGGAATTTTGATTCCAAGCAAATGGTTGCGTGCCGAAAGGGGCGCAAAACTTATTTTGGGAATTACTAATCCCTTTTTCAGACAATAAAAAGTAAAAAGAATTTTTTAATTTAAAACATAAAAATTTTAAATTAACACACAATAAAAAAGGCATAAAAACAAAAAAACTTTAAAACACATCTATCCATAAGATCTGATTTTTTAATACCATCACATTCAACATATAAAAAAGCTGTTTAGAACTATTCAGTATAAACAGCTCTAAACAGCAAAATTTTTCTTTAAAAAATCTTATTAGAAAATACCTTTTACAGCATTAATCAAGCCATCAGATGTTTTTTTGGCTTCATCAATAATTTTATTTGCCCCATCAATAGCTTGTTGTGCTGATTGTTTTAACAAATCTTCAACACCTTTACTAGCAGCTTTAATGCTTTCAACAGAAATCAAGTCAAAGATATAAACAACAACATCTTTAATTGTTTGCTTTTTATCTTTTTCACCAATATTTTTTTGTTGAATATTTGGCAATTGAATTTCCGTTGTTTGTTCTAAAAAGCCCAAAGTTAAAGATGAATTATTCACTTGTAAATCTTTAATTACAACTGTTTTCGTGTTTGTTTTAGAAGGTGTTGCAACTTCTTTTTCTGTTTTTTGTTGAGCATTTTCTTTTTTATCTGAATTTAAAAAGGCATCAACATTACTTTTAAGCGTTGTTAAATTAGAAGTCACTTGTCCATCTTTATATGAAGCTTCTGCCGAAACATGAGTTCCATCAATCAAAACTTGATCAATAATAATTTTATCATGTAATAACGTTGTTGGACGGAAAACAACTTTTACTTGTTTAACAGAAAACACTTCTGGAGATTTATATCCTTTTGGATTTCCAATTGAAAGACCATTTAATGAAACTTCACCTTTTGCCAAAGATAAATCCATCCCCTCTAACTTGGCAGAAGTTTGAGTTACTTTAGGGACATACGTTTCAACAGCTTTTTTAACTATTTCCCCCGCATAAAAATAAACACCAGTCAGCAATAAAATTAAAATAATAAATAACCACATAAATGTTTTAAGCAAAAATTTAATCATTTTTATCTCCTAAAAAAAAATAAAAGCATTTCAATAAAAAAAGAGTAATCTTTTTTAATAAAAAAATCAAGCCATTATAAATCTCTTAAGCAAACTTCTTTTTAAAGTTTCCTGTAAACGTATTTTTTAATGGTTGAAATTTAAATGAAGCCTCAATAATTTTTTTAGCTTCATTCACCGTATATTTTCTTGAGCAAAAATCAATTCGATAAAATTGTGGATTTAAATCTTTTGCTTCTGGTGCAATATAAAATGGGGTTGTTTTCAAAACTTTTGTTTCGCAATTTTCAGATAAAAGCAAAAAGCTTTCTTTCCCCTGATAAATTTCTTCAGAAATAAACTTTCTGTCACAATCAGAACATTCATTTTTTCTAACGCAGTTTGCCGAAATAAACAACTCAATATCCTGATAAACAACAAGAGTGGCCGAATCGGATTTTGAAAGAAGTGTTTGAATATTTTCTTTTGTATCTTCAACACTTAAAGTAACCCCCCTCGCCTTTTGTTCCAACAAATAGGAAAGAGATTGTAAATTTAAAACACCAATTGTATGATCAACATAGATCTTTGCAGATGCAGGCAAAAGCGATAATCCAGAAATATTTCCAATCATAAATTGATTAAATCCAGCTTTTAAAAAATCATTTATTTTCTTTTGCCAAAGCAATTGATTTTTAATAATCGTTGGTAAAGATAAGACTAATTTTTCTTTTGGCAAAAAGTTAATTTCATCCACAGCTACCTTTTCATTTAATTTAAAAATAATCTGATCAAAAGATGAAAGATCCAAATTCTCTAATAAATTAAGCTGATCTGTTTTCAAACTCCATTTGGATTGTTCTTTTTCCTTTTTAAAGCTTTGTGGTAAGGGCAAAACAACTTCTTTTGCCTCAAACGAAAGCGATTGATATAATAATCTTCTAAGCTCATTTAATAAAGAGACTGGGACAAATAAACTTTCATTATTTTCAAGGAACAATTCTTTCAAATAAAATGAATAATCTCCTGTTTTTGAGAAACTTGAAACAACATTTTCATACACTTTGTCAGGCTGTTTTGCCTTTGAAAAATCACCCGATAAACAAACTGTTTGATCTAAACAAGTAGCCGTTATTTTATCTTTCAAAACACAAACCAATACATCTATACCAGTTTGATTTAAATATTCATTTGGTTTTGGTTTTTGATATTTATATGAACGTTTAACTTTTGTTGATGATGCCAAATAAACTTTTGCTCCCTTTTTGATAAATGGAGCATTATTTGGCAATTTAATTGAAACTTTTTGCCCTTTTTGAACTTCAAAAACATGTTTTTTATTTAAATATAATTCTTCTGCAGAAAACCCAAATGGTCGTTCAACACCTTCTACATCAATTTGGATACCATCATATCTTTCAAGGGAGGATAATGTTTTAAATGTTAAAATACCCCCCGAAACAATTTCAACAGTTCCAATAAACAAACCTCGGTGACCTACAAAATCTTCATCAATAACTTGTTTATTTTTTCCATTAAAATGCAATGTTGTCCACGGACGAGCAAAAATTTGCTTCAAATTATCTGAAAGCGAAATATCTGTTTTCCCCGTATCTAAAATTCGGCGATAATAATCTGTTACAGCCCCAACATAAAGTGGCGTTTTCTTTCGACCTTCAATTTTTAAGGATAATCCTTTTAACTTTAAAACATCTTTTTCTAATGCCAAATCTTTCATTGAAAATAAATGAGATTTTTTACCTCCTCTTTCAAAAAGGGATCGACAAGAATAAACGCATTTACCTCTATTTGCGCTTCTTGATGTTGTTAATGAAGAAAACAAACATAAGCCGCTATAAGAATAACATAAGGCACCATGAATAAAAACTTCAATTTCAACACCGGATTTTTCTTTAATTTCAATTATTTCCTTTAACGACAGTTCTCGCGCCAAAACAACTCTTTCAAACCCTTGTTTTTTAAGAGCCAAGGCGCCAGCCAAATTATGAACAGCCATTTGCGTGCTTGCATGCAACACTAGTGTTGGAAAACATTTTTTCACAATTCTTGCAACGCCTAAATCTTGAACAATCACTGCATCAACTTTATATTTCTCACACAAAGAAAGCATTTTTAATAATTCAGGCAATTCTTTTTCTTGCATTAAAGTATTAATTGCAACATAAACCTTTTTACCCTTTGAATGCGCAAAAGCCGTTATTTCATTTAAATCATCTTCATCAAAATTAACAGCTTCAGCTCGCGCTGAAAAAGCTTTTAAACCCAAATAAACAGCATCTGCACCAAAATAAAAAGCACTATAAGCAGCTTCTTTATCTCCAGCAGGAGCCAAAAGTTCTGTATCCATCTTTTATCCTTTATTTACTTTTCAAAAATAAGTTTACCTTCTGTTGCGTTTAAAATTGCTTTTTTTCCAATTGGAAAAACAATTCTTTCAGGTATATGCCCATAAGGAAAGGCGCTCACAACAGGTATTCCTAAATGATTAAAATAACTATCAAAAACTGTTTTCACATCTCCATCTTGAGGATCTTTTGGCGTGCAATCTGCGCATTTGGATAAAATAACACCTGCCAAATCATCTAAATGCCCTCCCAATCGCAACTGATTTAACATTCGATCAATCCGATATGGTGATTCATGAACTTCTTCAACAACAAGCAATGCTTTTTTTAAAGATGGCATGTATTTTGTTCCCATCAACGAAACAAGCATTGTTAGAGTTCCACCAATAACCGTTCCTTTTGCAACGCCCTTTTTCACCGTTGACAAATTTTCAACAATTAAAGGTTCATCATTCACTGCCTTCAAAAAAGTTTCTTTTAAAAGTGGCTCAACACCTTTAACAGCGCAATCGGCATTAAATCCAGAATATGAAATCATTTTATTTTTTTTATATAACGCCAATTGAAGCGCTGTAATATCACTAAATCCAAATAATTTTTTATTCGCCTTTTTAATTGCTTTATAATCAAGCATATCCAAAATTCTAGGTGAGCCATAACCACCTCTTAAGGCCACAACAAAATCTGTTGTTTTATCAGTTAATGCCGCATTTAAATCTTGAGCGCGAGCCTCATCAGAACCAGCCAAATAACGCTCTTGATCAAAAACATGAGGCATAAACTTAACACCAAACCCTTCTTTTTGAAAAAAAGACTCTATCATTTTTTTTTGAGAAAGAGGTGCTGGTGAGGCTGGCGCAACAATACTAACAATTTTCATTTTTCCTCCTTCGAAAAAACTCTTTTTAAATCCTTTAAAATTTCAACAGCAAAATCACTCAATGATGAATCTCTTGCTCCCATAACAACAATAGTATCATTTGGTTTTACTCGATCTAAAATATGTTTTTTAACTGCATCTCTTGTTTCAAAACAAACCGCTTTTTTACCACTCATAAATAAAGGTTCCGTTACTTCAATTGAGGAAATAGATTTATCAACCGTTCCTCCAACATAATAAACAGGCAACATTAAAAAGCTTACCTGCTCTGTTAATTCTTGTTTTAACATTTGGATTAATCCCTCTTTCATTAATTTAAGAGGAGCAAATCCATGTGGTTGAAAAATAACAAATAAATGCTCTTCCTTATTTAAAAGAGCTTTTAATGATGACAATGCCGCCTTAATTTTTTCTTCATTATGCGCATAATCATCAATAACTGTTATCCCTTGAACTGAACCAACCTTTTCAAGCCTTCGATGCGTACCTTTAAAGTTTTTTAATGCATTCAACGAATCTTTAATATCAATACCCATTAACAAACAAACACTGACACAAGCTAATGCATTTGAAAGATTATGCAAGCCAATAAATGGTAGCGAATATTTTTTTTCATTTAAAACAAAAGAAATGCCTTGAGGCGTTTGCAAAATTTCATGTGCAAATAATGTGGCCGATTTATCTTTTTCAACCGAAAATGAAATAATCTTTTTATCTGGTAACGAAATTGTTTTCGTGTGTTCGCAATCAAGATTAATCACACAACCAAACAAAGCCCTTTCCAAAAATCTTTCAAATAATGGTTTTATTTCTTCTAATGGCTTATGATCCAAGGAAATATTATTTAACACACTAATAAAAGGATTATATAATTCAATTGATCCATCAGACTCATCAGATTCAATAACAATTGTATCACCCGTATCAAAAATCAAATTAGAAGGCTCCTCATCATGATATGAATTGAGCATAATCCCACCATTAATCATAACAGGGTGCTTGTTTAAATGATATAAAACATGAGCCGTCATTGCTGTTACACTTGTTTTTCCGCTAGTGCCGGCAACTGCAATCCGTTTTTCAAAAGAATGAAAAATTTCAGCCAACAATTCTGCTCTTTTTTTTATAGGCAAAGAAAGATCAAGTGCTTTTTTGACGTCTAAAATACTTTTTTCAACAGCTGATGATACAACCAAAAAATCAACATCCCTAGTCACCCCAGACCCATCTTGAGGAAAAAGAGAAATACCTTCCTTTAAAAGCCGCTCTTTCATTTCAATATTTTGTTCTTGATCAAATGAACGATCTGAACCTAAAACACGTTCACCTTTTTTTTGAAGATACAGGGCAATTGCGCTCATCCCAATACCACCAATTCCACAGAAAAAAAATGTTGCCATTTAAAATATTTTCCTCTAAAATAAAAATAATTTAATGTATTTTAACTTAATTTTAAACAAAAGTAAAGAGAGGTTGAAAATGCGCAAATACTTTTTATGCTCGGCTATTTTATTTTCTTGTTTTATTTCATTTCAAGTTCAAGCAACAAGCGGTCTTTTTCCTGAACTTCAAAAAAAAGAAAAAACTGTTGAACCAGCTGAAAATAATGAATCTTTTGAATTATTCAATGAAGAAGATGCCATTGAATTAAACAAAAATCCTGAAGAAGAATTTAAAGAAATCAAAGATGCTGATCTTAAAGAGCCAATCCAAAAACCAACCCCTAAAAAAGAAACAGAACCAACAAACAAAAAGAAAAAGGAGCAAATTTTTGAAATTCATCCTCACGATATTCAAATCATCACTCCACCAACAGGTCCTGCATCTCAATTTTGCATTGGGCAATTAACTCTCGAAAATAAAACTGACTATACTTTATCTGAACTTAAACTTCTTATTTCTTATGGCGCAGGAGAAGTGCCTTACGCATTTTCAAATATCACAGCGAATGATTCTGTAACTGGCTCTATTAATTTATTAGGCCCAATGTGCCAAGATTTATTAAAAACTGTTCCAGTTAAAGCAGAAATTTGCAAAGCAGAAGGTATTTCAGATGCTGAATGCAAATCTATGATTAGATATATTGTTAAATAAATGAAAATTAGGAGCCTTATTTTTATCACACTTTTTTTGTGTGCTTATTTAAGCGCTCCTATTTCTTTTGCAACAATTCTCTCTCAAAAAGATGTTAAAATTTACAAACAAATCTTTGATGCTCATAAAAAAGGGCAATATCAAAAAGCAAAAAATCTTGAATCATCTCTTTCGAATAAATTATTATCTGGATATATTTTATTTGATAAATATTTTTCTGCTAGATATAAAACATCTTCTTCAGAAATAAATTCTTTTTTAAAAAAATATAGTCATCTTCCAATTGCTTCAGACGTTTATGCCTTGGGAAAAAAGAAAAACTTTAAAATAAACACAAAAGCCCCTAAAGACCCCGTTTATGGAAGCAGCGCCAATGCCTGCAGTTTTATAAAAAGAGATGAACCTATTAACTTAATTAACAGACAAAATTTTTCTTATCTCTCCAATGAAAAAAAACAAAACGCAAAAAAGATTTCTAAAAATCTAAAATCGCTTATTGAAAAAAATAAATTAACAGAAGCTCTTGAATTATTACATAGCAAAAAAACAAAAGACCTTTTTAACCAAACAGATATTGATATTGTTCATACAGCAATTGCCTTTTCATTCTTTTTAGAAGGAAATGATGAAAAAGCTCTTGAACTTTCTAAAAAAGCAATATTTCACTCTGGGGATAAACTACCTTTAGCCTATTGGACTGCCGCCCTTTCCTCATGGAGAGAAAAAAACTTTTCCCAAGCAGCCAATTTTTTTGAAAATGCCGCTTTGCATGATGATGGTTATCCTTTATTAAAATCTAGTGCCGCATTTTGGGCTGCAAGATCTTATTTGAAAGAGGGTAATTTTGAAAAAGTCGGTGATTTTTTAGAACTTGCCGCAGAACAACCGCGAACTTTTTATGGATTACTAGCTCTTTATATGATTGGCAATAATCTTGAAAATATTTTAGATGAAGAAACCCATATCCATTCAAACTCAAAAATAAGATTTTCACATTCTGCTTTAAATAGATTTTATGCATTAAGACAAATTGGTCAAAAGAATTTTGCAGACAAAGAATTAACCGCTCTTTATCTTTCACTAAGTGATGAAAAAAAACAAGCACTTATCCATCTAGCCAGACAAAAAAACTTCTATAAAGATTTATCCCAACTTGCAGGCGTTTCAATGGATACAAAAGAAAGATATCCACTTCCCGCATGGAAACCTTTAAATAATTGGAAAATAAAAAAAGAACTTGTTTTTGCATTTGTCCGTCAAGAATCTTGCTTTAACAAACATGCGCGCAGCTCAGTTGGTGCTCGTGGTTTGATGCAAATTATGCCTCAAACTGGAAAAGTTATTGCAAAAATGAGTCAAATGAAGTTTCAATTACACAAAATGGAAAACGAATCTTATAATTTAACTCTTGGTCAAAATTATTTAAGCTATTTGATGGGACTACCAGCTATTGAAGGAAATTTAATTTTTACTGCAGTTGCATACAATGCAGGACCTGGCAATCTCATTAAATGGAAAAGCAAAATGAACTATCAAAACGATCCTTTGCTTTTTATTGAAAGTATACCTGCAAAAGAAACAAGAGGATTTGTTGAAAGAATTATGGTTAATTATTGGATTTATAATTCACTCACAAAATCTTCGTTAGAAAGTTTAGATGCCATTGTTCACGGGAAATGGCCTATTTACCAATAAGTTAATTTTCACCTCTGCCACTTATTTGTTGAGGCTGAGTGTTTTGTTGGCTTCCCGTATCAACAGTAATAGCCACAGAACTTTCCGCAATTGTTCGAGCAGCACTTCTTGGTTTATCATCCTCTTGCCTTGCTAAAGGTTGTGGTTTAGACTCTGGCGTTTCACGAGGTTGAGTTCTTTCTGATGCGGGCGTTTCTTTTGTTGATGATGAAGTTGGCATTGGTGGCGCAACTTCTGAACGAGGTGGACTTGGAATATTTCGATCACCATTAACAAGTCCAGAAATCTGACGGTCAATAGGATTCATGCCCCGTTGAACAACATCCATCACGCCATTTCTATCCATCGTTTTTTCAACACCTGCTCGAACAATTGAGCCCATCTGAACAGCAGCTAACCGTGCAGCATGTTGAACAGCTGCAGAATCTATTGCTTGCTGATTTTGTTGCGCTTGAAGTTCATTTTTTTGCATCAATAGTTGTTGAGCTTTATCATTTTGTTCCCGACTATTTTTAAGTGATTGTGTTTCAATATTTTTATGTGTTTCTGCTTGTTGAAGTATTTTATTTTCATTCAAGCGTCTTTCCATTAACACCATTTTTTCTTCAATACTTGCTTTTTGAAATGCATTTTGTTTTTCACTATTTAATATCCGTTGTTCTTCCTCTTTTGCTTTCAACAAGATTTGTTGCATTTCTTTTTCAGTCAACACCATTTTTTTATCTGGCATTGTTCCAGATTGTCTCTGTTCATTATCTGATGACCTTGTAACCATCACTTCTTTTGGGTTTATTTTTGGATCATGAGAAAGAATATTTTTTTGCATTTGAAGTTGCGAAGCAAGCTCATTTTGTTGTTTT
Source organism: Alphaproteobacteria bacterium (assembly GCA_045614025.1). Taxonomy (GTDB): domain Bacteria; phylum Pseudomonadota; class Alphaproteobacteria; order CAAHEQ01; family UBA3637; genus RGIG4140. The sequence continues at coordinate 18,031 of JAZLCE010000032.1, forward strand.
TGTTGCAACAAAGATTTTGAATTTAAATCCCTTTCCACCTCTTTAATCATCACACGCGCTGCTGGATCATTAACTGCTTGTTTTTTCAATCCTTTTAATCCAACTTTTAGTAAAGAAACATTATCTTTACCCTTCATTTTTTGTTGCCAATATTTAGCAGCCTGGCGACCTAATAAAACATCTTTTAAATAAGCCTTAAAACCCAACCCCAATAATAGCTCATCTGCAATATTTTGTTTTGGCAATTCCCCATTTTTAATTCGAGCACCTTCAACACCATATAATAACACATCAATAAACTTCATTACAGGACTTCGCTGTTGTTTTTCGGGATGTGGTCCCTTTTTAAGCGCCATATTTTCATGTCGTTTAAAAAGGAAAAATGGATTTTTAAAAAAGGATTGAGGTTTTTGTTCTTCTTGTTTTAATTCATTTTCATCTTCAGAATCAGGTTCTGTATCCGTGTCAGAACCCGATTCTGAATCATCATCGTCATCATCTTCTTCCTCGTCAAAATCCTCATCTGTTTCAGGATCTTCTGGATCAGTTGGAAATAATTTTTTCTTTTTTTTCTTCTTTTTTCTAGGAGGCAAAGGAAGTGGTCGTATTGGTTTATACGCCCCATCATCAGAAGCTTTTTCTAAAATATCTATCTGTTCTTCAGTTTCATCAATCATCATTTCCCCCTAAACTTATGGAAAACCACCTCTTTTATTATACAATGAATCCTTTTTTTTGGCAATAAAAATAATCCTGCTTAAAATATTCTTGATTTTTTACTTAAATTATGCCTAAATGTAGCCAGATTTGAAGAAAATCTAAGCAACTAAAAATAAACTTTAATAAAGGAGAATAATATATGACAGTTCGTGTTGCTATTAACGGTTTCGGCCGTATCGGACGCTTGGTTTATCGCGCATTCTTAGAATCAGGCAGAACAGATATTGATATCGTTGCAATCAACGATTTAGGTGATGCAAATGCAAATGCATACCTTTTAAAATATGACTCTGTTCATCGTGCAACTTCTTTTGACGTTCGTGCAGAAGGCGATTATATCATTGCTGGTGATTATAAAACAAAAGTTATCGCTCAACGTGATCCAACTCAATTGCCATGGAAAGAAATGGATATTGATATCGTGATGGAATGCACAGGCATCTTCACAGCAAAAGAAAAAGCAATGGTTCATATTGAAGCTGGCGCAAAACGCGTTCTCGTTTCTGCTCCATCACAAGGCGCTGACAAAACAATTGTTTATGGTGTTAACCAAAACACATTAACAGCTGATGATTTAGTTGTTTCAAATGCTTCTTGCACAACAAACTGCTTAGCACCAGTTGCCTATGTTTTAGATAAAGAATTTGGCATTGAACAAGGTTTCATGACAACAATTCACTCATACACAAACGATCAAAAAATCTTAGACCAAGTTCATAAAGATTTATATCGTTCACGTGCTGCTGCTATGAGCATGATTCCAACATCAACAGGTGCTGCAAAAGCCGTTGGTTTGGTTTTACCTCAATTAGCTGGTAAATTAGATGGTGTTTCAATCCGCGTTCCAACTCCAGACGTTTCAATTGTTGATGCAAACCTCATCATGAAACGCCCTGTCACAAAAGAAGAAGTTAACGCTGTGATGAAAAAATATTCTGAAACAGAATTAAAAGGCATCTTAGGTTACAATGAACAACCACTCGTTTCAATCGATTTCACACACAACCCTCACTCATCAACATTTGATGCTAATGGCACAAAAGTTATGGGTGGAACACAATTGCGTGTTATGAGCTGGTATGATAACGAATGGGGTTTCTCAAACCGCATGCTTGATACAGCTGCTTATATGGGCAACTTAATTAAATAATTTTTAAAAGAGGCAAATGCCTCCTTTAAAAAGGATAGCCTTAAAGGGAGGGATTGTGTAAAAATTTACAAATCCCTCTTTTTTATCTTTAAAAATAGGAATTTTTTATGACATACAAAACATTAAATGATTTTGACTTTAACGGAAAAACCGTTTTTGTTCGCGCTGACTTAAATGTCCCAGCTAAAGATGGAACAATCACTGATACAACAAGAATCGATCGCTTTGTTCCAACATTGAAAGAATTAACAGATAAAGGTGCAAAAGTTGTTGTTGCTTCTCACTTTGGAAGACCAAAAGGCGAGAAAAACCCAGATTTTTCAATGGCATTTTTAGCTCCAGCTCTTGAAAAAGCAAGTGGATTAAAAGTAACCTTTATCAATGATTGTATCGGAAATGAAAGAGATACAGCTATTCGCAATATGAAAGAAGGAGACGTTATTCTTCTTGAAAACTTACGCTATTATGCTGGTGAAGAAAAAAATGATAAAGAATTTTCTGAACAATTAGCAAGTTCTATTGATATTTATGTTGATGATGCCTTTTCAACAGCTCATCGCGCTCATGCTTCAACAGAAGGTATGGCTCACTTATTGCCAAGAGCTGCTGGTCGCTTAATGCAAGAAGAATTAGAAGCTTTAGATAAAGCTCTCGGCAATCCAGAACGTCCTGCTGTTGCCGTTGTTGGCGGATCAAAAGTTTCAACAAAACTTGACTTGCTTGGTAACTTAGTTAAAAAAGTTGATTACCTTTGCATCGGTGGTGGTATGGCTCATACATTCTTGGCAGCTAAAGGAATTCCAATGGGTGAAGGATCTTTGGTTGAAACAGGAATGATTTCAACAGCTAAAGAAATTATGGATAATGCAGGTTCTTGCCAAATCGTTCTTCCTGTTGACCTTGTTTGGGCAGATAAATTTGGCGAAGGCCAAACACCTCATACATCTGATGCATCTGAAGTTCCTGCAGGTAAAGTATTACTTGATATCGGCGAAAAATCAGTTCAAGAATTTGTTTCTGTTATTGAAAAATGCAAAACTCTTATTTGGAATGGCCCTGTTGGCGCTTTTGAATTAAAACCATTTGATAAAGGAACAAATGAAATTGCAGCTGAAGTTGCTCGCCTTACAAAAGAAGGTAAGCTCACATCTGTTGCTGGTGGTGGGGATACAGTTTCAGCCCTTAAAAAAGCTGGTGCAGAACCTGATTTAACTTATGTTTCAGCAGCTGGTGGTGCATTCCTTGAATGGATGGAAGGAAAATCACTTCCTGGTGTTGCAATTTTAGAAAAATAATTATTCTAAAAAAAGGAACCATCGAGAAATCGATGGTTTCTTTTTTTATCCAATAATGGTAAAAATTTTATTTCTTTTTTTGTTTATATATATGTTGATATTGCCCAGAAATATGCCCAATCACAACCCCATTATGAGTTTCATCTTCAACTACTTGTTGCTGAACTAACATATTGATTTTTTGAGATTGAGTTAAATCCATTTTGGGAGCCATTACAGAGCCAACAAAAAATGAAACAGAACATAAAATCATTAAATAACTTAATCGTTTTATCATGTGTTATACCCTCCTCACATATAAAATATTCTTGTTATAATAATAGTATATCACATTTTATATTTTTGTCAACTTATTTTGCAATACAAAAAATTACAAAAGAATAATTAATTTGAACGCTCTTTTTGGTTCACTTTATCTTGTGAATTTAAAACAGGTATTTTCTCTGCTTTTTTAATAACTTTAACAGCTTGCTCAACAGACTTTGATTCCATTTCTTTTGGCTGAGAAAAAGCACCATAATATGTTGCCGTTCCAAGAACAATTAATAAAGCTGAACAAACACCTATATTTGAAATTGGCTCATAATCTTCATATATTTTATTTTGCATGTAACACACCATTATTTATATTAAATCTTATCGTTCATTTACAGAATTTGCATAAATATTTTTAACAATAAGATTTTGTTTAAGCTGCTGGCTTTTTTGAACACAACTTGGTTGTTTTGGCATTTCGCAACTTGCTAAAGCAACAATAGCCATAATTGTCATAAAACCTACACTAAAAAAAGAAGTATTATTTGAATGTAACTCTTTTTCATACTTACAACGCAGGTCAAATGCTTCCTGCTCTGATTTAAATTTTTCGTATCCTGTCATATAACCTTTCTAATTTTTGTTAATCACTGTTTTGACGTATTAACAAATCAACTCCTTTACTTTTTTGAAAAGAAGTGATTTTTTTAGGCTTTTGAGATGATCTTAATTGTTGAGCTCTCTCAATTGAGTCTTTTAAAACCATACGCATCATCGAAGAGATACCATTTTTAAAAACTTTTTTTGTATCAGCCCCTGATTCAATTAATATTGAAACAATATCATGCCGTTGAATCATAGCAGCCCACATTAATGCATTCATTCCTTGCTTATCTGTTGCTTCAACATCAGCACCATGAGCAAGCAGTATGGAAACAATCTTTTTCTTTCCACGCATAGATGCCATTAATAATGGAGTTATCCCAGCATTATCTTTTTGATTTACATCGGCATTATTTTCAAGCAATAATTTAACCGTTTCTTCTTTTCCAGATAACGCTGCCCACATTAACGCCGAGGAACCAGATTCTTCTTGATGATTCACGTCAAACGAATGATCGATCAATAAACGCACAATATCAGTTGCTCCTAATTGAGCAGCTAATAACAAAGGATTTTCACCATCCATATTCTCCTTTTTGAAAAAATCAGCGTCAACAGTTTTTAACATTGTTGCCACCTTTTCTTCATTTAAATCCCAAATCGCGTTCATTAACTCTTTTTTCATTTATTTCCTTTTTTAATTAATCTCCCTTTGCAAAAATTGCAAAGGGAGTGGCATTCTATCATATTTTAAAAATTTTGTCAAACTATTTTGAAATGTTTTTATATGTCAAAAAGTATATTTCAAAATCAATTAGATAAATTTATCTTTGATTTTCTACACCAAAAATTCGAGCACCACATTTAGAGCATGCAGCATGAGTTCCAACTTTTTTGGCTTGTATATTTTCAGAAGAAGTAGCTTTTTCATCTTTTGAAATTTTCAAATCATAAGCAACCAATGAGCCACATAAAATTAAAGCTCCACATGAAACCAATCCTAACTCTTTGATATAAGTTGATAACTTAACATTAGCAACATCTTCAAACATTTAATCCTCCTTAAAATTTTTATTATCTGAAAAAAAATAATCCGATTTCAAATAATGATACTACTATTCAATGACAAACTTAGCCAAGTTTATCATAAAATTATTATTTTGTCAACTAATATCAAAAAAAGCAAAATTTTATCTATCTTTATGCATCACCCAATAATTTGCCTGCTTTATTGGATGTGTTTGATTTGTTATTTTTTGCGGAGCAGGAGGAACTTTAGTTGGCTCTTTTTTATTTTCTTCATTTAAAGCGTGAACAAAAAAACTTGCCACCAACGTTACAGCCACAGCAAAACAAACTGCTCCACCTGAAATTGGTTCATAATCTTCAATTTGTTTTGATTGTTCTTGTTTATCCATAACCCCTCCATAATAATAAACACATCTTATAAAAGGTATAATGCTTTTTTATAAAGTAGGTCAACCATATTTTTTTAATCAGGAGCAAAAAAATCAGCTAATTTTCCATTTAATGAAAGTTTTTTTTATAAGCCGCATAAGATTTTCCTATATGCCCAAAATCAAATTCCTTATAGCCATTTTTTGCTAAATCAGAATTTCAAAAAACTTTATTTTTCACCTTTAAAACTTCTTTTAATCATTTAAAAAGAGGAACAAATGCATATAGAAAAAAATAATTGATAATTTAACCTGTTCAATTAATTACAAAAAAAATATCTTAAAAATTATTTTTCTCTATAATTAATTTTTTGTTCCACCTGTTTTGGATTATTTGATAAAATCTTTTTTGGCTCAGCAGTTTTTTCTTTTTCAGATTGTTTACATAAATGATATGCTCCAGAAATAACACTCACAGCCAATAAAAATCCAACCACACCTGTTGTCAAACAACTTTTAAATTCCGCTTTTACATCATTCATGCTTTAATTCCTTTTATATTTTGAATATGAGAAAAAATTCACAATCACTCTTTTTGATTTTCTCAAAAACCATAAATTAGATTGAATAACACATATCCTTTTCAGATATAGCATAAATATTATATTTTGTCATCAGTTTTACTTATAAATAACATATTGCTTAAAAAAATATGTTTCAAACATATTAGTTCAAAAAATCTTTTTAAGATTTATAAATTTTTTCATAAATTCCGAAATGCGCATCAAAAATTCTATCTTGATTATCAGCAACATTACAATTTCACTCAGCTTGGAACATATTTAATGGCTCTCCCACTCCATCAACAAAAATATCTTAATTTGTTATTTTTAACATATATTTTCTCTAATCAAGAGACTCACCTCTTTTAAAGTCATCTAAAACAATCTAGATTAAAATCCCTCCAATAAGCCCTCTCTTCATTAACACAAGATAAGTGGTGATGAAGATTTAAATTTAGTTACCTTTCGCAACCTTTTAAATTACTATGAGTATAGAATTTACAAATATGCTACTAATATCTATCTTAAACATATTGGTAATTTTTTTTATTAACACAATTTTATAAAAATAATTAGATTTTCATTCAAACCACAGAGTTATAATCATAAACATTGTTTTCTTCTTTAATCTATGTTTCAAATAATTCAATATCATCAGCACTTTCAAATTTTTCTTTTTCGCTTAAAACGGCTAAACTAACACCTGAAATAGCTCCTTAAGATGATTATAGAGGTCCATAAATCTCATTTACGTTATCAAAAGAAGTTATGTCCATTTCAGAGCCCATCTTTCATCACTCCTCCTCCAGTTATAAAAGAGACAGGGATTTAGGAATAGATTTTCAGAATAAGATGACTATAGATTTTTTATACCATTAATAACGATTATTATCAGATAATATTTTTACTTAAATCAATCAAGGAATCTTATAGCGTCAGTAACAAGAAGAACTTTAGATACAAACAGCTGACACAAAGAAATTAATCTAGAGAGTGGAATAATAAAGTAAAGAGGTTTGAGGATAAGAGGAGATAAAAAGGAACCCCTGCGAAGAGCAGGGGCAAGGAGGGTAAAGGAGTAAAAGAGGGATAAGAAGTGTAAGGGAGACGAGTGTATAAAAGGTTCGGCAGTGACCTACTCTTCCGCAGCTTAAGCTGAAG
>JAZLCE010000033.1:0-19713 GCA_045614025.1 Alphaproteobacteria bacterium
AACGGTTAAATCTTCTGTTAATGCAGATTGAACACCCAATACCGCTCCTTTACTGCGCATCCGGAACCCATCACCCGTGAGTGAGTTCACCCGATCATAAAGCCCTTTGACGTAAACGCTTGCTCTTGCTGGTTCTTCGCCACCATTATGCCCAAACACAGGCGCTGCCGTGTTCATAAGCATTTGTGACACAACGTTATGAAGTTGAGTGAACCCTGCCGTTGCTTGCGATTGATAAAGCGAAGTGCTTCGGCCACTTAATGCCGTTAAGGCTTCTTTGGCTTTTTCAATAGTGACTTTATCTTCTGATTGCAAGGCTTCAAGAACTTCATCTTGAACAACTTTAAATTCATTGTTAGGTGCTGAACGCATCATCATGGCAGATAAAGCCTTTCCTTCGTTTTCGCCAACATCTAAAGAAGAGCTTAATTCTTCTGACGTTTTTTTGCCAATTTCAAAAGAGCCGTCTTCAAGGTCTTGAATGTTAAAAAGGGGATTACCCACTGTTTTCACTTCATTATCTCTATCAAAAAGTTGATAGATGCCTCTTTCGGTTTCCATTCCTAATTGCAAAGCAATTTTTGAAGTATCTGTTCCTGTGATAACGCCATTAACTTTTCCATGCTCATCTAAAGAATTAACAGTCATTTTTAAAACAGCATTCTCTTTTAAAGCAATTTCATCAACAGTCACTGCGTTTGTGCCAATATCAATATCGCTGTTTTTTGCTTCAATGGTGCCAGAAACTTTTATGTTATCAGCCAAAGCTAATTCGCTGTTTTCAAAAGCAAGTTTATTCCCCGTAGCATTCATAATATCTTCATTAATTTGATAACGAGCGCGCTCTGAAGTGCCACTCTTAAATGTCATTGAAAGATTGGTTCCTTCTTCTTTAAAAGATAAACCTTTAATTTCAACTGGCGCTGAACCGAGTGCTAAATGAGTTAATGTGCCTGAAGATAAAACTTCGCCCGTTGTTTCATCTTTATTTTGCCCAATAACGGCTGTGTATAAAATCTCAAATCCATGCGTTTCAAGTTCACCACCTAAAATATTATTCGTTCCTCCTAAAAAGGTTTCTGATTTGGCAACTGTTTTACCTGCCGTTTGATTGAAAACGCCTGTATATCCTGTGCTATCCGATTCTTCACCAAACACCAATGTGGCAACACTTGATTTATTGATGGTTCCCATGTCTTCATCACCTCTAATACCTCCACCAATAAATTCAATCGCACTTGTATCGGTGCCTGTAATATTCAAACTACTTGTCATATTTCTCATATAAATATCTTCATATTTTTCTGTTCTAGAGATTGTTCCGTCAGCAAGTGTTTGGTTTAAAATAGTTTTATTCCCTTCAAAATAAAAACCATTTTCAAAGGTTAATACACTTTTCAATTCGATAGCCCCACCTCTAGCTGCTGTTACGCCTTCTGCAATATTATCAAGAAACACAGCCTTTTTTTTAAAAGTAATTTCTCCACTTCCAGTATTGTAAAGAGCTCCACCAGCTCCAACTCCTTTTAGAGCTTTTGCTTTATTTCCAATAAAACGGACATCATTATTAAATACAACTGACCCCATATTATTTATTCCACCTGCTTGTGAATAACCAGTTTGACCTTCACTTTCATTTTCTTGGAATAAAACTGCTCCATTGAATATTATTGTTTCTCTGTTATTAATAGCCCCACCAATTCCATCTGATGCACCTATAGCTTTATTTCCAATAAAATCAACATCTGCGAACTCTATTTTAGCTTCAGATACTTTTCCTATTTGACCATTAGTCAATGCACCACCAAAAGATTGACCGTTATATGTATATCCCTGATTATTTAAAAATATTGATTTATCTAAAAAGGTTATTTTTGATCCTCCTATATTCCAAATGGTCGCACCCTCAAGCCCACCAGAATTAATGGCTTTGTTATCTTTAAAATTAACGCACCCAGAAAATGTTATTTGCCCACCTGATACATTATTTATAGCTATTGTTCTACCTGTAAGGTTTTCTTCAGTCCCCGACTGATTTCCAATAAAATCAGCAGATGCAAAATTTATTGTTCCTCCTTCATTATAAACACCTGCTGAATCTACAAAATTCCAACCTATGCCTGCAGCTAAATTATCTTTAAAACTTACATGTTTGTTAAAATTAATAGAACCTTTATTATACACAACGCCTCTATTATACAGTTTTGCACCACCTGTATTTTCTGCAAAAGAGACTTCAGAGTTAAATGTCATTGTCCCTACATTATTAATAACACTTCCCAATATATGGCTTGTTGAGGAATTCACCTTATTTTCTTGAAAAATTAATCTTAAATCGCTATTAAAAGAGATATCCCCTTTATTATATAATCGACCACCCGACAATAATCCGCTTTGTGATATATCAACATTTGGAAAAATAATTGAATTTGTTTCTGCATCATAAAGAGAGCTTGTTTTATCATAAGTTAAAATATGTGTGCCACTTGTAACAAGTGTTCTTTCATTTTTTTCAAGCTCACTCATTAATGAGGCAGTATCGGTTGCTGTGCCAGAATGGGCAGTTAATGAAAAAGCAAACATCATTAAATTTGCAAGAAGGCATTTTTTAAGAATATTTAAATAACGTTTTTTAAGCTCTTTAAGCGTGGTTCGTGACGAATGAAACATGGTGTGCCTCCTTTAAAATAAAATGAAAAATGTTTACATGGCTTTTTCCTTTTGTTAACTGTTTAAGACGAAAAGTCGGAAATTTAACGGTCGTTTTTTATTCCCTATTTTCATCCCCTATACTTTAATTATACCATGGGTTTGGATTTTTGAGTCGAAAAATTTTCAAAAAAAATCTCTCTTTTTTGCCAATTTTCTTGTAATTAACTGATTTTAAATGATTATTTTTTATTAAAAAATTGCATAAAATTTGATAAAAAATGCTTTTTTTATGTTTTTTATTCAGAAAAACAAGCAAAATTTCACTTAAAAAAGCCTTTATTTTACCACTAATTTCTTGCCAAATCTAACGACCCTTAAATTTCCGACTTTAATAAATAAAATAAGTAATTGAAATTTAAATATTATGGATAAAAAATCCCCGCTCAGATTGAACGGGGAGGGAGTGCATTAAATTTATTATAACTCAGCAAAAACAGGACCTTGTTTGCAAAGGTTTGCAAAAATTGGTTGTCTTAAATTTAATTTTTCAATAATTTCAGATGGTTTTAAATCAACGGAAATATTTTCAAGTTTAAAAATGCCATCTTTAACGGTTTTCACTAAAGCGCTTGGTAATTCTGCTTTTCCAATGCAAGAAGAAAGATAAACAAAACATTCATCATTATCTTTCAAATACTCTTTTGCCAATTTTCTGGCATATAAGTTAAGAGTTAAGTCAGCTTTGCTTGGATCTTTTGTCCATGGGCTTCCACCACCAATGGCACATGAAGTGGAATAAAAATCGCAAGCAAGTTTTCGCCCCGTAATACCACAATCGGCAATAGAGGAGTGATAGGTATAAGCGCCTGTTCCATTGATAATAAGTTGTTTTGGTGTTTGGCCAAGTGTTTCAATCACAAAGTTTGTTAAATCTTCAGGCTCAATCATTGGAATGGCAACAATGGCTGTTAAAATCGTTTCATCTTCATCTAAAGTGATTTGAGTTTTAATATCCAAACCCAAATGTTTGCTGTTTCTTGCTTTTTGATAAAGAGCATTGTTGAGTTTTCGAGCCAAAACCAAATCTTTTGGCATCAAATCATCGCCTTGAGCGGCATATCCAACAAAAACACCTTGATCGCCCCAACCATCTTGAGTCACGCCTTGTAAAATTTCGCTTGATTGAATGCCAATTAAATCAATTACTTTTAATTTGTTGATATCAATGGCTTTTTCCTTCCAGATAGAAGCATATTCTTCATCATATCCAATTTCACGCAGCGCTTGTTTAACGATTTCGCTTATATCATCAATTTTAATATAGCCATTGACTTCGCCACCTAAAATAACGGTGTTATCTTTAATCATAACTTCAACGGCATATTTTAAAGAAGGGTCTTGTTGAATAAGCGTATCAAGTAAATAAGAACTGATAAAATCGGCAACTTTATCTGGATGACCGATGGATACATATTCTGCAGTTTTAAGCATAAAAAAATCCTTTTCATTTATTGTTAACAAAACAATAGATTAAAAGGAAAGGAACAAAATATATCGAAATTTAAACGATTATACATTCGTTTCTCCTTTTAGTCCATTTAACCTTAAACCTTCTTACCTTGGACAAGTAGAGATAAATCCGATAAGAATTATCGTCATTATAAAAAAAATAATAAAAAAAATCAATCTTTTTTTGAAAAAACTTTGAATGATTTGATGTATTATGCTAAAATATCTATAGAAGAAATATATAAGGGGGATTTATGAGTTGGGATTTTAGTCATGACGGGGCAAATCAACAGTTTGGTCGGCGACCAAGAAATGGCGGTGAATGGCATTATGGTAGAGATTATGGAACAAGAGGCAAAAAAGATGTTCCGTTAGGTGTTCCAAAATATTGCGATGGATGGATTTGTCATGTTATTGAAAATAATAAAATTGATGGTTTAGGTAATCAAGTTGTTTTAATTAGTCCAGATGGCAAAGAAATGGTTCGTTTTGGGCATGTTGCAACTGGATCAATGAAACATTTAAGAACAGGCCAAATTGTGAATCATGGGGATTGGATAGGGAATATCGGAGGCGTTGGTTACACGGAAAATTCTTTTCAACCACATATTCATGTTGAACATGGGATAAATCCAAGGTATGAGCTTGTGCAAACAAAACATAATGGAAAGTATTATCGGCATTACACGTGGTTTTGTGGGGAACATACGATTGAAGATTATCGGGATCCTCAAGCAGGAGCTTTGCCTTTTGAAGAATTAGAAGAATTAACGAATATGGCTTTTCAATCAAGAGAATTGATTTTATCGGGCAGGGGGAATTCTCCAAGAATGGCAAGTTCAATGCCAGTAGATATCGTGAAACAAGAAAATTCTTTTATCGAATGGTTTCGTTCCAGTTGGATTGGAAGTTTATTTTTTTCTGATAACGAGCAAGAGGAACCTCAAAATGAATCTGAACCTAGAACAGGGCCAATTATTCATCGAAAAACGCCTGTTCAAACAGAAGCGCAAACAACACCTGTAAGTCACACAAGGCAAACAAATGCCTCAGCTAGATTAGCAGAATGTAGTGAACAACAAGATGTTTATAAAGAAGATGATATGACAAGACGTTATAGTAATCTTAGAAATAGCCGGTATTGATAAATCAAATATTTTTTCTTTTTTTGATAATGGCTTTTTTCCAATAGCCTGAATAAAAGTAAAGAAGTCCGATGGTTACTTGCCCATAAACGGTTAATGGTGAAGAAAAGCCAACTGAAATGATATCTGTTGCCATTAAAAGGGCAGGAATGCGTATGCATAAATTTGCAAAAGAGTTGTTAATCATTGTAAATGTTGTTGCACCACATCCATTTAAAAAAGAGTTTACCAAAAAAACAATTGTAATCATTAAAACGCTAGAGCTATAAGAATGCAAATAAAGAGAGCCAGCTCGAACAATTTCTTGATTATTAGAAGCAAGTCCCATTATGTTTTTTGGAAAAAAGGCAACGCCAATATAACTTGGAATAGCAAATAAAAGAGCAAGAAATATCCCTGTATACATCACATTTTTTGCACGTTTAATTTTCCCAGCGCCAACATTTTGGGCAACCATTGCTGAAACAGCAGATCCAATGGCTAAAGAAGGTAAAAAGGTTAATCCATCAATTTTTTCAGCAATACCAGAAGCAGCTGAAACAATGAGACCTAATTTATTGAGTTGGATCATTGCAACTAAAAATGAAATCATTAAAAAAGTATCTTGCAATGAAAGAGGAATCCCAATTTTAAAAAGCAAAAGGGCCGTTTTTTTCTTGAATTTTTGATGAGAAAATCTAAGGTTAAAAGGAAATTTTTTCTTTTTAAGATAAATAAGCGCAATTATAAAACTGCATCCTTGAGCCAAAATGGTTGCAAGGGCTGCACCTCCAGCTCCCATTTTAAAATCTTTGATAAAAAGTATATCAAGTAATACATTAAGAATACTTGATATCAAAATGAAATAAAAAGGATTTTTGGAATCTCCAAGACCTCTTAAAATGGCGCAAATGCCATTATATCCAAATGTAAATAAAATGCCAATAGTGCTGATTAAAATATATGATTTTGCAGCTGAAAAGGCTTCTTTTGGAACTTGTAAAACACTTGTAATCTCATTAATAAAAAGAATTGTTATAAGGCTAAGAAAAAGAGCCACGTAAAAGAATAAGACAAACATAGTTGAAATAACGTCTTGAACACCTTTATTGTCTTTTGCTCCAAAAAATTGGCCGATTAAAATAGTGCCTCCCATTGTGAGCCCAGAAGCAAGGAAGATAAGAGTCCAAACAATTTGTGCACCATTGGTAACGCCAGCTAAATCGCTTGGTGTTCCATAATAAGAAATAATCAACATATCAACAAGGCCATAACCTGCTTGCAAAAAGCTAGAAAGCAAAAAGGGTATGGCAAATAAGGTGAGTGTTTTTAAAATATTTCCTTTTGTTAATTGTTTAATATCTTGTTTTTGCATTTTATGTCCTTTTTAGAAAAGGGTTTATACTTCTTTTTTATTGAAAAATCAAGATAGAATACTTGATTTTATGCGTTTTTTTCTATATCCTATAGATATGATTGAATTAAAGAATTTAACTGTTCAAATGGGGCATAAAGATCTTTTATCTGATGTGTCTTTATTTATTTCTGATAAACAAAAGGTTGGTATTGTTGGGCCAAATGGGTGTGGTAAATCCACTTTGTTTAAAGTTTTAACTGGTGCCTTAGAGGGAATGGGTGATGTGATGATCCCCTCTGGGGAAAGAATTGCTTTTGTTGAGCAGACAATTGAAGATACATCTTTAACTGTATTAGATTATGTTTTGCAAAAAGATAGATATTTAACAAAGGCAAAAGAAGAGTATAATAAGGCTTTAGATGAAGATAAGCCCGAGCTGTATGAAAAAATTAAACAACTAGGTGGGGAAACGGCGATAGCAAGAATTGCTGAAATTTTAGCAGGTCTTGGGTTTAAAAATGATGATTTAAATCGAAAAGTGGCTGATTTTTCAGGGGGGTGGCAGATGCGTTTAAATTTGGCAGGAGCCTTATTTCAACCATCAACTATTTTGCTTTTAGATGAGCCAACAAACCATTTGGATTTAGAAAGCGTTATTTGGTTACAAGCGCATTTAAAAAAATATTCGGGAACTCTTTTATTAATTAGTCATGATAAATCCATTTTAAATGAGATTTGTTCTTCAATCGTTGTGTTTCAAAATCAAAAATTAATTCTTTATAGTGGTAACTATGACACTTATTTAACAACGAAATCACTTCAAGACAAAGTGTTAATGCGTCAAGCTGAAAAAGAAAAGGAAAAAAGAGAACATTTAGAAAGCTTTATTAATCGATTTAGATATAAGGCAAGTAAAGCTAAACAAGCGCAAAGCCGAATTAAAATATTGGAAAAAATGACTGAAACTCCAGCAGTTTATCCAGATAAAGAAGAGAGATTTTCTTTTTTAGAGCCCATTAAAGCATTGCCACCATTAATAAGTGGTGAAGATATTTCATTAGGTTATGATGAAAAAATTGTTTTAAGAAAGCTTTCTTTTTCAATTTCAGATACCGCTCGAATTGCTTTATTAGGGCAAAATGGTAACGGAAAATCAACATTTGCTAAGTTTTTGGCTGGTGTTTTAGCCTTAAAATCAGGGCAGGTGCATGCCTCTTCAAAAATAAAGGTTGGTTATTTTGCGCAACATCAGGAAGAAGAGTTGCCGTTGGAAGAAACCCCTGTTTCATATTTTTCTTCTTTAATGGATGGAAAAAATGAAACTGAAGTGCGCTCGTATTTGGCTTCTTTTGGATTAACTGGGGAAAAGGCATTAACAAAAATTCGTTTGCTTTCTGGAGGCGAAAAAGCGCGTCTTTTATTTGCAAAAATATCTTTAGATAGACCAAATTTATTAATTTTAGACGAACCAACAAACCACTTGGATATTAAAGGATGCGAAGCGTTGGCAGTTGCTTTAAATGATTATCAAGGCGCTGTTGTTTTGATTACGCATGATTTTTCTTTGATTGAACAAGTGGCTGATGAATTATGGCTTGTTAATAATGCAAATTGCAAGCCATTTGAGGGCGATTTATTGGATTATCAAAAAATATTGCTTGAAAAACAAGTTGATAAAGCCAAACAAAAAGAACTTCAAAAAGAAAAAGAGCTTAAATTAAAGCAAAAGCAACAAGGGGCGGAAAAACGAAAACTTAAAGCTTTAATTTTGGAAGTTGAGCGAGAGATTAAAAAATTAACACTTGAAAAAGAAGGGCTTGAAAAACGATTTGAAACAGTGTTAACAAATGAAGAAATTATTGATATTTATCAAAAAATTAAAGAAATTCAAAAAGAAATTGACAAGATGGAAGAAAAATGGTTTTCTTTATCAGAGCAAATGGAAGAATAGGGGGCAGATATGAATTTATTTTCAATTTTTAAAAAAGAAATAAAGCCATTTGATGAGGGGTTTTGTGATGTGGGTGATGGACATGAAATTCACTATATGCAATTTGGTAATCCTAAAGGAGTGCCTGTTTTATTCTTTCATGGTGGTCCAGGTGGAAAGGCTAAATCAGCTCCTAAAACATATAATTTAAAAAAATATCGTGTTGTTGTTTTTTCTCAAAGAGGATGTGGAAAATCAAAGTTTAAGGATTTATTAGAAGAAAACACAACTCCAAATTTGGTAAAAGATGCCTATTTATTGTTAAAATATTTGAAAATTCATTCAAGAGTTATTATTGGCGGAGGATCTTTTGGCTCAACATTGGCTCTCTTGTTTGCTCTTGAATATCCTCAAAAAGTTAAGGCGTTGGTGTTGAATGCTATTTTCTTAGGTCGAAAAAAAGATATAGATTTTCCATATAAAGAAATGTTTTTATTTTATCCAGAAGCAAAAGCTGAATTTGAACGTTTAGCCGGGCAAAAAAGCATTGAATCCTTTTTTAAAGAAAAGATTTTTTCTGAAAAATATAAGGATATTCAAATGGCACTGCAATATTATGGCGCATATGAAAATCAATTGGGGAAAATGCAGTTGGATTTTAAAACAGCTCCTGCAATTACAGATCAAAAGATTAATAGTTTGAAAATCTTTTTAACTTATATTCAAAATAATTTGTTTATTAAAGAAGATGTGATCTTAAAAAATGTGGATAAAATCAAAGATATCCCAACATTAATTGTTCATAATCGTTTTGATTTTTGTTGCCCTGTGGAAGAAGCGTGGGCGTTGCATAAAAAAATGCGTCGTTCAAAACTGGTGATTAATGAAGATTATAATCACTCAAGTCCTAAGCTTAAAAAACGCTTAGAAAAAGAAATTGAACCTTTTTTAAAAAAGCATTTATAAGTCATCTTTTAAAAAGAGTTTAACGATACTTTCAAGAAAGTTTTTTCCTGAAATGCTTTTAAGTATCAGAATAAAGCCAATAGCAAGAGGAATTAAATAAAATGTTTTTGAAATAAACAAAGAAAGCAAGGTGCCAATAAAAATAAGAGCGCCAGCAGTAAATTCAAGTTTTCTTCGAAGGCTCCATGTGGGATGTTCAACCAGGCTTAATCCTTGTTCTTTTGCTTTTAAAATGCCTCCTTTAATAATTTTAACATTAAAGAAGTCTTCTTGTTTGAATTTTTCTGCAACTTTTAAAGCTCTGTGTCCGCTTCTGCAAAGGATATGGATGGGTGTTTTTTCTGTTATGTGATAATGCTTAATAAAGTCTTTAACATTTAATTCATCCATTGGAATATGCCAATGGGGTTGATTAAGAGAAAGTTCATTATGTTCTTGATTGGTGCGAACATCTAAAATCAAATCATCAGTATTTAAATTTTTAGGTTCAATAGATTGGATGAGCTCTTCTTGCATATTAAAAACCTCCTTCTTTTTATATAAGAAAGGAGGTTTTTAAAGTCAAGTTGTTTTATTTTTTAATCGTGTTGATCCAATATCGTTTTTCTATTTCACCATCAATTAAAGTATCTGTATCTGGATATCCGCCCATTTCATTCATTAGCCTTATAATAACTTTATGAGAGGGAATATTCTCTTCACGACAAGTGATCAGGGCTTCTTTAATTTCAAAATGATCGTAAGCATATTGAAGAAGCATTTTCCCAATTATATTCATTAAACCTTTACCGCGATGAGAGGGAACAACTTCATAAGCAATATGTCCACCTTGAACGTTTCTTAAATAATCATTGAGATAATGGCGGATATCTGCAATTGCAATAATTTCTTCTTGATTCATAATCCAAAGAAGTGAGCTAGGAACATGTCCAGGGATGGTGATGCCATTTCGGCTGTCTTCAGATTGTTTGAAATATGTTGCAAAGTCATTTTGTTCAATCGCTTGCACAATTTTATCACGATGATTGATGTCAAATCGATTGGGGTGTTCTTTAAATTCCTGCGCAATCTTTTTGAGTTTAGTTTCATATTTTATTGTTGGTAAAATTATTTCTAATTGATCCATTTATTCCACCTTTTTGTATTGTAACTTTAAGAGTATAAAAAAAGAAATTGATATTCAATAAAAAAATAAAAATCATATAGATTTTATTGACAAAATCAAGGAATTATGATAAATAAAAAGATTATTTTATGAAAGGTGAAACAAATGACTTTACAAAAAACAAGAGAACAAAATTACCCAGAATGGTATCAAAATGTAATTACAGTGGCTGATATGGCTGAAAATTCTTCTTCTCCTGGATGTATGGTCATTAAGCCGTGGGGCTATGGGATTTGGGAACGTATGCAACGGGTTCTTGATGATATGATCAAGGATACAGGGCATGAAAATTGCTATTTTCCAATGTTTATTCCTCTTTCATATTTTCAAAAAGAAGCAGAGCATGTTGATGGTTTTGCAAAAGAGATGGCTGTTGTAACGCATTCGCGTCTTAAATCAGTTGATGGTAAATTAACGCCTGATTCTCCATTAGAAGAACCATTGATTATTCGTCCAACAAGTGAAACGATTATTGCAGATTCATTTTCAAAGTGGGTTAAGTCTTATCGTGATTTACCATTGATGATTAACCAATGGGCAAATGTTGTGCGTTGGGAAATGAGACCACGCCTTTTCTTAAGAACGCGTGAATTCTTGTGGCAAGAAGGCCATACAGCTCATTCAACATATGAAGAAGCGGAAAAAGAAGCTCAAACAATGCTTGATGTTTATGCAACTTTTGCACGTGAAGCTTTGGCCATGCCTGTTTTAACGGGTAAAAAACCAGAATTTGATAAATTCCCTGGGGCAGTGGATACCTATTGTATTGAAGCGATGATGCAAGATGGTAAAGCTTTGCAAGCAGGAACAAGTCACTTCTTGGGTCAAAACTTTGCAAAATCAGCTAATATTAAATTCCAATCTTCACAAGGAACTCAAGAATATGCATACACAACATCTTGGGGTGTTTCAACCAGATTAATTGGTGGCTTGATTATGACTCATGGGGATGATGAAGGAATGATTGTTCCACCAGTTGTTGCGCCATATCAAATTGTGATAGTTCCATTATTGAAAGATAAATCAAAAATTGATGAAGTAATGGATTATGCTAAAAAATTAAAGCAAGCTTTATCTGATGCTTCATTTAAAGGTGAACGTGTTCGTGTTAAATTGGATGATAGACAAAAAGAATCTGTTGATAAAATGTGGGAATGGACAAGAAAGGGAACTCCACTTGTCATTGAAGTTGGTCCACGCGATATTCAAAATAATGCACTTATGGTGCGGGATAGAACAAAGATCAACCTTAAAGAATGGAAAGAGATTGTTTCCTTTGATGCATTTGTTGCTTCAGTAACTGAACGCTTGGCAAACATTCAAAATAATCTTTTAAAACAAGCTGAAGAACGTTTAAACAAAAACATTAAGAGTGACATTCAAACTCCTGAAGAATTTGAAAAATATTTTGCAAACCAAAATGTTTTTGTTGAAGGTGAAAAACCGGCCGTTACATTTGTTCGTGGCAAATGGTCTGGGGATAATGATATTGAAGAAAAGCTTAAATCAATGAAAATCAATATTCGCTGTATTCCATTTGAACAGTCAGGAACAGAAGGTGTTTGTTTAATCACTGGTAAACCAGCAACAATAGATGTGATTTATGCAAGATCTTATTAAAAACATAAAGGATCATAAAAAATGCCGGCCTTAAAGCCGGTATTTTTTTATGGTTAGTTTAAAAGAATTATTTTTGAGTAGGGGTTTGAAATGTTGTGTTCTTTTTCCAGGTTTGATTGCGTCCTAAAAAGGCAATTTTTCCGCGAACAATAAGGTTGCCATTTTCTTCCCAAATTTCGCATCCATAAGTTTTTCCAGATTGTGGATCCAAAATTTTTCCTCCAACGTATTTATTTTCTTTTTTTTCTAAATCCCATATGATTTGAAGGCCCATAATTTTTGGAGAGCCTTCAATTTTGGCGGTTGCATCTTTATTTCCAAAGATATCAACAACTTTTCCAAAGATTTTGCCTTGGTTTTCATAAATTTGAACAACGCTTTTTTCTTTTCCTGTTTTATCATCAATTGTTGTCCAAAAACCAAGAACATCTGCTTTTAATTCAGTGCAAATAAAGAAAGATAATAATAATGTAAATATGTATTTCATAGTTGCCTCCAATCAGGTGTATCATAATATGTTTTTCTTTTTTTAGGTGTGACAGTTTTTTGAAATTTAAACAAAAGAATATATTCCTAATTTAAATTCAATATCTTATTTATATTTTGAAAAATTAAAGGAGTTTGTTATGAAATATATTTTTTCTTGTATTATGTTTTTATTCCTTATTTCTTGCTCTGCTGCAAGACAACAATTTGATCAGCAAGGTTTATATCGTTTAAAGGGAAAGCCAGTTGAAGAAGTGTTTTCATTGTTAGGGAAGCCGAATATTACAGTTGTTGAAAATCAAGTAACAAAGTTGATTTATCAAACGAATTATAAAACATATACGCCACCAAAAAGTGAAGTTTACTTGAGTGGAAACACTTATCAGCAAGGGCAATATTTAAAAAGCAGTTGTATCACAACGTTTATTGTTGAAGAAAAAATGGTAAGAGATGTATTTTTTGTTGGCAATTGTTTGTGATATATTTTTGTGAATGATAAAAACAGATTGACAAAATATCTTTCTTTTGATAGAACCCTTATACACAAAAAGTGGATATCAATCAAAAGGAATGAAAATGGTTAAAAATTTAAATAAACGTGAAAAAATGCCGGTTGTTCTTGAACCTGAAATGAAAGAGCCAATTAATTTATCTGAAATTTATGTGCTTGTTCAAAAAATGATGACGTTAGATCAACTTCTTTATCATGAAAAACAACGCAAACAACCAAAAATTATTGTTAAATATGAAGATATTGAACCATTAGATCAATCAGGCATTCAATGGGAAGAAGATACTTTATTTCATTATGCAAAAACAAAAGATAAAGAAATTAAAGCAGATTATAAATCATTACATCAGTTTGCTGAAGAAGTTTTGCCGTTGCCATTGCCAATGGAATGCGATCCTAAATATGGGGTTGCTAAAGTTATTGTTAAAACAACAGATAGTGTTTTAAGGTTAAAAGCAGTTTCTCAAGAACAAGTCCGTTCTTAAAAAAAAGAGGAGTTTAACTCCTCTTTTTTTAAAATGTTTTTAAATTCTCTGCTATTTTGAAATCAGCTTCAGTATTAGCTTTGATATCTTCTAAAGAAGATAGTTGACTAATTTCAGTAAGCCATAGGCCATCTTTTCGAACTTCCATAACGCATTTTTCAGTTATAATCATATCAACTTCATTTTTTGCGGTGAGGGGAAGGGTGCATTTTTTAAGGATTTTTGGAGCTCCCTTTGCCGTATGTTCCATCATAACGATTACTTTTTGAGATCCAACAACTAAATCCATAGCACCACCCATACCGGGGACAATTTTTCCAGGAACCAGCCAGTTTGCAAGGTTTCCTTCTTCATCAACTTGTAAACCACCTAAAACAGTTGTATTAATATGGCCACCTCTAATCATTGAAAAACTTGTTAAACTATCGAAGAAACAGCCCCCTTTGCAAATACTTACATAGTTTCCGCCAGCATCTGTAATGCTTTTATCAGCAGATTCAACAGGTAAAATGCCCGAAGCACCTAAAATGCCATTTTCTGATTGTAAAAAAACATGAATGTCTTTTGGAATATAATTTGAAGCAAGAGTAGGCATACCAATTCCAAGCGTGATCACATCGCCGTCTTTAAATTCTTTGGCAACGCGCTTTGCAATTAAATGTCTGATTTCATCTTTATTTAGTTCCATTAGTGCGTTTCCTTTTTAATAATATGATCAATAAAAATTCCAGAAATGACAACTTCATCAGGATTCATTGGTTCTTCAAGATAGGTTTCGGCTTCCACGATTACTGTTTTTGCAGCCATAGCCATAATGGTGTTGAAATTTCTTGTTGTTCCGTGAAATGAAATGTTTCCCAGAGGATCAACTTTTGATCCATAAATCAAAGCGACATCTGCAAAAATTGGTTTTTCAAGTAAATAATCTTTTCCTTCAATAGTAACTTTTTTCTTGCCTTCTTCAACCAGTGTTCCAATGCCTGTTGGTGTTAACACACCACCAAGCCCAGCTCCTCCAGCATGAATGCGTTCGGCAAGAGTGCCTTGAGGAACAAGCTCAACTTCTAAAGTTCCTTCATTCATTTGTCGACCAGTTTCAACATTTGTGCCAATATGAGAGGCAATAACTTTTTTAAGTTTTTTGTTTGTAACCAAAAGACCTCTATCGGAATCGGCAAAGCATGTGTCATTAGCAATTAAAGTTAAATCTTTAATATCGCTTTTTAAAATTTCTTGAATAACCAGTTGCGGTGTTCCGCATTTTAAGAAACCACCAATCATAATGCTGTTGCCAGACTGAATATATTGAAGGGCTTGTTGAGGAGTAATAACTTTATTCTTCATATAAAACCTTTTGTTAAGTTGATTGTTTTTGTTTAACAGGTTATCAGGTTCTTGTCAAGAAAAT
Source organism: Alphaproteobacteria bacterium (assembly GCA_045614025.1). Taxonomy (GTDB): domain Bacteria; phylum Pseudomonadota; class Alphaproteobacteria; order CAAHEQ01; family UBA3637; genus RGIG4140. The sequence goes on from JAZLCE010000033.1 coordinate 15,214, forward strand.
CAGCTCTTTTTCATTTTTTTGTCACAATAGGTATTTTAGGAATAAGTTTTGAATGCTTTAAAGGAATTAATTGTTTGTTTTTATAAAAAATATATACTTTTCATATAGTTGATTTAAATTTTAAAGTCGGAAATTAAGGGGTCGATAGATTTGCCAAGAAATAAGTGGTAAAATAAAGGCTTTTTTAAGGGGAATTTTGCTTGTTTTTCTGAATAAAAAACATAAAAAAAGCGTTTTTTATCATTTTTTATGCAATTTTTTAATAAAAAATAATCATTATAAATCAATTAATTATAAGAAAAGAGAGAAAAAATATATATTTTTTTTGAAAATTTTTCTCCACGAAATTTTGAAACCATGGTATAATGAAAGTATAGGGGGATGAAAATAGGGAATAAAAAACGCGCCCATTAAATTTCCGACTTTTCGTCTTAAACAGTTAACAAAAGGATTTTGATAGGTAATTTAAATTCGTTTATTTTTTTGGAGGCACGCCATGTTCCATTCTTCACGCACCACTATTAAAGAACTTAAAAAACGATACCTCAACATCCTAAAAAAATGCTTCCTAGCGAATTTAGGAATTATCCTTTTATCAGTACCAGTAATGGCTAGTGAAACAAGATTATCGAATTCTGGTGCAAAAACTTATATCCAAGGTGTGACATTTGAAAATTTGGAGTATAATGTTTCTGGGGGTTACTCCTACGGTGGCGCGATTAATAACACTGGTCTTAATGCTGTTCTAACTTTTAATAATGAGGAGGTGCTGTTTAAAAATAACACTGCAATGGCAGACACTCTGGAGAAAGAGAACGGCACAATAGTTAGTGGCACAGCTAAAGGTGGGGCGATTTATAATTATAATAAGTCCTCCATCAGATTTAATTCACTTGCAACGTTTGAAGAAAACTCAGCAATAGTTACGGGTGGCAGTGTTTATGGTGGTGCGATTTATAATAATAATGCCTCCATCACATTTGATGCATTTGCAACGTTTGAGGGGAACTCATCTTCAGCCACAGGTGGTAACTCTATCGGTGGGGCAATTCGCAATGAGGGTGCGAATGCAGTGTTGATTTTTAATGATGAGGTCTTATTTAAAAACAACAATGCAACTGCAACCGCCGTGGAGAAAGCGAATGGCTCACTATCTGGTGGCCATTCCTATGGTGGGGCAATTGATAATAATAATGCCTCCATCACATTCGATTCACTTGTGATGTTTGAGGGGAACTCATCTTCAGCCACGGGTGGCAGCGCTTATGGTGGGGCAATTCGCAATGATGGTTCTAATGCCATGATAACCTTTAATGATGAGGCACAATTTAAAAACAACTTAGCAAATGGAACTGCTCTAGAGAAAGCGAATGGCACACTAGCTGGTGGCACCTCTTATGGTGGGGCGATTTGGAATGGTGGCTATATATTTCTTAACGGTGAGAATATATTTGGCGGATATTTACAAGATACCGAAGATGAAGATGGTGATGGCGATAAAAATGAATATGTCCTTGACTCAGATGGGAACAAAATCTCATTTGGCAACCAAGCCAAAGAAGGTGGCGCGATTTATAACAAAGGAGGCAAGAAAGAAGGAGATGTAATAGCTTATGGCATGACGCTTGGCAAATCAACCTTTATGGGCAATACGGCTCTTACCCAAGGTGGGGCGATTTGGAATAGTGGCTATATGAATTTTACAGATGAGGCTTTGTTTGAGGGGAATGGTGTAATATCAGATACCGATCTGATCAGTGGAGGATCTATAATCAATACAGGAACGATAAGATTTGATGAAACTGCATATTTTAAAGATAATAGCGTAACAACTCATGTAAAGGTAAAAGATGATGGAAGTATATCAACATTTTATGCCTATGGTGGCGCAATAAACTCAGGTGGAGGTAATATATTATTTTCTAAATCAGTTAATTTTGAAAACAACAAAAATTCAACTGAAGCTAATACCTCAAGTGGTGGTGCGATTGCAAATTCTGCGAAAGTAACATTTGAAGAGGAAAGTGTTTTTAAAAATAATAGTTCAATAGTTAAAGCATATGAAAAATCAGATGGATCAATTGTTTCAGGAACTGCAAGTGGTGGAGCAATTTGGAATAGAGGAGAAATGCAGTTTTCTGACTTGACAATTTTTGATGGCAATAAGTCTCAGGCAGAAGCTGGAGTAGCAATTGGTGGTGTGATTTATAATTATCAAGGAAAAATGTTATTTGAAGGAGATGTAATATTTAAAAATAATGCAGCTTTATCAACCATGATAATAAAATCAGATGGTTCTAAAACTTCCTCTAATGCTTCAGGAGGTGCAATTCATAATAGAACTGGCTCAGTTATTTTTGAAGATACGGATAGTAATGCTGAAACGCCAACGGTTCCAAATATAACATATGGTATAACATTTAAGGGTAATACAGTGTTTAGTGGGAACAAAGCTGAATCAGAAAATGGAAATACACACGGAGGTGCGATTCATAATACTACGGGATATATGCTTTTGGCAGGGGAAAATGCGTTTGATTCAAACCAAGCTGAACAAGGTGGCGCGATTTATAACACAGGTGGCAAGAATGAAGGAGACGTAATAGCTTATGGCATGACTTTAGGTAAATCCACTTTCATAAATAATACGGCTCTTTCACAAGGGGGAGCGATTTATAATAATGGATATATGAATTTTACGGATGAGACAACATTTGATTCTAATCAAGCAGAAAGTGGTGGAGCAATTTATAATGTAAAAACAATAAATTTTAATAATAGCTTTGAATTTAAAAATAACACTGCAAATATTCCTAATGATATATTAAATGCAAAAAATGCCACCATCAACTTCAACCATGGATATGCAGATGATGGAGTAACGCCTCTTATTGGCTCATTGGATGGGGGTATTTCAAATGCTGGTATTATCAATAAAACAGGGGCTGGAACGTTTATTTTGGGTGATGAAATGGTGAACAGTGGCGCTGGCACATTTAATCAAACAGCTGGGTTAACCATTGCTCATAGTGAAAAGTTCCTTGCTGGCACCAATAATATTTTGGGTGGTGTTTTGGAAACGCATGGCGCGAAAATCGGATATACGGCAAACATTGGGGATGAAACGCATACGGCAAGCCTTATTCATCATTCAACGGCAACGGGGACTAGCGCTCCAACTTCTTTAACAACAGTGCTTAAAATCGGCGCAAGTTCAACGGCCTTGTTTGATTCAGCCATAAAAGGCGTTCAAGCAAACTATGAGCTTTCAGAGGATATGGCTGGTGCCGGCACGGTGACTTTTAAAGATGCGCACTTGACTTTAGGTCAAACAAATTATAATGGTGGTTATGTCATGGGCGAGAATGTCACTTTAGACATGCAAGATGGTGATACGGCGGACTTGGTGTCTTTTAAAAACTTAAGCGGAAGTGCCAACCTTAAAATAGATGCAGATATAGTTAAAGGAGCAAATGGGCTTGAGTTGGTAACAGATACAATTGCAACGAACAAGGAAGCCACATTAAACTTAAAGTTAACAGATGTGTTGCTTTCAGCTGAAGCGCTGGATAATGGTTTAAATGAAAGCTATACGTCAACCGTTATGACGGGTGGAACATTAACCTATGGTTCAGAAAAAGGGCTTGTTGCAACAGATGTGTATAGTTATGAGCTCACAGGGAAAGATAATCAAATCACAATTAACGCCATTGAGTTTAATGAGGATTCAGATGTGATGAAATCAATTGCCGAATATGAAGGAGATGCGGCCTTTAATATGGCAATTGGAGGAGATTCTTATGAAATGGAATCAGATGTAACCATGCAAGCAAATGAAAAAACAATTGTTGGGAATGGTAAAGAAGAAAGCATTTTAACGGCGAAAAAGATAACTGTTGATGGGGCAACATTAAATGTTGAAGAGGTGACATTAACAGGGGCAGAACAGTTGATTGAAGTGAATACAGGTAAGTTGAATGTAACGGATGCAAAAGTTGATCATATCATCAATGTTGGCGAAACAATGCTTTCAAATGCAGAAGTAATTGATATTCAAAATAGTGGCAAGTTAACAGCCACAAGTTCAACGATAGCTGAATTAATTAACCAAAATGAAGCCGAAGTAACAAGCGGGAAAGTAGAAAAGCTTTCTAATAGTGGAGAATTAACACTTGAAACAGCAGAAGTAACAGAGTTGATTAACGAGAAAACAGCAACTGTAACAGGTGGAAAAGTTGCAAAAGTCATGAACGAAGGAGAGTTAACCGTAACAGGAGCAACGATCACAGAGTTGACGAATGAAGGAGAAGCAACAGTGAGTGGTGGGAATCTTGGAACCGTTATTAACGCTAAGGGCGTGAAGATAGAGTTAATGGCGGGCACAAGAGCGGAAACAGTAACGAACAAAGGAGAGCTAAAAGCCAGCGGATCGGTTATCATGGAAGCCTCCCGAAACGAAGGCGAGATGACTCTTGAAGGCGTTACTGTTTCTGATCTTTT
>JAZLCE010000034.1:0-18141 GCA_045614025.1 Alphaproteobacteria bacterium
TGTTTCATTAAAAAAACCTTTCAGAGTATAAGATTGGCGACTTTTTAACCGTTTTTCCTATACCCTGTCGGATCTTTTTCCTTTCGTCCGCAAAAAAATGCAATTTTGATGAATTATTTTGTAAGGACTTAATTACATAAATAAATCTTCATCTTCTTCTGCAATTTCTATTGCTATAAACTCTTTCTCTTCATTGATTTTAACAGGCGTTTTTTTGAAGAAGTATCCTGAACCTTTGGTTTTCGCAAAGGTTCAGGTTGAAATAATATTTTTAAAAGTTCTAAAAAAGTCATTTATCTTTTTTAACAACCTGATTCTTACCGTTATTTTGAGAAGAGTTATTTGTTGGTTTTGAAGGAGTTGGGGCGGGTTTCATACGAATACAGCGTGTTAAACTATCTTGAACATACTTATATGTAGGCTGTTGAATTGATTGAAATTTATCATTTTTCATTTTATCCTCCTAAACTTATTTTTAATAAAAAAGATATAAAACAACTACTAACAGCAGTTATAAAACTCCAAAAAACAACAGAATCCATAATTTCCATTTTAAAATTCAATATTTCTGTTGATTCTTCATTTTTAAGTTGTTCCATTAAAATGGCATTTTTTTTAAAAATTACAATTCCAAGAATGATAACCAGAAGAAAGGCCCCAGCTGCAATACCATACAATAATTGAAAATGTAACAATTGTTCTCCATTTGCAAAAGTCATTAAAAATGCAATCCCAGCAGCAGATAATGTAAGCAATTGTTTATCTCTTTCCATCATAGTAGTTGTTTGAGTGGTTAGCAAAAAGTTATTCCAGTTAATTTTCTCAGCAATTTTTATCTGTCGTTCGTCATCTTCTTCTTTTTGGCGCTGTTGGGCTTCTCGATTTCTTTTCGTACCTACCTCTTCATCTTGGAATTGTTTCATATATTTTTTAAAATCTTCATAATTTGTCATGTGCTTAATCACCTTATATATTCAATAAAGGGTGGAGTTACCACCCTTTACCCAAAAATTATTTTGAAATATACCGTCTTTGACGAATGTTTTGATTACCATTTGCAGTTATTACTGATCCCCAGTCTCCTGTGGCATCACCTTTTGCAAGGTTGTTTTCCCATTGCAATGGTTGAAGATTTGATAAACAATCACTTCCACCTTTGGATGATGGGTATATATGGTCAATTTGCCATCCTAAACTTGTTTCTTTTCCATATTGATCCCATGCTATCCAAGCCCCAGCGATATCTTTGCGAAACATATCTGGATGATAACCAGGTACAATGATCCCTTTTTCCCACACAAGTTGTTTATTTAAATTATTATATAATAAGGACATTTTTATTTCCTTTCAATTTAAAGTTAAAGAATGTCCTACTTTTTTCTTGATTTTTTCAAATAAATATAATAAAATGAATTTGAGAGATTCAAATAAAGCAATTTATTTGAGAAAGGTGGCAAGTAAGTAGGACGACTATTTCTTGCCACTAAATTTATGTTTCCGAGTCTATTATTTCATTTTCATCTTCGTTCAATAATGCATATATTCCTTTTTTCCCTTCTACACTTTTTATTTGCGGATTTCGTTCTCTTGACATATTATAAACCTTACCCATAATTTGTTTTTTTGTCTTTCGCTCTGTTTCAATATTTTTGTATTTCCGATAATAACCAACAGTTATTTCATCGATGCTTAACTCTCTTTTAGCCAATTCAAAGAGAGTTATAATGCGAGTTGCAAAAACATCAACTGAGATATCTTTTTTTACATCTTCAGGGATGTCATCCACATTAGTTAAATCAAAAATATCTTTCATAACAGACTCCTTTTGTTCTGCTTTCTATTAGAACTCATCTTAATTAAATAGTCAAGAAAATTCTTTAAAAAAAACGCAAAAAAATTCTATACAAATGATTCTATTGTAAAAAAAACAAATCTGCTTGTTCGTCTGTTTTTATCAATTCACTCTTTTAAAGTTATCATTTTTATCAATTCAAATATTTGTTAACGCTTTTTACTCGTCTTCAATTTAAAACACTTCATCCAAATCTTTTTCGAGTGTTCCCCTTTGAACAGATGGCAAAGTGTCAAACAGTCTTAAATTATGTTGCTTGATTGAAACATCTTCATCAAAGCCTAAAATGTAAGCAGTTGCGATACGATAGATGATTTCAGTTGAGGCTAAACCATAAACCTGATTGCAAAAATAAGTTTATTTATGAATATGGGATTTAAAGTTTTAAAAAATCAAGGCGTGACTAATCTTGAAACAATTATTCTTCAAATTTTCCTTGTATAACATTTCTTTAAAGCATTAAACCCATAAAAAAAACAGCTCGTAAAAATAAGAGCTGTTTTTTTGTTTTGTGACTGATATTAAAGTTTTTTTAAGCTTTTTCAACCACGAAGATTAAGCCTTTGATAACGCCTGTAATCCTTACTTTATCGCCAGCTTTTAAGTCTTCACTGCATTGGGCAAGCCAAACACTATCCCCAACTTTAACTTTTGATTTGCCATCAACAACATCTTGCGTTAATGAAACCACTTGGCCAACATATGCTCCAGCCAAATCATTCAAATTCTTATGATCCGTTGTTTTTTCAAATCTTTTTTCAAGTTGTTTATAAACTTTCAATCCAATCAAGGTGAATACGCAAGAGGAAATTGAAAATAAAATCAACTGTGCGGTTACTGTATCTGGAATCAATTCAAAATAAAGGCTTGTTGAAACAGTTATCCCTGCTAAACCAAACCAAAAAAGATAGATACCTGGCACAAATAATTCAAGCAATACCAAAAGTAAGCCCAAAATGCCCCATTCGATATACGTCATTTCTTATCCTTTCTTTGATGTGGTTGATTTTGAAGAACCCAAAACATCTTTTGCAATTTCAGCAATCCCTGCAATAGAACCCATCACATTTTGCGTTTCAAGTGGAAGCATAATGAGTTTTTGGTTTGGAGAAACGGCAATCCCTTTTAAGGCTTCAATATATTTTTGACCCAAGAAGTAATTAACGGCATTTAAGTTACCATGATTAATGGCTTCAGATAATGTTTCCGTTGCTGTTGCTTCAGCTTGAGCGATACGTTCTCTGGCTTCGGCTTCTCTGAAAGCAGCTTCTTTTTTACCTTCGGCTGCCAAAATAAGAGCTTGTTTTTCCCCTTCAGCACGCAAAATTTCAGCTTGACGCAACCCTTCGGCATCCAAAATATTGGCGCGTTTTTCACGTTCAGCTTTCATTTGACGAGCCATTGCATCAATTAAGTCATGTGGTGGATTAATGTCTTTAATTTCAACACGCGTTACTTTTACACCCCATGGAACAGTGGCATCATCAACAACGGAAAGCAATTTATGGTTAATGACATCACGTTGAGAAAGCAATTCATCAATATCCATGCCACCGATCACCGTTCTGATATTCGTCATCACCAAATTGGAAATGGCTAATTGCAAATCCGCCACTTGATAAGCAGCCGCAACCGTATCTTGAATTTGATAGAACAAAACGCCATCAACGCGAACCATTGCGTTATCTTTTGTGATCGCTTCTTGAGTTGGCACGTCTAAAACTTGTTCCATCTTATTAACTTTTGTTCCAACTTTTTGATAAATTGGCCAAATCCAGTTAAACCCAGGGCGAAGCGTTCTGACATAACGGCCTAATTGTTCAACAGTATATTCATATCCTTGGCGAACAATCACAATCCCTTTAATTAAGTAAACAACAATTAAAACGGCAAATGTAAAAATAATTTCAGACATAATCTCTCCTATTTTATTTATAATCTAAACGAACCAAATAAGGTTTATAAACCTTATCGCGGCTCAATGTATGCCCCAAAAACCAAGCTTTAATAAAATCAGCTGTTTGAGCGGCAACTTGCTCTTTTTCAGATGCCCCTTTGGCTGAGCCATATTCTTTTTTAAGCTCATTCATATGGATCACAAACCGGCGATGACTTTCCATATGGCTGACCACATCTGGAAAAACAATTTGACGCATGATCATTTCTTCATGCGGGAAATGACGCGTCATATAAGCATCAATTTGAAAAAAAACATCTTCAAATAATTCTGACTTTTTTTGAGATAATAACTCATAAGACTCATTGATGATATCAATAAAGGATTTATGCTCTTTATCAAGCGGTTCATAACCCACTTGCATATTTGATAACCATGAAACTTTTCGATCCATCCCCCTTTGAACTCCTTTTTTTATCTATACGTTAAACAAGAAATGAACAACATCTCCATCCATCATTTGATATGTTTTGCCTTCTTGACGCAGTTTGCCATTTTCTCTGGCCCCACTTTCGCCATTATACGCAACATAATCATTATAGGCAACAACTTCAGCTCTGATGAATCCACGTTCAAAATCAGAGTGAATGATGCCAGCTGCTTGCGGTGCCATGGTGCCTTTTTTCATCGTCCACGCATGAACTTCTTTTGGCCCACAAGTAAAAAATGTTTCAAGATCCAATAACTTATAACCAGCTTTAATAATGCGGTTTAATCCCGTTTCTTCCAAACCCAAGGTTTCAAGGAATTCTTTTTGTTCAGCCTCATCTGTTAACCCAGCCACTTCAGCTTCAATCGCAGCTGAAATAATCACGCTGGAATTGCCTTGCTTTAAAGCCATCTCTTCAACTTTTTTGGAATATTCGTTCCCAGTAGCAGCGCTTTCTTCATCCACATTGCAAACATATAAAACAGGCTTACCCGTTAATAAACAAAGTTGATTAAAGATTTTTTGCCCTTCTGCATCATCAGGACGAGCCAATCTGGCTGGCTTACCATCACGAAGCATATCAAGAACAGGTGCCATCACGGCCACAAGCGCTTTGGATTCTTTATCCCCTGTTTGTGCTTTTTTTTGCAATGGAACAATGCGTTTTTCAAGACTTTCTAAATCAGCAAGCATCAATTCGGTTTCAACCGTTTCAGCATCTCTGATCGGATCAACAGAGCCTTCAACGTGAACAATATTGCCATCATCAAAACAACGAAGCACATGAATAATCGCATCCACTTCCCTGATATTTGCCAAAAATTGGTTGCCCAATCCTTCGCCTCGAGAAGCCCCACGAACAAGCCCAGCAATATCAACAAATTCCAATTGCGTTGGAACTAATTTTTGAGAGTTATCAATTTTTCTTAAAACTTCCATTCTGGCATCTGGCACAGCCACACGCCCCACATTTGGTTCAATCGTGCAAAACGGATAGTTCGCCGCTTGCGCTTGAACGGTTGAAGTTAATGCATTAAACAAAGTTGATTTGCCAACATTTGGCAAGCCGACAATTCCACAATTAAAACCCATAAAAAATCCTTTCTTTTCTTTTGGGGTAAGTTTAGCCTAGCTTCCTAAAAAAATCAATCAAAAAAAACGCCGTTTTTTAATTTATTATCTTCTTTCAATCGGATTTTTATTATTTAAAGAGCGTCTTAAAAAAAAGCGATCTCTTGAATACCTATTTTTACACAAGTTATCACAACGAGCGCTTTTGCACTTTTTATAAACCCTCTTACCATAATTTTTAGCAAGACAAATATTATTCACTTCCAAAAAAAGAAGAACCAAACTAAAAAAAACAGAGAATATAAAAAAAAGGGTCCCAAAAAAAAGATCTTCAAACAAGAAAACACCTAACCCGATAATAACAAAAATAAGTGTCATTAAAAACTGAAATTTGAAAAAATCTTTCACCTTAAATTTGAAATTTTCATCCCCGGTCCGCATTACACACATCTGTTTCAACCATCTGAAAACCTTTTCATACAAAGCAAAAAGAACAATAAGAGCTATTACAAATTTTAATATCTTAAATTCTTTTATTTCAATTTGTTGACCGTCAATTTGTATTATTTTCAAAGGAGGTTTTTGACCGGATAAAATAAGACTAATGACTCTTGCGCCAACAACCAAGGCATACCCATTGTTTTTTAACTTTGGAGTCATATATTTTTGAATAATATCTTCAAGAACCTCATCCGTTAAAATATTTTTAAGCCCTGCTCCAACTTCAATCTTATACTCCTCTTTTTGAGGCACATATAACATCAAAATACCATCTTGTTTTTCACTTTTATTCAAACCCCAATGATTAAAAAGACGTTTGGCATATTCCTCTATTCCCATACCAAAAGGTTGATGAACAATAGCCACAACAAAAGTCGGTATAGAAGATAAATGTTTTTGAAGTTCATTTCTTTGTGAGTAACTTAAAACACCTATTTCATCAACAATTTTTCCCCTTAACAAAGGAAAGTTTTCAGCTTGAACCGCCCCTCCAAAAAAAAGAAGCATCACAAATAAAAGTTTTTGAATAAAATTCATCTCCACCCTCCTTTATTTTTTTATCATACATTAAAAAAATCGCAAGAAATTTATGCTTTTAATCTTTTGCAGCCCAGCCCATTTACTTTAATTTGTTGTTTTCATTTGAATTGACATATTTTTTCAAATTTTTAAACAGTTCAACTCCTAAATATGTGGCAAAGAACTTTGGACTATCAGTTGCGCTTCGTCTTCTTAAGAAAAGGAAAAGGAACCATGATTTCTTTAAGCAATTAACATAAAAGTCTTTACTCTTTGTTTCCTTTTCACTTTCATCCCAAACATAAGAGGCTTTTTTCTCTAAAACCGCTATAATCGGAAAAATTTTATCAGATTTTATAAAGATTAAAAATGTTAATATCATCAATAAAAGCAAATGAAAGGAAAATATTAAAATAGATAACCCGATAGAAACAATCAGAAAAATGCAACCAAATGAAAGATAATTTTCCAATGACTCTCTAAAAAAGCTTGGTAACATTAAAATAAAAGCCGTTCCCAAACAAATAAAAAAAGTTGGCACCTTCAAAATAAAAAATAAAATAACAGATGCCAAAACCGATAAAACAATATATCCCGTATCATTTTGAAAAAAGTCTCTCAACAAATCTTTTAAAATAAAATCCATCACCATACTAAATAACACCATGGCAACGAGTATTTTGATAACTTGTTTTAATCTTTGCATGAAAAATCCCCCTCTTCACTTATAAAACCATAAAAAAAACTTGCTCAAAAATGAACAAGCGAAAAAAAGTTATTGCATTTTATTTAAAAAATAACTGCCATCTTTTTCAATCAAAACAGGGATATTTTCGGCAATTTTATAAAGCAAATCATCCAAAAGCTTTTTATCTTCGGCGCCAAATTTTGATAACACCCAAGAAACAACTTGCTCTTTCATTTGAGGTTTACCAACGCCAATTCGAATTCTATGATAATTCGCTCCTAAATTCGCATCAATGCTTTTTATCCCATTATGGCCACCACTGCCCCCGCCTTGCTTGACCTTAATCCGGCCAACAGATAAATCCATGTCATCATGAAAAACATATACATCTTGAGGCTTGATTTTATAAAAAGAACAAACAGCTAAAACAGATTCCCCCGATAAATTCATATAGGTTTGAGGTTTTAAAATCATCACCTTTTCGCCCATAATCTCGCCTTCTGAAATTTCGCCTTTAAACTTTGACTTAAACCCAGAAAAGTTATAGCGGTGGATAATTTCATCCACCGCCATAAACCCAACATTGTGGCGGGTTTGTTCATATTCTTTACCAGGATTTCCCAACCCAACCAACAAAATCATTTATTAGCCTTGAGCATCATCTGAAGATTGTTTGCCAACGATTGTTGCAACTGTGAAATCTTCAGTAGCTGTTAATTTAACGCCTGCAGGCATTTCAATTGAGAAAGCTGTGATTGATTGACCCATTTGAGCTTTTGCCAAATCAATAACAAATGCATCTGGGATTGAATCAGCTTTACATTTAACTGTGATTGTTCTGTGAACAATATTTAACACACCACCCAATTTGATACCTGGGCATGTTGATTCATTTTCAAAACGAACTGGAACATCAATTGTTAATTCAGAATCTTTTGAAATGCGCAAGAAATCAGCATGGATTGGGCGCAATGAAACTGGATGTTTTTGAATATCTTGGCATAATGCGAGATGACTTTCACCATCAACCATGATTTCATATTGACGAGTCCAAAGACCTTTTTTGCCCATTTCAGCAACCAACACTTTTTCTTCCAAAGCGATCATCAAAGGTTCTTTTTTATCTCCATAAATAACGGCAGGAACGAACCCTTCACGACGTTTTGCGCGAGAGGCCCCCTTACCAGCTTTTTCACGTTTAATAGCACTTAATTGTGTTGTTTTCATAATAAATTTCCTTTTATTAAAATTATTTTTAAAAAAAGCAATCCTCCAGGGGTGAATTTGCTTTTTACTTATAAAATTTTTATAAGCCGTTCTCTTATACTCTTTTTTTTAAAAAAAAGCAACCTTTTTTTAACTTCTTTTTTCATATTTTATCTTATTTTAAAAAATTGATATTTTATTTGAAAAAGTTGATAAAATATGATATAAGATTCTTCACCTATTGAATGACTTTAAAAAACGGAGATCTTGATGCAACAAAGTCACACAAAATTAACGTTAGTTGGGGGCAATAATGCTTCTCGTATCGGCGCAAATGCGCATCTTATTGAACATATTAACGAAAAAAAAGAAAAAACAAGCATTTTAATTGATTTGGGCGCTTTGTTTCCAGGAAATGATCTTCAAAACGCTGTTTTAATTCCAGATGTGGTTAAATATTTGGGATATAACCCAACAAAAAGTCAACTTAATCAACAAATAAAAGCTTATCATTCTTCAAAAGGCGGCAAAAAAGTGCCTCAAATTGATGCCCTTTTGCTCACGCATATGCATGAAGATCATATTGGTGGCGTTGTGAACTTGCTGAAACTCGGCTTCACCTTCCCCACTATTTATGCTTCAAGGGAAACTTTGGCCGTTTTGGGGCGCATTTTAATTGAAGAAGGCGTTTCAGAGTTGCCAGAAATGAAGCCCGTTTCAAAGGAATTTCAACTTTCAAAAGATGTTTGCATCACATCATTTCCCGTTTCGCACACAACTGTTGGATCGCTTGGTTATCATATTTTAACAAAAGTAAACGGCCAAAATCATAATGGCATCATGCATTTGGGCGATTTTAATTTATCGGATGTTTTGATTGAACCAGGGTTTAATAAAGAGGCATTTTTAAGCCTGTTAAACAGATTATATATCACGCATGTGTTAACAGATTCAACTTCCGTTTCAAACAAAGCAAATCAAGAACTTTCCTTTAAGCAAGCCACCCATAACTGGGCTCAAATCATGCAAGAAAACAAAAAACGCCTGATCAGCGCCGTTATTTCAAGAAGCACGCAAAATATGGCCCCAATTTTATATGCCGCCGAGCAAACAGGCAGAAAAGTTTTTATTGATGGATATATGCAACGCCTTGTTTATGATGAATTGCAAAAAGCTGGCGTTTTAGATCGCTTTGAAGGAACGGTTTATAATCACAAAAACATTCAAGAAGCCAATTTAAGCGATTTTATCAAAGCTTTCAGCCCACAAAAACAAGTGATTATTTTTTCAGGCGCTTTTGCTGAAGGGTTAAATAATCAAAATGATATGATGTCTGGTTTGGTGCGCGTGGCAAAGAAATGTCATAAATCCTTTTTGTTAGATGGCGTTTCATTGGTTGCCCTTTCGCAAAGAGCCATTCCTGTTGATGACATTTATCAAAACATGAAAGAAATGGCTGAGCTATTGGCTGAGCAAAATAATGGGCAGATTATTCAAAATAAATCGGGCGAAAGCACTTCACTTGGTGATTACAAAATGGCTGAATTGCAACGCACAGGACATGCCACATTTAAAGAAATGGTTAATATTTTAAGGCTGATTAAAAATAACCGAGAAAACATGGAAGATAACTTAACCGTTATTCCCGTTCATGGCGACCCGGCCCAATTAAAGCAAACAACCAAATGCGCCCAAATTGTTAAAGCAAATGAGATTTTGGCTTTAAATGGCAACGAAATTTATTTAACACCAGATGGATTTGATCATATTGAAAAATCAAAAACACCAACTTCTTGGATTTGCTTTAAAAATGATAATCTAAGCAAAATAGCCTCTTTCAGCGCCGATTTGGTGGAAGAAACAGTTGGCCAAAATCAAGCGATTCAATATAAAAAGGTTGCTTCTTTTGGGGGAAACGCAACAAACATCACACCAAGCAAAAATAAAAATTTGTTGCTCGCTTGTATGCGCATTAATTTAGAGCGCAAATTGGGAAGATGATTTTAAACCTTAAAAAAAACGGCTCAAAAACAGGGCCGTTTTTTTAATAGTCTATATAAAAAAAGGGCCCCGTTTTATTTAGGCCCCGTTTGGTTATTTCAACAAAACTCGAAGAAAGTTTTTCTTCCCTTTACGCAAAAGCAAGATGCTTATAAAGCCATCTGTTTGTTAAACAAGGATTAAATAAGATAAATATAAAACCATTTAAAATATGATATAAATGTATTGACAACAACATTTTTTTTATGCTTATGTGGTTATAGGAGGTTTCGTTATGAATAAAGTTCTATTTATTGTGTTTGCTTGCTTGACGATTACAGGTTGCAACTCTTTTATGTGTGAGTTTAAGTCTCCCAATGAAATGACAGATAGAGAGTTTGAACTTTGCAAAGCAGAGGCCACTTCCACAGATGTTTATGTGAGATAGACATTTTAAAGATATTTTATCAATCGTTTTATAAAAAGAACAAAAAACAACTACACCATAAAAAAAAGGGGCTTTCAAAGCCCCCTCTTCTTATTTTAAAACCACGCGAAGAAAGTTTTTCTTTCCTTTACGCAAAAGCAAGAAATCTTTATTTTCTTCTTTCACAGCCAACGCATCAGTTGGAGATGTGATCTTTTCATCATCAACAGTTAACCCACCTTGTTGAATCATGCGACGAGCTTCCCCTTTAGATGGGAACAAACCAACTTCAACAGATAAATCAACCGCATTGATACCAGCATCAAATTTTACTTTATCAAATTCAACTGTTGGCACATTATCCATATTCACACCACCACCAAACAAAGATTTGGCTGCTTCAACAGCATTATTTGCTTCTTCTTCACCATGAACAAGCTTTGTTACCTCATAAGCCATGCGCTTTTTGGCAGCAATAATATCTGTTTTGCAAAGGTCAACAATTTCAGCTGTTGGGATATCCGTAAATAATTTTAAAAGCATTTCTGTATCTGCATCAGCTGTGTTATAAAAATATTGATAGAAGGCATAAGAAGTTGTTTTATCACGAGCAACCCAAAGCGTGCCAGATTCTGTTTTACCCATTTTCTTGCCTTCTTTCGTCATCAAAAGTGGGCAAGTTAAACCAAATGTATCTGGTTTATCGCTTGTGGCATTCCCCTCATCATGGAAATTCATTTTGCGACTTAATTCCGTTCCCGCAACAATGTTACCCCATTGATCAGAGCCACCAATTTCAAGCACACAATCATATTTGCGATTTAAATGAACAAAGTCATAAGCTTGCATCAACAT
The DNA here is from genome assembly GCA_045614025.1 of Alphaproteobacteria bacterium. GTDB lineage: Bacteria > Pseudomonadota > Alphaproteobacteria > CAAHEQ01 > UBA3637 > RGIG4140. Next base: position 11,487 of record JAZLCE010000034.1, read on the forward strand.
ATATCCCATTTCAAGGAATGTGAGCCCACCATTTTCAAGGCGTTTAGAATAAGCATCAGAAGCAAGCATTTTGTTCACATTAAAGTGCGTTCCCACAATGCGCATGAAATCAACATAGTTAAAGCTGTTAATCCATTCAGAGTTATCCAAAATCAATGCGGCATTTTCCCCTTCAGTGTTAATGAAACGAGCTGCCAAACGCTTTACCTCTGCCACATTATGGGCAACATCTTCTTTTGTGAGCATCTTACGCATATCAGATTTACCCGTTGGGTCACCAACCAATGCCGTTGCCCCACCAACAACAAGAATACCTCTATGCCCTTTGCGTTGCAAGTGACGGAACATCATCAATGCAAAGAAATGACCGATATGCAAGCTATCTGCCGTTGGGTCAATACCTAAATAAAAAGTGATTTTTTTATCAGAATTTAAGATGGCTTTGATTTCATCTTCATGCGTTGCTTGATAGACATAACCACGTTCTTTTAAGTATTCAAAAAAATTATCAGTCATTTTTCATCCTTTTTTGTTAAATAAATTCTTGGTAAGTTTAATCAAGAGTGTCAAAAAAATCAACTATTTTTTAAAAAAGAGGAAAAAATACTTGAAAAAGGGCAAAACTTGGAGTAAAAATGAGTTCACTAGGTTACAAAACAGCTAAAAAAAACGGAGTATAGCGCAGCCTGGTAGCGCACTCGTCTGGGGGGCGAGTGGTCGTGGGTTCAAATCCCGCTACTCCGACCAATAGGAAAACCACCTTTTTAGGTGGTTTTTTCTATTGGTGGAATAGCAAGATTGCCCCCGTGACCACGAGTAAAGAGTGGGCGTTGGTTCAGCCGAAATGAAATGAAGGCAATGTCGATCCTTGGGCGAGACAGCCCTTCAGGGTGAGGCTGAAAGCCGAATAAATCCCAGCACGAAGACCAAATCAGAAAAAGACCACTTTTTAGTGGTCTTTTTTTATAGATAAAGAAAAGATTTTTATTCCTTTTTTTCATCATCTGGTTTTGGCATATAATAAATGGCTTTTTTTTCATCAAACAAAAAGGTTTCTTCTCCCCAACGATCCCACTTAATTGTTATTTTTTCATTTGGAACAAAGTTTAAGATCGTTGCTTTATCTTTATTTGATTTGCGAACCACCTTTTTTTCATCTTCTTCAAAAATAAAATAATCTGTCCCCCAGCTAAAATGATTAATTTTAATATACTTTTCTGTTTCCCTTGGGCAATAAGAATACATTTCTTCAATTGTTTTTGAAGAAAAAACATTTGGATATTTTTCAATTGTTTTTTTAGCTAATTCGCATTCATCCCATTTATCTTGATCAAATTTACGACCAACCTTTTGATGCACTTCTTCTACTTGTCTATCTTGCACATACCGACAATCAGATCCAAGCGTTAAAGAGCCATTTGCTCTTGTTCCCAACAATGGTTCCTGTGTCTCAAGTCTTTCAATACGTCCATTATTATAAAGAATTTGAAGCCAAAAATTAAAATCTTCCCCACAAGAATAAATTGAATTATATTTAATTTTATGTTTTTTAACAAATGACCTCTTAAATATATTTCCAACATTTCCAATAAAATTACCATAAACCAATTTATAAATGGGCGGAAAAATATTCCATTTTGTAAATTCCTCAAAAGTTTTACCTTTTTCTTCATAATAATTCATTTTTTTAGGAACAAGTAAAACAACCTCTGGATTTTCTTCCATAAATGGCACAACATTTTCCAAATAATTTGGATAGAAAAAATCATCACTATCTAAAACAGCGATATATTTCCCCCTCGCATTTTCATTCCCTGTGTTACGTGCAATTGCTACACCTTGATTGGTTTTATGGGTAACCACTCGAATTTTATTTGATTTTGCTTGATATTCCTTGAGCAACTGATTCGTTCCATCTGTTGACCCATCATCAACAATAACCAATTCATAATCTTGAAACGTTTGATTTAAAACAGAATCAATGGCTCTTGGAAGGTAATCTGCGCGATTATAACTTGGCATCACAATAGATACTTTTACGGGGTAAAAAAAGTTTGAATAAAGCGCATATCCAATTGCCAATACCCCTAACACAGAACAACAACCAATTAATTTCTTTTTCATCCCCTACTCCTTTGTTTTTTAATATTTTATGAATGTTAAACCATATAAAACCAATAATGTCAATAAAAAAGGGGGTAAATAAAATCAAGCCGTTATAATCATTTTTTATTGTTTTTTAATATATTTTATTAAATATCAATATATTATTAAATATTCTTAAAGCATTACTTTAACGAAAAATAAGAGGATATATCAAAAAAAAGCCTTATTTATCCTAAAAAAAAAGAGATCTTAATCTATAAAGAATATCTTGCCTTATAAAAAAGAGGGCTCTAAAAAAAAAGAGAGAAAAACCTACTCTTTATGTAAAAAGTGATAACATAAAAAATAAAACTTGTAAAGCAATAAAAAAAAAGAAAAAAAATTGATAACTATACTTGACTTTAAAATAACAATCTGATATTTTTCAAAAACTTTTTTAAAAGTAAGGAAAATCAAGGAGGAAAACATGCAAGAAAAAACTCTTGCAGGGATTGATTTTGGCACATCAAATTCCCTGATCGCAATTGCAAATTCAAAAAAAGAAATTAAACCCGTTCAACTTTATAATCAAAAAGCCGTTATCCCCACAACGCTTTTTTTTGGCGAAAATGAAAGTTTTTATGGCGAACCAGCTATCAATCTTTATTTAAGTGGCGAACCGGGGCGTTTTATGCGCGGGATTAAAAGCTTGCTGGGTTCTGAAACAGAACGCGAAGGCACCAGGGTTTTTAACAGATTTTATTCCTTTTCAAATATTATTAAAACCTTTCTTTTGCATTTAAAAACAGATACTGAAAAGCAAATTGGGGCTGAGATTGAAAACGTTGTTCTCGGGCGCCCTGTTCATTTTCATGACAATAAAAAAGAAGATGTGGCCGCCGAAAAGTGCCTTGAAAAAATGGCCAAAGAAATTGGATTTAAAAACATTTCATTTCAATATGAACCTTTAGCTGCCGCCCTGCACTATGAACAAACCATTGAAAAAGAAGAGCTGACCCTTGTGGCTGACTTAGGGGGCGGAACAAGCGATTTTTCGGTGATTAAACTGGAACCAAACGGTATAAAAAAAGAAGACCGAAGCCAAGATATCTTGGCAAATGATAGTGTTCATTTGGCTGGAACAGATTTGGATCATGATATTGCTTATCAACTGGCCATGCCTTATTTTGGAAAGAATTCTGATCGCAAAAATGGCCTTCCCATTCCTTATGCTTATTTTAATGACGTTTGCGAATGGCATCAAATTCAAAAATTATATACGCCAACGCATGAGCTAAATTGCGAACGGATGCTGGCCGAAGTTAAAAACCATAAGCTTTTTAACCGGTATGTTTTAATGATTCAAAAACAGCTGGGGCATTATATGCTTTTTGAGGCAGAGCATGCTAAAATTGATTTATCTGGCAGTGAAAACACCAAAATGGATTTAAAAGAAATTGAAAAAAACTTTTTGATTCCAATTTCAAAGAAAGAGTTTTTAGAGGCCACTCAAAAATCGCAAACCCAAATTATTGAAAAAGCAAAAGAAACCATTCAACAAGCTGGCATTAAAGGCGAACAAATCCAAAATATTATTTTCACTGGGGGGACAAGCCTTGTCCCTTCCATTTCCGAAGGGATTAAAGAGCTTTGCCCCAATGCCGAAGTTAAAAAAATCAGCACGTATGCTTCTGTTGGCTCTGGATTAGCATTAGAAGCATTGCGCCGATATGGAAAGTGAAAAAAAATGCTTGACCTTTCAAAAAAATCAAAGGTAATATAAAATAAAAAAGGAGGCTTAAAATGAAGTATACACTTGTTTATGATAATATCCCAGAAATGTTGATTGATAAAGTGAATCAATTAATTGATCAAGGATGGGAGCCCATGGGTGGCATTTCAATTTTACACCGGGCAACAGATGAAATTTTTTGTCAGGCACTGATTAAAAAAGATTAAGTTACACAAAAAAATTTAAGGCGCTTATTTAAAAGCGCCTTTTTTAATCATATTTTTTAGGATTAACTTTTCCTTAGTCAAAAAAGAAGATTTTACTTTTCAATTGATTCTTCTAATTCAACCAAAATAATGATTATTCTTTTACATGGCCTGCTTGTTGCAAGTGATGAAGCGTTTCTTGCCACTTATGTAACGGCATTTTTGGTTTTGTTTGATTCGCATTAAAAACCTTTGCCCGCAACTGAAGGCTTTCAGCTGTTCTTGGATAATCTGGGAAAGAAATATAGGTATCATACCCGATATATTCCGCTGTTTTATGATTCCCATCTGTATCGATATAATAATAAGCTTTTTCTTCATGAGCGCTTGACTCAAGCTCGGCATGAATCAATTGACCTTCTTTTTTTAACTCTTCATTTGAAAGAGTTGCTTCTTTTTCGCTTGATTTTTCAGAACAAGCCGATAATGAAACAGCCAAACAACTTAAAAATAACATTTCTTTTTTCACTTTTGATACTCCTTAAAAAAAATATTTGCTAAACGTATCAAAAAAAGAAACGTTTAGCAAGCGCTTATTTTGAGAAAAGTTAGGATTTTGCCCCTGCTCTTTTTTTTATTCTTTTACTCTTGTTTTTGAGTCAACCGCTTGAAAATCCAACAACTGTTCGCGCCATTTTGAAAGAGGCATTCTTAATTCTCTTGGCATAATTCTTTCGCCACAATCTGGCCGATCATCCACATATTTATACCCCGTATATTCAGGAGTGATTTCATTTTGATCTGTGTTAATATAAAAATAAGCCTTATCATCTTCTTTATCTGGCAAGTCAACAAACATCAGATCACCCACCTTTTTCTGATCTTCTTGAGTCAATTCATTCTGTTTATATGAACATGAATCAGCAAACAGTAAGGATAAGGCGCTTAAGGCCATTAATTCTTTTTTCATTTAAAACTCCGCATGTTAAAAAATTTTATTTAATAAATCCAAAAATTTTGCATTGATCCATCACAATATCATTCCTGTTTTTTTGGATTTTTTCAATTCTGAGCGCGCGCTCACATTCCCACTCATCAACGGGATAGCGCTTATTCCAAACAGAAAGAAGTTTGCGCATCTTATCGCTGATTTTAAACGTTGGATATTTGGATTCGATATAAAAATATGTTCTGGCAATTTGCCCTTTTGAATATTCCCCTGGTTCCACCGTTCGCCCAACAATTTTAACAGGGCAAGATCCAAATGTGTTTTGAACAGAAGGATGCATCTCTGTGAAATTAAAATTTGATCGCATGGCGTTCACTGAACCAATTGCTGGAACAAGGTTATACATATCCGAAACCATAAATTGAAACTCTTTATTCACCTTTTCGGCGCATTTTCTGCCCTTATATGGTTTACCCTTGGAATCAATGCATTCAGCATGCCCTTCCCGCCATTCGGGAAATCCGCGGCCAAAGTTTTCCGCTGGGACAATATGTTCCCATTCAATTTTGGTGCTCCGCTTTTCATATTTAGGGCTTAAAAACCCTTCAGGATGAACAACTGTTCCATCTTTTTTATATGGGGCCAAACAATAAAACGTTTGCATATGATCAACATAAACTTTTTTAAGCTGGCGTTTGGCTTCTGAAAAGCTATCAATTGTTTTGTTTCCCTCGGCAAAGGCCTCCACCCCTGAAAAAAGCAAAATAAAAGCCAATAAAACCCCTTGAAATGCGCGCATTTTTCTCCCCTTTATCTATTTATTTCTTTCCTTATAGCTTATTTTAAAAAAAATTTCAAGCAACTTTATTTTTTAATGTTTTTTCTTTTAATATTATATAGTTAATTAAGATTCTTAAAGCTTTACCTTAAATAAAAATTGGCTTTAATTTAAAAATATTTCCACTAAACTTTATTTGGTATTAAATTTAGGACAAAATTAAGAAACAATAAATTAAAAAAACTTAAAAAAAAGCCCCTTTTTCTCCTTAAAAAAGCGCGAAAAATCCTTAAAATTTGGCTCAAAAATGAATTTAAACGCGAAGGAAGAGAGAGAAGTATTTAGAGAGAGAAGTATTTAGAGAGGAGGATTTAGAGAGGAGGATTTAGAGAGAGGGAGGAAGGGGTTTGGGTGGAGGCAAGGCGTTGAAGGGTGTCGCGTTGAGGTTGGGCGCGTTGAGTTGGAGCGCAAGTGTTGGATGTGTGGCGAGGTGGAGTGACGAAGCGCGTGAGTTGGGGTTAAGGTTGGGCGCGGGAGTTGGAGCGCAAGTGTTGGGCGCGTGGCGAGGTGGAGTGACGAAGCGCAAGTGTTGGATGTGTGGCGAGGTGGAGTGAATAAAGAAATCAGGGGTGGAGGCAAAAGATAAAAAGAGATATGATTTTAAGATAACAAGTGACCAAAGGGTTACAATAAAAAAAGGGGCGAAAAGCCCCTTAATTAGATTATATTTCTTAATAATAAGGTTGGTAATATGGCGCATAAGGGCGAGGAGCTGGTTGCGAATAAGAATATCCTGCATAAGAAGGTTGTTGATAACCATAAGCATTATATCCGCCGTAATTTGTTTTGGAAAGAATGCCATCTGTTCCCAAATAAAGGCCCCGTTGAGCCAAGGCGCGCTTGCC
>JAZLCE010000035.1:0-4307 GCA_045614025.1 Alphaproteobacteria bacterium
CCCCTCTCAACTTCCAAAAATCTCCCTCTTCCTAAATCTCCCCCCCTTCCTTCGCGTTTAAGTAAAACTTTAAAAATGTTTAATAACATTTTGATACTATTTAATATTATAAACAATATATCATTATCCACTTACCTCCTTGTAACGCCTTTTTCAAGGGGAATCTCTCCCTTCAATGATACCCCTATTTAGCCTTTACAATTCTCTGTGCCCCCTTTTTTCGGGGCACTTTCGCGCCTTCTCTTTGCCCTGCTTTTACTCGCGCCCTCACCCTATGCGCCCCATTTATCCCCCTCTTCCTTCTTAAAAAAAGCAAATCCATCCGCCTTTTAAGCACTCTTCTTTCTTTTATGTAATAAAAAAGTTTACAAGAAACGCTCCTTATGTTAAACTAAAAGAAGAGACAAACAAAAAGGGGAGATAAAAAATGGTCGATTGGAATAAAATTGCTCAAGCTTTAAGAAGAATACCTTCAGTTGGAATGCCGGGGATGCATTTAAGCCAACAAAGTTCATCTTATTCAAACACATCAACATCGTCATCAACATCAACGCCACCTGTAACGCCTGTTGCACCAACGCCGCCCGAAGTCGAACAAGAAACACCGACACAGATCACTCTTGAAGCAGCAACATCACGTCCAACACCTGCCCCAAATGTCACAGATGTGCCTGAAAATATATCTATGACACCTTTGTTTTTCATCCCAAGAGACACACCATTAACAAATCAAGAACAAGAAGCAGGCACAGTCGCATTGCAACATCGTTTAGCCAATGTTACCAGTAGCTTTGAAGCCCCTATTAATCCACAAACACAAATGCCTGATAGACGAACGCCAACAGCTGAAGAGTTGCGCCAAGGCGAAGATGTCCCTCTTTTAATGCCATCTACAAGGTTTTATTGGTGTCGTGGGGATAGACGCGCAGGGCTCACCGTTGGCTATGGAACATTTTTCACCAAACAACAAAGATTAACACCTGAAGATCAATCGCTTTTACCCTCTCTTCAAATTTTAAATGAAAACACGCGCCAACAAATCACAGGGAATCAACCAAAAGCAAACGTTATTCATGAGCTGTTCCCACATATCAGAAATAATGAAAGATTAAGATCCCAACCCTATACTGTTCCCGTTGCTTCGGCTGATGCCATGCTTCGCCAACGTTTTATTGAAAAAACAACGGATTTAGATCGTTTACTCAGTGCCAGAGGGCGAAGAGAGGTTGCTCCTAGAGATGTTTTGGTTGATTGGGTGGCATCTGATCTTTATTATCAAGGGGCTTTATCAAGTAGAACTGGTATTCCAGATTTTGCTGAAAACACAATTAATAAATCTAAACTTTCAAGATCACCACAACCAACCAACTTGCGTTTAACCGCTAGGCGAACTTGTTCAGATTTGCAAAGAATTGTTAATGCCAATCCTTTCACACCGCAAATGGATGAAATTCAACGCCAACAACATGCGCAAGATCTTGCCGAATATTGCACCGCATATGCCGCTCATCAAATGACAAAGGCCAACCCGCAATATTATTATACACGCAACCATGTTCAAGCCCATATTCAAGATCTCAGCTCATTAGCCATCATGGATATTGCAAGAAATTATTATGGCCGAAATTTAACAAGGGAAGAAATCCTTCGCTGCGCTTCAAATGCGGGGGAAATTTCTGGGCGCATTTTTGCCTCTAATAACCCGCAACTTTATGCCCTTCGCCTTTCTGTCAGCAAAGAAGATGATATTCAAAATCCTGCAGGGCATTACCATGCAACGCCAGAGCTTTTAGCAAGAGCACAATCATCCCCCATACCAAGCCCTCAAGCAAATAATAATCAAAATCAAGAAAACCGACCTAACCTATCAGCAAGATTACAACAAAGTGGGCAAAATATTTCTAATCAACCAGCTGTCACAAGAACCCCTCAAGCAAATGAGCGCGCATAAAAAATTTCTTGCTTTTTAATCAAAAGAAAGATACCTTAAGAAATATAATTTGTTTGGAGGCAAAAAAATGACACAACCCTTTATCAGTGTAATCGTTCCAATTTATAATGTTGAAACATATTTAAAAGGCTGTTTAGATAGCTTAATTAATCAAACTGAATCAAATTTTGAAGCCATTTTAGTTGATGATGGTTCAACGGATCAAAGCTCAAAAATTGCAGATGAATATGCCAAAAAAGATGCGCGTTTTAAAGTGATTCATCAAGAAAATAAAGGCCTTTCTGGCGCAAGAAACTCGGCGCTTAAAGTGGCAACGGGAACTTATGTTGCCTTTTTAGATTCAGATGATTATCTGCATCCAGACTTTTTAAAAATTATGGGATCAACCGCTAAAAAAGAACGCGCAGATATGGTTGTTTGCCAATTAAAGCATACCAATAAGTTTTATAGCTATCCATTTGAAAAAATCAAACTTTCTGATTTAAAAATTCAAAGATTTTATAAACCATTAGATGCCTTTTTAAAACATAGAGAACTGGCAAGTAATGTGTGTGTTAAATTGCATCGAAGAGAAGCCATTAAAAATTTAACCTTTAAAGAAGGCATTTATTTTGAAGATGTGTTGTTCACAACCATTGAAATGACTCAAATTAAAAGCGTTGCTTATATCAATGCCCCTCTTTATTATTATTATGCCAATCCACAATCCATTATGCGTTCTTCTTTTAATGAGAAAAAAGTGGATAGCTATGTCACCATTATTTTTGAACTTTATCAATATTTTAAAACAAATATGCCTGATTATTTGAAAAAAGTTCAAACTCAAATCCTTAATAAACGCGTTAAAATGTGTATGAACCAAGCGATCAAAAAACAACGATCCATCTATCAATCGCAAATGTTGTTTGTTAAAATGGCTGAAGAATTCAAAGTTCTTTATAGAGCGGGCATTATTTCATTTAATGGCTTGAAAATTCATCAAAAAATGGCATTAGCTCTTTTAATTCATAATAATCCAAAAGCAGCTTGGGTTATTATGAAATGTCTTTAAAAATCATCAAAAAAAACGCTGGCTTTAATGCCAGCTTTTTTTTAACTTGCCTACCCCCTTGGTTTGCATCCGCAATAAGTTTGGTGATAAAGATTTTTTTCTTTTGCCAATTTTGCCCGTTTATCTTCCCCACCCTCTTTGCGCCAATTTGTGGCATCATAAGGGATTTTTTCTTCATCAGCAATTTGAAGTGCAATCGTTGTCACTTGATCAAAATTTTTATATCTTGAAACCCCTAAAACGCTGGTAAACGCCGTAAACCCCTGTTCAATGGCAAATAAAGCCGCCCGCCTTAACCTTAAAGCAAAGCATTTATCGCATCTTTTTCCTTTTTCAGGTTCATTTTCAAGGCCAAGAGTAACTTGCCTCCATTTTTCTGGTTCATACTCAAGCTCAAAAAAATCAACCCCTTCTTCAAGGCATAACCTTTTGTTTTCATTTAATCTTTTTTCATATTCTTCCAAAGGCTGAATATTGGGATTATAAAAAAGAACAGCAAAATCCCTTCCTTCTTGCTTAAAACGATTAATCACCCCAATGCTACATGGGGCACAACAAGAAAGAAGCAAAATTTTTTCATTTTTTATTTTATTTTCAATAAATTGCATAAAGCCATAATATCAAAACAGCCCCAAAAAATCAAGTTTTTTTTAAATTTAGCTTAAAAAAACATGTTGACAGATATTTTTTTTGGGTTTAGAATAGAATGTGATGATATCAATCAACTATATAGTATTCAGGGAGTACATCATGATGACTAAATTATTATCAAATCGTTGCTTTAAAGTGTTTATGTATGTTGCACTTTTTGCAATCACCTTTGTGGCCACAAGCGCCTATGCTGATGGCGAAGTGTTCACAAAAATTTCAGATAAAATGATTTCAACATTTAAATCTGTTCGTTCAATCATCTTCATCGTTGGTGGTTTCGGTTTAGTTGGCCTTGGATTTGCCGCTATTTTCGGAAAAATCAAATGGACATGGCTTGCCGCTTTAGCTGCTGGTTTGGCAATTGTTGCCTTAGCTGGCGCTGTTGTTGACTATGTCACACAACAAGGTGGTTCTAGTGGTGAATACGAATATGATACAGGTGATGGTTTAACCGACACTTGGTCCGAATAATCGTTTAAAAACAATAAAAAAAGTCTTAATGTCTGCAGCATTAAGACTTTTTATTTTAAGTTCTCTTTATTTTAAAGGATAAATCATGTTTAACATTTCTAATAAAAGTTTTTTATTTTTCATGTTTTTCCTTGGCTTTTCTTTTTTGAGCCTTCCTTCATTTGCCGACCTTATTACAGAACC
>JAZLCE010000036.1:0-3301 GCA_045614025.1 Alphaproteobacteria bacterium
AAAAAAGAAAAAATAAAGGTTTTGTAATTAATTTTTTATAAAAAAGTGATTTTTTTCTGTTATTTATTTTTTTCATAGTATATAATAAGATAAAAGGGTTTATTTTAAAGGGGATATGATAATGAAAGAACCAGTTTTAAAAGCTGTTGCAATGCCACCACGTGTATTTTGGGCACCCATGTATCCAGCAATAGTTAATTTTGCAATTCAAGCAGGTATTTTGTTTGTTTGCATTACAGCTTTTGATATGAGTCCTCTTTATTTTATTGTAACAATAGGGTTGGCTCATATTTTGATTGCGGCTTATTCCTTTAAAGAACCTCATTTATCTAAAATGATGTTAACGTATGGGCCAATGGCAACACCATCAAAAAATATTTATCCAGATAAAGGAAATAAACTTGCTCCATAAGGAACTTAAAACATGAATAATATTCAATTTGATATGAATGTATTTGATTTTTTGGCACAGGGGGCTTCCTCTTTTTCAACTCTTGTTGCTATTATAGGTGTTATTGCGGCAATGTTCATTATGTCTGTTTTTGTAACAAAACTAGGAGATATGATTTTGCCAAAACCAAAAGAAACGCGTGTTTCTGATTTTTTGCCATTTAGCCGTTTAGATGAAGATGGTGCGACCATTCATTTAAGGAATGGGTCTTTGGCGCGTGTATTTGAAATTACTGGAGCTGATACAACATTATTAACGGCATCTGAACGATTTGCTTTAATGAATGCTCGTAAACAATGGGTTGATTCGATGGCTTCCTTAGAAATTGTTTCTCGTGTTATAACTATTAGAGAAAGAATTGCTTTAGGTGAAGAAGGAGAACATAAAGATTCTAAATTATTACGTCAAGTTTCGTTAAAGTGGTCTGAAAGTATGAGTCGTGTGTTTAGAAATAAACACTATATAGTTTTATCTGTGAATGATCGCAAAACAGCAATGGATGATTTACAACAAGCAACCATTGCATTAACATCAATTTTAGATGCATATCAACCAGTTTTAATTTCAGAAAAAACGCCAATGAAACATCAAGATAAAAGTCCTTTTTGGCTTTTTTCTCAATTGGCAAGTCCTTTATCTGTGCCAAGACCAAGAATTGGTTTAGAAGAAGGAGAGTCTTTAAATGCATTATTAACTGCTGATTATATTCATTTTACTAAAGATGAAGGTATCATAAAATTCTTTTCAGGTGATGTTGAAAAATATGCACTTTGTATTGGCATTAGAAAGCCTGGAGATTTTATGGATGAGCAGATGATTGCTGATATTTTAAGCATTGATTGTGAAGTAACATTGGTTCATAATATTAAAGCTATTCCAATGGTTAAAGCAAATATGCTTTTAATGCAACAACGCAGAATGGCTTGGTTAACAACTTTTTCAACAAATGTGATGGCTCAATATAACACGGCGCTAGAATGGATGGATCAATCCGATGCTGATGGCCAAACTTTAAATGAATATGCAATGACAATTTTTGTTTATGGATATTCTAAAAATGAGTTAAAATTTGGACAAGAAGAAATTGAAAAAATCTGTCGTTTATATAATGTAACGCCTGTTCGTGAAGGATGGGCAGCTCAGGCAACGTTTTTTGCGCAATTCCCAACATATGATATTTATCCAAGAACATTTTTATATTTATCAAGAGTTGTTGCTTGTTCTATTTGTATTGATAAAACAGCTGAAGGTCGTCAAAAATCAGATTGGGGTCCAGTGCCTCTTTCATATTTTAGAACTATTTCAGGAACTGCTTATGCTTTCCAATTTCACGTTTCTGAAGAACCTTATGCTGTTGCGCACACGGCATTAATTGGTCCAACAGGGCAAGGTAAAACAACTTTGTTCTCCTTCTTAGCTGGTCAATCAATGCGTATTCCTGATTTAAGAACATACTTTTTTGATCGCAATAATGGTGCCAAAGTTTTTGCCTTGATGCAGGGCGCTCCTTATGTTCGTTTTGATGGGGGGGAAGAATCTGTTTCGTTAAATCCGTTTGCTGTGCCTGATTCAGCTGATACACGTGCCTTTTTAAGAACATGGATGCGTGATATTACAGGGGGAATAGATGCTGTTTCTGAGCAAGAAATTGCAAGAGCGGTTACAACAGCATTTGAATATTTAAAACCAGATGAAAGGTTATTAAAAAATCTTTATAAAAGTTGTTTTGCTCCTAATGGTTTTATGCGTAGAGAATTGTTTAGATGGGTGAATGATGATCAATATGGGCGTGTTTTTAACTCATTAACGGATAATCTTGATTTATCTAGTCGATATATGGCATTTGACTTTACAACTATTTTCCAAGATAGTGTTTTAGCTCCAGCTGTAATTAGTTATGTTATGTATCGAATTCAAACGCTTTCAACAATTATGGGAACCCCTAGTTTGATTATGATTGATGAAACCGCGCCAATGCTTGAACATCCAATGTTTAAAGATAGCTTTATTGTTGGGCTTCGTGAAGGACGTAAAAAACGTCAAGCTTACTTGTGTGCTTTCCAACAGCCAAGATTTTTGGATGATAATGGGTTAGGGGATGTAATTAGAGGTCAATGTCAAACTGTTATTTTCTTTAGAAATCCTCAAGCAAATCCTTCAGATTATGCTACGTGGAATTTAACGCCTCGAGAAATGAATTTTATTATGGGAAAAGAATTTGCAGAAAGAAAATATGCGATTTTGGTTTCTAGACCAGCCATTCATGAATCTGTTATTCTTGATGTGGATTTAAGCGGTTTGGGGCCACTTTTAAAGATATATTCTTCTGGTAATAAGAGTGTTATTTTAGCTGAACGTTTGGCTAAACAAATTCAAGATACAGATGCGTTAGTGCAAGCTTACTTGGAACAAGCTTAAAAAAAAGTCCCTTGGGAAACCAAGGGACTTTTTTTGCTGATTAATTTGTTGATTAATTCATTGATAATAATTTATTTTCTCTAACGGAAAGAATAATTAAGAAAACAGCACTTAATCCAACAAGAGAATAAATAAGTCTAGATAATAAAGTCATTGGACCAAAAATTGCAGCAACTAAGTCAAAACCAAAAATGCCAATTAATCCCCAATTTAATGCTCCAATGAGGCAAATAATGGCTAATATTTTAATAAGTATATTCATGTTTTTCTCCTTTTTTAAACAACAAAGAAATAATTTTTCTTTACTGCTTTTTCAAGAGAAAGGGGATGCTAAAAAAAATAAAATATACTAAAGAAATTAAAAGATGAAAAAGTTATTTTATCTCTGTATATTCAACATCAATAATATTTTCTTTTTTATGTGTTTTTTCT
>JAZLCE010000037.1:0-3693 GCA_045614025.1 Alphaproteobacteria bacterium
TTAAATATAGTTTATCTTAAAATAAAAAAAATGAAAAGAGGTAAAATACTTCACCTCTTTTTAAAATTAAAAATCTCTTTCCCTGCCATATTTTTTTTGAAGCATTAATAAATTGATATCAACATTTGGGTGTTCCTTAGCCAAACGCTCTTCTTCAAGTTGTCTTTTTGATTTTGGCATATCTTCGCAAAAAGAAGCTATTGACTTTCCTTCAGCTTGAAATTTATCAAGATGCATGCTTTCGCGCCAATGAGAATCCCCCATATCAAGACCTTGATAATATCTGAAAATCAAATTTTGAAGATTTTTATCATTTCCAGCAGCTTCTAACTGCTCACTCAATGTTTTAGTTCTATCCATTTTAAAAATCCCTTTCCAAATCACAACTTGGCTTATTTAAATAAGAAGTTTTTTGAGAAGTGCAAACTTTTGTTTGGCTTGAAACTTTGGCTCCCATTTGACTTAATTCATTAATCGCATATTTTAAATTTTCATAGCCTTTTGTGTCTTTTTCATATTTCTTTATCCGTTCATTCAAATAATAAAGAGGATTTTTCCCTTCTTGATTAGGAAAATTAATATCTGCCCCTGCTTTGATTAAGGCATAGGCCACATCAAAAATATGACAAGTGGATCCTTTTTGAAAAAATTTTGTTAAAATTGTTTCGCCATCAAAATAAACTTTATTCAAATATTTTTTATCTGTTTGCTCAATCACTGGCAATATATATCCATTTAATTGATGTGCATTAAATTTGAGGGCTGGCTCTTGATTTTTATTCAAAAGATTAACACAAGCACCCTTTTTAATTAAATATTCAGAAAATGGAACATAATGGCAATTTGTTGCCAAATAATGTAACAATGTGTTTCCTTCTTCATCCACCGAATTAATATCAATATCCGCTTGATCAGAATAAGGTATTTTATGAAATTCTTTTGGATTTTCATTTTGATTAATCAAATAAAAAAATTCTTTATCCATAATAGCCCTTTTTGTTTTAGCCATAAAAAAAGCTTTTTGAGATATCGTTTGAATTTCATCTGGAAATTTTGTTTTTAACTGCTCATCAATAAAGGATATCACGTTTTGAACCATTTCATCCATTGAACTATTCTTATTTTCCATATTTATCACTCTTTTTCATATTCAAATTGTTTTTGCGCTTGCTGATGTTGTAAACTCTTTTTCTTTGATTGAATCATTATTGGATTTGTTGGCAAAATAACCTCCTCTTCCCTTACCATATTAATAGCCATAAAAGAATTTAAAATATCTTTTGTATTTTTTAATGAAGATAATTTTTTTCTTTGATCTTGTTTTTCAAAAACACTCACATAATCTGAAAACAAGTGATGAAATTGACTTTCTTGATTTTGAATTAATTCAAGCGAAGTCCCCTCTTCAACAATGCGCCCCTTCTCCATAACAATCACTTTATCAGCTCTTGCAATTTCGCCTTCTGAATGCGAAGAATAAATAACCGTTTTTCCTTCTAAAGCAACATCAAGTGTTTCAAGAACATCTCTTCTTGTTTCTGGATCAAGACGGCTTGTAATTTCATCTAATAATATAATTGGCGTGTCACTCAAACATAACCCAGCCAAAAGAAGGCGCTGTTGTTGTCCACTTGACATTCCCTCAACCAAAGCATCAAGCCCTTCTTTGCGATCTAAAAGCTCCCCTAAACCAACTTTTTTAAGAGCGTCAGCCATTTCTTCTTCGGAAGCATCTTTTTTATAATGGCGCAAATTATATTCAATGCTTTTTGTTTCAAAGAAATAAGAATCGCCAATAAAGGATGAAATATTTTTAGCAATAGAATCATATGTTAACTCTTGAACATTATTGCCATCAATTTCAAAAGAACCCTCTTGAATTTCATATTTTCTTGCAAGGATTGAAAGAAGCGTTGATTTCCCGCTACCACTTTTTCCAACAATGGCAACCTTTTGCCCAGGCATAATTTCCAAATTCAATTTATCAAAAAATAAGGTTTCATCATCTCTTGAATATGCAAAATCAATTTCTTTTAAAGAGATTCTGCCCGCTGAACGCCCCAGGTCTTTTTCACCTTCTTTAACATTTTCTCTTTCATCATACTGAAGCAATTCTTTTGATCCAATATATTTTTGAATATTTTCTGAAATGCTTTTAATACTGCGAACAAAATTTGACCCCGAATACATGGAGCGATATGCAGCTCCTGTTAACGTCATATAAAGACCAACATCTTTATGCACTTGAAATGAAGAAAAGGCTGCAAATGCAAACATGCAAGAAAATAAAATATCCATTCCACTGTTTATGGCATTATAAAATTCGCGTTTCTTTTCAAGTTTTTTCAAACGTGTAGAATAAGAAGCATTATTTTGAACCATTTCGCATAAAACATCATTTTCTCTTTGACTGCCCATTGAACGGATATTATCAATATTTGAATTCACATCTCGTTGAAAAGCTGCGTTTTCAGCCTCAATTTTTTGAATTTCATTTTGAAGTGGCGCAAGTTTTTTGGTTGTAAACCGATTAAGGGCTAATTTACCGCCCATTAAACCCATAACACCCAAACCAGCTACAGGTGACAACATAAAAAGTGTTGCCGTTGTGGTTACCAACATAAGAATTGAACTTAAATTTTGAAAGCTACCCGCCAATATTGAAGAAGAAGCGTTTGCCATTTCATCAGCAATTGAAGAAAGCTTTTTTTCATTTTGTTTTTTTCTAAATAAAGACGGCATTTTAAAAAAACGCTCTGAATTTTTCACCTTGATATGTTGTTTAATAGTATTTTGAAAAAAAGAAGTTACTTTCATCATTGCACCATGCGTCCAGTTAACAACGCCTTCTAAAACAGGACACATGCATAAATAGACAGCCCCAATCGCTGTTACTTCAACGGCTGAAAGCAAAGATTGCGCTTGCAAATATGAACTTAACTTCCCCGAAACAAGTGGCGTTAACCCAATACCAACAGAAAGAAGCGTTACCAACCCTAAAGAAAGCACAGCAGATGCCTTATTTGAAAGAATTCCTTCTTTTAAATCTTTCCAAACGCCAGAAGATTGAGCGGATTTTTTTGAATTTTCCCCTTGAATTTGATGCATCTTTTTAAGCTCTTTTTCTTTTTTTTCATCAAAAGAACCCTCCATAACTTGATCTTTTTTAAAATTTTGCATCATCACCCTCCATCAAAATTTCAGATATTATACCATATTTTTGTTATTTTGTAAATTCTTTTTTAAATAATTAGACAAAAGAAAAACCAAAATAAATTGAGTAACATTTAAAAAAATCAAAAAAGATGTTGACAACCCCTCTTTTATTGTTTAACTTCAAATTCAGGAGGGGTTAACTCTCCTTCATGGGCAAAACCCATCGGTTAGGTGATTTTGTTCAGAGAACAGAATTATTTTATAATTATAATTATAGGAGACTAAAAAATGAGAAAAAATGAATCAGGTCGTTCAATGGTTGAAATGCTCGGCGTTTTGGCAATTATCGGTGTGCTTTCAATTGGTGGTATTGCTGGTTACACATTATCAATGAACCGTTACCGTGCAAACGCTATCGTTGACGCTGCTAACAAATATGCTTCTTTGGTTTTCGGTTCTTGCCAAGCTCAATTAGCTACACAACAACAAGCATTAGCTGATTGTACACCTCCAACAGTTGCTGCTCTTGGTATTACA
>JAZLCE010000038.1:0-97152 GCA_045614025.1 Alphaproteobacteria bacterium
TTTTGATATTCAAACAGAAAAAACTCTTGAAAAAAAGAAATATTTTTCACACCTTTTAAAACATCATGCTTTAGATGATGTTTTGATTGACAGGCTTGTTAGAGCAACAAAAAATAAAAGTGTTAAACCAAATGATGAAAAATTACTTTCTTTTGCTTTTGAAGAACTTTTTCACTTTAATCCCATTTATCCGATCACTTCAAAAAAAGTTTATGCTTTTATTGGAAATGCCGGAGTGGGAAAAACAACAACCTTAAAAAAAATGGCCCTATTGGCTCAAAAAGAAAGAATTGCCCCCTGCATCCTTTCAATTCAGCAAAACAACAATGATTTAGAAGCCTTTTCAAAAGAAAACAATATTCCTTTTCAAACCATAACCGATATTAAAAAATTAAATGAAACAGTAACTCTTTTAAGACTTCAAAGCAATTATATTTTAATTGATACACCGGCATTTAACCCGTTTAATAATGAAGATATGCATCAATTAAAAAATATTAAATCTGAAATCAGTGACGCCGAATTTATTTTAGTGATGCCTGCTGGTTTAGATGACAAGGAAGCCATTGCACAAGGCGCCCTCTTTCATAAAAATGCTTGCAACCTTTTAATTGCAACAAAATTAGATACACACGTTAAATATTCAGGGCTATGCCAAACATTAATTCATAACCCACTTCAATTAACTGCCCTTTGTTTTTCAAATAAAGTTATTGACCCTGTTATCGAAGCAACGCCTCATCATTTAGCCAAACTCTTTTCCCCCTCACATATAGAAAGATAAAAAATGCAAGAAAACACACCTCAAAACAAAGAATTGTTAACAGATATTCAAGATCGTTTAAATGGCAACAACATTATTTCTATTGCTTCTGGGAAAGGAGGTGTTGGCAAAACAACTCTTGCTGTTACTTTAGCACATGCATTAAGCAAAGAAGGAATGAAAGTGCTTCTTTTTGATGGCGATTTAGGGTTATCAAATATTGATATTCATTTAAACATCACACCAACTGAAACACTTGATAATGTGATAAAAATGAATGATCCTCTTCACTTAGCTGTGACTCATGATACGAATATAAATTGCGATGTTATTTCTGGTCATTCTGGTGATCAAGCTTTGGCTAATTTAAACACTTCTCAACTCAAATTATTAATGGATGATCTTTTGATTTTAGCTTCCTATTATGATAAAGTAATCATTGATTTAGGATCGGGCATATATGAAAACGTTCTTCAATTAGCAAAATGCGCAAAAAACCATCTGGTTTTAATTACAAACACCCCTTCTTCCTTAACAGATGCTTATCAATTTATTCAACTTTTAAACAAAGAAGATCCTTCTCAAGAAATTCAACTCCTTGTAAATATGGTTGACACCGTTTCAGAAGGAGAACAAACGTATCAAACATTTTTAACAGCACTTAAAACCTTTTTGCATATTGAACCAAAACTAGGAGGGATTATTCATTATGACTCCATGGTAAAAAAAGCGCTTCAAGAACAAACTTCTTTACTTTCTTTTGCCCCACACTCTCAATCGGCAAAAGATATTTTAGAAATATCAGCAAAGTTTTTAAATAAAAAATAAGATAATTTTCAATATAAATATTTTGATTATAATCAAAATAATTTTAAAGAAATTAAAAAAAACAAATACCATCTCTATCAATTTTTCTGATAGTGCTAAAACATCTTTTTTTATGGCATACAATAAAATTTTTGAACCCTTGACTTTAGCATAAAAATGCATTATTTAAAAATCATTAACAGATGAAATGCTGATGAAAGGGTCACTATGTTTTTAAAAAGTATTTTCGGGTCGGCAAACGACAGATATCTTAAAAAATTTAAAAAAACAATTTCAAAAATCAATGAATTGGAAGCATCATACGAATTATTAAGTGATGATCAATTAAGAGATAAAACTCAAGAATATAAAACAAGAATTCAAAATGGAGAAAGTTTAGAAAGCATTTTACCAGAAGCTTTTGCAAGCGTTAGAGAAGGCGCAAAACGTGTTTTAGGTCTTCGCCCATTTGATGTTCAATTATTAGGCGGCATCATTTTAAATAATGGTCAAATTGCCGAAATGCGCACAGGGGAAGGAAAAACACTTGTTGCCACAATGCCTGTTTATTTAAATGCGTTAACAGGTAAAGGCGTTCATGTTGTTACAGTGAATGATTATTTAGCAAAACGCGATAGCGAATGGATGGGTCAAATCTATCGCTTTTTGGGCTTAACTGTTGGGTGCATTACCCACGATATGGAACAAAACGAAAGAAGAGCTGCCTATAATTCAGATATCACTTATGCAACAAATAATGAGCTTGGGTTTGATTATTTGCGCGATAACATGCGTTTTGAAATTAAAGAAATGGTTCAACGCCCATTTTATTATGCCATTGTTGATGAAGTTGACTCAATTTTAATTGATGAAGCGAGAACACCTTTAATTATTTCAGGCCCAGCAGAAAACTCATCTGAACGATATATCAGCGTTGATAAACTTGTTAAAACTGTTCGTCCTGAACATTATGAAAAAGATGAAAAGCACCGCACGGTTTCTTTAACTGAATTGGGAACCGAATATGTTGAACAATTATTGTTAGATGCAGGACTTATTCAAAGTAATCTTTATGATCCACAAAATATTGCATTCGTTCATCATATTGATCAAGCGTTGCGTGCAAACACCTTGTTTACAAAAGATAAAGATTATATCGTTAAAGATGATCAAGTGATTATCATTGATGAATTCACTGGCCGTATGATGAATGGGCGCCGTTATTCTGATGGGTTACATCAAGCTATCGAAGCAAAAGAAGGCGTTACTATTCAACCAGAAAACCAAACATTAGCTTCTGTTACATTCCAAAACTATTTTAGAATGTATCCAAAATTAGCTGGCATGACTGGAACTGCGATGACAGAAGCAGCTGAATTTGATGATATTTATCATTTACAAGTTGTTGAAGTTCCAACAAATAAAACACCTAAACGTATTGATGAAAATGATGTAATTTATCGAACAGCTGAAGAAAAATATGAAGCTATTATTGAAGATGTTAAAAAAGCTCATGAAAAAGGACAACCTGTTTTAATCGGCACAGGATCTATTGAAAAATCAGAAATTTTAGCTGACTTGATGAAGAAAAAAACAAACATTTCATTCAATGTTTTAAATGCACGTCATCATGAACAAGAAGCTAAAATTATTGCGCAAGCCGGTGCTCCTGGTGCTGTTACAATTGCAACCAACATGGCTGGCCGTGGAACGGATATCCAATTAGGGGGCAATGTTGAAATGCTTTTACAAGAAGCCCTTGAAAAAGATCCAACGGCAAATAAAGAATCTCTTTTAGAAAAGATTAAAGCAGAAGTAGCTCAGAAAAAAGAACAAGTTTTGGCTGCTGGTGGCTTATTTGTTTTAGGTTCAGAACGTCATGAAAGTCGCCGTATTGATAATCAGTTACGCGGACGATCTGGTCGTCAAGGAGATCCTGGATTATCTAAATTCTATGTTTCACTTGAAGATGACTTAATGCGCATTTTTGGTGCAGAACGCATTCAAAATATTTTAACAAGATTAGGCCTTAAAAGAGGCGAACCAATCACTCATAATTATATCACAAAAGCTTTAGCTGTTGCCCAAAAGAAAGTTGAAACATATCACTTTGATGTGCGCAAAAACTTGCTTAAATTTGATGATGTGATGAATGATCAACGTTCAGCTATTTATGAACAAAGAAAAGAATTAATGTTGGCTCCAAGCGTTTCAAATACATTAAAAGAAATGCGCTTAGATACTATTGAAAATCTTATCTTTGAATTGGCTCCTCCTCGCTCTGTTCCATCAGATTGGAATAAAGAGGAATTAACTCAAGCCGTTTTAAAGAAATTTAATGTGGAAGCGCCATTTAATTCATGGGTCAATGATCCAGGTGTCACCCCTGAAGTTCTTGTTGAACGCACAAGCGAATTAGTTCAACAAGCCATTGATACAAAAATGGCAATTTTACCAGAAGATTTAAGAAACAATCTTGAAAAAAGCATTTTAATTCAAACAATTGACCAATGTTGGAAAGAACATTTGCATACATTAGATTTCATGAAAACAGCCATTAACTTAAGAGCTTATGGTCAAAAAAATCCATTAAATGAATATAAACGAGAAGCTTTCATTTTATTTGAAACATTGCTTACAAAAGTAAGAACTCAAGTAACTGAAATTATCTCACAAATGCAATTTCAACTTCAAGAAAGAAATAATCAAGATTTAAAAGAAACGCATCCAAATCCAGTTGATCCAACAACACAAGATCCATTTTCAACTCCAGAAGGACAAATCTCAAGAAATGCTCCCTGCCCTTGTGGATCTGGAAAAAAATTCAAACACTGCTGCGGTGCAATTTCTTAATTTATGAAAGGCAAAAAAATGAAAAAAAATGAATCTGGTCGTTCAATGGTTGAAATGCTTGCTGTTTTAGGCATTATTGGTGTTTTATCTATCGGTGGTTATGCTGGATATACGTTAGCGATTAAGCGTATCAATTATTCTAAAATATTAAACACTGCCATTAACCTTGCTGGGCAAGGAACGGGAGGCAAAAGTTATTCATCACTCGCTGCAGCAGGAATGGATAAAGTTGGCCAAATTGATATGGCTTTATCAGAAAGTGGCGTTGTTTGCCTTAAAAACTTTGACAACTCTTTTGGTGATTTACAAGGATTTAGAAGTTATACCAGCCAATATATAAAAAGTAACACAAACGATTTTTCCGTAAAAGGACAGAATATAAATTGCGTTCTTCAATTAAAAATTGGTCGAAAAGCAAGATAAAAGAAAAAGCCGTTTTAAAACGGCTTTTTTTATTGCAGTTTCCAAAAAAGAACGTATAATAAAATCATTATTCATAAAAAAATAGGTGAGACATGAAAAAATATAAAAGAATAACTGTTTGGGCAGGTGCTGCGCCAACTATCGCTGAAGTTTATCGCGAACCTATGTTTGAAATTGGTCAATTATTAGCCAAGAAAAAAATCACAATGGTTTATGGCATTGGTGATGAAGGAATGATGGGCGCAGCCTTTCAAGGAGTTCGCAGTAAAAAAGGAAAAGTGATTGGAATCACAACTCAAAAACTTTTAGATTTGCAATGCAAAAATCCAAATTTATTTAAAAAAGGCGAAATTGAAGTTGTTGATAATTTAGCTGAACGCAAAAGGAAAATGATGGATTTAGGCGAAGTTATTTTAGCTGGTCCAGGTGGATGGGGAACCATGGATGAAATATCCGACTTTGCCGTTTCAATTCAAACAGGTGAAATCCCTAAAAAACCTCTTATTTTCTTAAATTTTAACAATTTTTGGGCTCCTTTAGGTGCATTATTATTTAAAATGCTTCAAGATGGAACCCTTAATCAAGATAAAACAGATTTCATTGATTTTGCAAATTCTCCAGAAGATTTGTTTTCGGTTATTGAAAAAGTTCAAAACAGATTAGATGCTGCAGCAAATAAAAAATCAAAAAAGAAATAATCAAAAAATTTGATGAGGTTTAAAAATGTCATTTAAATTTCTTGCCGTGTTAACAGGATTATTTTTATTGTTTTCTCAACCCTCTTTTGCGCTTAACGAAGGAGAAGCCGCCTATAATGCAGGGATGAAAGCCTATAACAATAAAGAATTTCAAAAAGCTGTCTTTGCTTTTGAAAACTCTCTGACTTATGACCCCTCACTTTATAAATCTTACTGCATGTTGGGCTTAAGCTATATCTTAAATGATGAGCCAATAAAAGGGGTGAATATGTATCGCGAAGCGATTCAAAAATTCCCTTCCGAATGGAATGCCTATATCCTATTGGCCGAATATTATGAAACACAGCAAAATCATTCAGAAGCCCTCTCATATTATTCGCAAGCCATAGATATTCTTCCTAAAAAAGAAGCAAAAAAATATGATAAAAAAATAAATGAGCTTAAAGAAAAACAAAAAGATGAATGGGCTGTTACAGAACGCGAAAAAGAAAAAATTCTTTCAAATATTTTAACGCCCTTAGACATGGGAAAATGGCGCGTTGCTCTTGTTGAAAAAAAAGAAAGTGCCATTCATGTTGTTTATGGATTAAAATCCGAAAATTATAAAAGTGGGAAATGGAGTCAAATTTTAGATTTAACTTGCACATATACACAAAAACAAGATAATGACCACTTCGATCAAATCAATGAATGGATGGCCAGCAGCTATAGACGCAATAATGCCGATATGGACACTATTTTTAAAACAGATATTTCAAGATTATATGAAGTGAATTTACATGAAAAAAAAGTGCAAATTATTGGGCATATTTTCCCAGCCCCACAAGGATTTTGTATAGCTCAATTCAATTATAAAAAACTACCAACAAAAGAAAAAGACAATTGGGTTGACACTCTTAAAAAAATAAATGTTCGTAAATTTTAAAAATAGGATTTTTAAATGGGTATTTTAGGTATTATTTCTATTCTTGTTTTTTGTTATCTTATTTCTAATAACAAAAAAAATATTAATTATAGAACGGTTGTTGTTGGTCTTTCCCTTCAATTTATTTTAGCCTTTTTTATTTTAAAAACATCTGTGGGACAAAGCATTTTCAAATCTCTTGGAAATGGCATTCAACAAATTCTCACTTTCGCCGCAAATGGTGGCAATTTTGTATTTGGTTTTTTAACAGATAGACCTCAAAAACTAACTGAAGTTTTAGGACCTGGGGCTGATTTTATTTTTGCGCTCACACTTATTCCTGTTTTAATTTTTGTGATGGTGTTGGTTAACGTTCTTTATTATTATGGCATTATGCAACGCATTATTTTATTTTGCGGCAAAGGAATGTATAAGCTGATGAATATCACAGGAGCAGAAGCTATTTCAAATATTGCCAGTGCATTTATTGGGCAAGTTGAAGCTCAAATGCTTATTCAACCTCACCTCAAAAAAATGTCTCTTTCCCAATTACTGGCTTCAATGACAGGATCTCTTGCTTGTATTTCTGGAAGCATTATGGCTGTTTATATTGGAATGGGTGTTCCTGCTGAATATTTATTAGCCGCTAGTTTTATGGCAGCTCCAGGCGCATTGGTTATTTCAAAAATTGTTTATCCTGAAACAGAAAAAATTAATCCTGAACAAGAGCTTTCTTTAAATAATCAACACACTGGAATTAACCTGATTGATGCGATTGCCTCTGGGGCCTCAACTGGGCTAAAAGTTGCATTAAACATCATTGCAATGATTATTGGATTAATCGCCTTAATTGCCTTATTTGATTATTGTTTAGGCTTATTTGGTTCATTCCTTGTTGATGTTTTAAATGTGCCTGCCCAAATTGGTGCTTTAAATATTAAAGAGCTTTCTTTAAGCGGTATTTTAGGCGTTATATTTTCTGGAATTGCCTTATTACTTGGCGTTCCTATGAATGAAATTTTCACAGTAGGGTCACTCATGGGCGAAAAATTAGTATTTAACGAATTTATCGCTTATTTAAATCTCACAAATTTAACAACACCTCTTTCAGATAAAGGGATGATTATCGCTTCATTTGCATTATGTGGATTTGCTAATTTTGGATCAATTGCTATGCAAATTGGAGGCATTGGCGAATTAGAGCCCTCTCGCAGACAAGACTTAGCAAAACTTTGCTATAAAGCCTTACTTTGCGGCACATTAACCTCTTATGTTTCTGCTGCCATTGCAGGATTATTGCTTTAAAAAGCGTTGCCATCCTTTATTGGCTCTGGAAACTAAATCTAAATAAGTTGTTCTTGACATATCAGGTTGTGATTTTTTACCTAACACAACCTGATTTTGAACACCAGTTAAGTTAAAATTAGTCCATGGCTTTTTTATCTCAAAGAAATAAGCCAAATCCGCCATTAATCTTGCTTCCATATAATCAGCCCCCTTTGGCATTAAAATTTTAGGGGAACCTGATAACCTAGAACGAATTTCTTGAAAATCTTTTTGATGATAAGGAAGCTCAAATCCTTTACCCGTTAACAAATCTGAAAAAGCTTGAAGTGAAACTTTATTTTTCCAACCACCACCAAATAAAACAAACGTACTTGGCAACTGATCAATTTGAATATATTTTAATGAATATGCAGCTATATATCCCGCAAAATATTGAACCGTATGAAGCATTTGATAAAATTCTGCATCATTTTTTGGTTTTAACTGATATTTAAATCCATATAAAGAAGGATCAGCTGATTTAGGTGGTGACAATAAAAAGAAATTTTGATTTGTTTTTAAAAGAGCCGCTTTTTGAAAAAGAGTATCCAATAATTCAAAATCTAATCTCCCTTTTACACCCCAACGCGTATCCTTATCATAAGATTCCTTTTTATAAAAACGAACCAAATAATCACTCAACTCATTAAAAGGCCCACTATCAAATCCTTGGACCACTTTCTTATTTTGAATCACCGCTAAATTAGAGGTGTTTCCTGCATTATAAAAAATACACTCATCTAATCCCAACATTTTTGAAAAATGTTCATTATGAGGAGGAATAAGTGGTGCCCCTTCACCTTTATTCATCATATCATCAGATCTAAAATCCGAAACAACAGGAATTTGAGTTAAATCACTTAAATAATCACCTGACCCCATTTGAAGCGTATAAACTTCATCAAAAGAGGTGGCCACACTAGGAGGATTATGATCTAATGTTTGACCATGAAAACCAATTAAATCAACATCTCTTCTTGTTAAAGAATTTTGCTTTAAAAATTTTTTTACCGAACTTGCCACCCATTTGATATATCGTTGATGAACTTGAATAAAAAACGGATCTAATGATATACTTTCAAGAAGAATTTCTTTATTTTGAACTTTCTTTTTTAAAAGAGAAATATCTTTTTGAAGACTCTTTGAAATAGGAAAGGATGCAAATGCCAAATCTTGCATTCTATCTTCAATAAATCTTGTTAAAACCAAATCACAAGCATCTAAAGAATTGCCCGTCATAATACCAATAATATCCATTTGTACCTCCCCTTTTAATGTTACATGTATTAAAAAGTTTTTCAAGAGTAAAGATATTATTTTTTTATTGTCCAAGTTGATTGCAACAAATCATAAACTTTGGGGGAATAAGGTTTCCATAAACTTTCTTCTTGATATAATGCATAAAGAACCCCTTCGCTCCCCTCTAATAATTCGCGCAATAAAATATTTCCATTTAAATCTATTGTTTTTCCTTCTTGAAGTGCGCTCAAAATATTGCTATCCGTTAACTTTGACATAAAATTTCCTTTCAATTAAAACAAAAAAATTAAAATAAAAATTCAACTTTTCCCATAATGGTGTATGTAACACATAAAATGTGTAATGTCAACAAAAAAATCCTATGGACAAAATCATTTTTTTTGATATAATAACACTATGAAAAAGAATGAATTTATTCAAATTACCCTCTTAAAAAACAAAAGAATAGCTCTTGGTCTTTCCCAAAAAGCTTTGGCTGAAAAAATTGGAGTAAGTCAACAACATTGGGATAGATATGAAAAAGGATATCCTATTCCTTTGGATAAAATTCTTTCTATTTCAAAGGTGTTAAATATTTCAAAATGGGATTTATTGCCTTCTGAATTTCAACCTAAAGGAGAGCCTTTTGATAAAAACCGATTAACTTCGATTATAATTTCAATAGAAAAGTTGATAATTGAAAAAAAACTTCATTTTTCACCGGAACAAAAAGCTAAACTTATTTTACTCCTTTATGAAAAATTTTCAAAAAATCCCTCAAATGACAACCTTTCTCAAAATATACAAGATATAATAATGGATCTGATAACAAAAAAAACAGCTTAAGTATTTTACCATGAATATCGATAATGAAATTACCCATCTGTTTAATCAAGCAGTATATGCAAATTCAAACAAAAAGCCTCACAAATATAAAAAACTTTTTTTAATAATAAGTTTATTAAGCTTTATTTTTTTAGCAGGTTTTCTTTGTTGTTTTTCATACTTTTCATTTCAAACCAAATCGAATTTGAGCTCAAGCAAACTTGAATATATCACTATATCTCCCGTTGAAAAATTGACGTATAAAAAATTAATTAAGCAAATTGCATTAAAAGAAAAAAGACACCCCAATTCCATTCATGCAGAATTAAGAAAAGCATTTAACTATCAATCTTACTATAACTTAACAAAAGATCAATATAAAGAAATTTACGCCTATCTTCAAACAAGGCTTTAAGTTTATTTTCCTTTTTGCCAACGTTTCAAATATTGATAAAATTTTTGCCTATCTCTCGAATGCTTTAACTTTTGGTCAATAAATCCATTATAATCTCGTCTTAAAGCAACCTTTGGAAAATCAGGGATTTCAATATCAACAGATTCGCCAATCTTAATATGGCGAAGCGCTGGTTCAAAACATTTTTTATTAATAAATTTATGCAATGATTTCTCAATCAAGCAAAAATTTGAAACATGATTTGTCCCTCCTCCCGAAAGTGGCAAAATATGATGCACATCAAATCCATGAGGGATTTTACCACGCTTAGCGCGTTCTAAACTAATCACATCTTTATATTGATCTAAAAAGCCCTTACGATAAAGCCATTTAACAAATTTATGATTCATATCTCTTCGATCAAATTCTTTTCGAAGTGCTTTTGTCACCTCAGGTGGTTGTAATGTAAATTTAAGTGTCACGTTATCCTGCTTTCAATGTTAAAATTTCTGAATCTTTTTGAAATAAATAAAGTAAAATACGAAGGGCTTTCCCTCGTTCAGATTCCAAATAAGGATCTATTGATAAAATTGTTTTAGCATCTTGCGCCGCTGTTTTTAACAAATGCTGATGCACCGATAAATCAGCCATTTTAAATTGCGGTAACCCACTTTGTTTTACACCCAACAAATCTCCAGCACCTCTTAAACGCAAATCTTCTTCAGCAATCACAAAACCATTTTCACTTTCGCGCATCACTTTTAATCTTGCCTTCCCTGTTTCAGATAGCTGTTTTCCATATAACAATAAGCAAACTGACTTTTCAGATCCCCTGCCAACTCGACCCCGTAATTGATGCAACCCTGCTAAGCCAAAACGTTCTGCATGCTCAATTACCATCACACTTGCCGTAGGAACATCCACACCCACTTCAATCACCGTTGTTGAAACAAGAACCGATAACTCTCCTTTTTTAAAACGATCCATCACCAAATCTTTTTCAGCACTTTTCATTTTTCCATGAACCATGCCAACTTGATCACCAAAAACTTCTTTAAGCTCTTCAAATCGTTTTTCAGCAGCCATTAAATCCAATTTTTCAGATTCTTGAACAAGCGGACAAACCCAATAAACTTGAATCCTTTTATCGCTTGTTTTAATCTTTACATTTAACTTTTCAATAACATCAAAAACCTTTTCAACAGAAATCACCTTTGTTTCAATTGGCTGTCTATTTTTTGGCTTTTCATCTAATATTGAAATATCCATATCCCCATAAGATGTTAAAGCAAGCGTTCTTGGAATAGGCGTTGCAGTCATCACAAGCAAATTAACACCTTTTTGTTTTTTTGTTAACTGCAATCGTTGTTGAACACCAAATTTATGTTGCTCATCAATCACAACAAGCGCCAAATTTTTATATTGAACATCTTCTGTAAAAACCGCATGTGTTCCGATTAAAATATCAATTTCTCCAGATAATAAATCTTCTAAAATTTTATCTCTTTTTTTGCCTTTTTCTCTTCCTGTTAAAAGGCCAATTCGAATATTGGTTCCTTTCAATATTTTTTCAAAAGAATTAAAATGTTGCCCTGCTAAAATATCTGTTGGCGCCATTAAAACCCCTTGAAAACCACCCTCGCAAACCATTAAAAGAGCAGCTAAGGAAACAAGCGTTTTTCCAGCCCCCACATCCCCTTGCAAAAGCCTGATCATTTTATCTTCAGATAATAAATCATTTCTGATTTCTTCTATCACTCTTTTTTGAGCACCCGTTAGATCAAAAGGCAATTTCGAAAGAACTTCACTAGCAATAGATCTAACTGGCTTAATTTGAATGCCCTTTTGCTTTTTATGATGAGATCTCGCTAAAAAAAGCGCCAATTGATTTGCCAATAATTCATCATAAGCCAAACGCATTCTAAATTTATCATCCAAAAATAAATCGGATGATTTTTGGGGATGATGCGCCTTGATTAGTGAACTTTTCCAATCAACAAACCCCTGTTTTTTCATAAAAGCACTATCTTGCCATTCTGGCAAATCAGGAACCTGATCTAACACAGACTTAACCGCTCTAGCCATCACCTTACCACTAAGACCAGCGGTTAAAGGATAAACTGGTTCAAAAACAGGGATTTCTTCTTTTGTTTTTGAAATAAAATCTGGATGAAGAACTCCCACTTTTCCCATAAAAAATTCAATTTTACCAGAAATAAAATATTTCTCATTTACTTTTAATCGATCTTGCAAATATTTTTCATTGTAATTAAAAAAAATCAATTCAGCTTCTTGATGATCAAACAAACCTTTCACTTTATATGGCTGAGATCTTTTTAATGGTTTTTGATGAGAAATAACTTCAAATAAAATCGTGGCCAATGATCCAGCAATTAAACGATTTTTGTTTTCCACATAGGGACGGTATAAAACACCACTTGGCATTGAAAACAACACATCTTGTGTATATTTACCACAAGCCCTTTCAATAAGCACACTGAGTTTAGGACCAATTCCTGAAATTGATGAAACAGGTAAAAACAAACCATTTAATATTGACGGGCGCATCTTTTGCCTTTTTATTTTTTCTTTTTATCTTTAGAAACTGCTAATGGTCGTTTTGGTTTTAAAACCTTCCCATTTGGCAATTTAATCGTTCCATCTCGATAAACAACAGAATTAAAAATATCTTGTTCTTCAAAACGCTCTAATACTTCAACGCAATTCATTAATTTTTGTTTTTTTTGTTCGGCAAAAGCTTTTAATTTTGCTTGAGCATAAAGATGCAACGCTTCCTTTTCAGCTTTTTCACTTTTAAGTGGATTTACAATAATTCTGCTTGCAATCATTTCATAATTTTTAAGTTTTTCCATATCCACTTTGCATGCCAACGCAACACCAGCAGAAATACCCAACTGTTCAGTTTCTGAAACACCTTTTAATGTTCTGCCTCCAGCAAATGCTGAACTTGAAACCAAAAAACTAACTAACACACAAAAAGAAATCAAGTTGTTTTTTTTCATTGCTTTTTATCCTTAAAAACTTTATAATCTGATTATAAAAAACATCTTATAGTGTATTCTTTGTTTAACACAAAAAAAACATTCTTTCAAGGAGAATTTCATGTTAGATGGCCCTTCATTTGTTCCAAATGATGTTCAAAAAGCACTCATTTTATTTCATGGGTATGGAGCAGATGGTAATGACTTATATTCCCTCACCCCATTTTTAAAAAATTCTTTTCCCTCTATGGCGTTTTTTATGCCTAATGCGCCCACACCAACTTTTGGTGCAGGTTATGAATGGTTTAGTCTTGATGATTATTTTGAAAAAGAAACATTAGATGAAAATTATTTAAATATTTTAAGCCAACGCGCACAGGAAAAAATTCATTTAATTCAAGAATATATTAACGCCATAAAAAAACAAACAGGATTAAAAAACAAAGATATATTTATCGGCGGTTTTTCACAAGGTGGTTTAATGGCAGCGCAAACCATTTTTAACGAAACAGAAAAATTTGCTGGGCTTATTTTAATGTCTCCTGTTCCACCTTACAATATTCCTTCTTTGGTTCAAAAACCAAACGTTTTGATTACGCGTGGGGATATGGATACAGTGATTCCTGAGCAAGCCGCAAATAAAACAAAACCTCTTTTTGAAAATAGTGGCTTTCATACAACGGAAATTATTGATCCTGTTACCCCTCATTCTATCAGTCAATTACATTTAAATCAAATTATATCATTTATTCAATCAAACTTATCTTAAACGGAGCTTATAATGGCAAAAAAACCGGAAATTAAAAAAGTTAACCTCGTTGAAGCATATCAACGCATGTGGCCTTTGGTTAAACCTTATTGGTTCAGATGTCTATTAGCCACACTGATCACATTACCAATTGGTGCTTTAGATGCGGTTATTGCTTTAGCTTTAAAACCTTTTATGGACACGGTTGTTGTTTCTCAAAATGGGGAAACACCTTTTAATTTACCCCTTTACGTTATTCCAATCTTCATTATTCTTTTCACCTTGTTTCAATCAGCCCTTGAATATGCCTCTGCTTACTTAAGCGCATGGACGGGGGGAAAAATCACTCAAGAAATGAAAAAAAAGTTATATGAAAAACTTTTGGTTTTAGATACCTCTTTTTTAGATAGCGTTTCTTCCGGTCTTATCGTCACTCGTTTTGATGCAGATGCGAATACAGCTTGTTCTGGATTATTAAATAATGTTAAAACATTCACAACAAGAATTTTCTCTTCTTTGACCCTCATCGGTGTTTTACTTTACACATCTTGGCAACTTGCCATTATTGCTATTGTTGTGTTAGGTTCAGCTTTATATCCAGTTACAAAAATCAGAAAAAAAATCAAAAAAATTGTGGCTCAAAGCGTTGTTGTAAATGGGCAAGTTTTAACGGCATTTAATGAAACATATGCTGGTAACAAAACCATTAAATCATATAATTTACATAATCATCAAAGAGAGAAATTTTTTGGCATTTTAACACAAAGTTTCAAACTTTCAATTAAAAACACACAACGCACAGCCTGGCTTTCCCCAGTGATGCACATCATTATTGCCATTGGTATGGCTGCAGCCATTTGGTATGGAAGCTATTTAATTAAAAGCAAAACAATTTCTGCTGGTGACTTTGTTGCTTTTATCACCGCCATGCTCATGCTTTATACGCCTATTAAAAATATTGGAAAAAACTTCAATGCGGTTCAACTTTCATTAATGGCTATTGAGCGTGTTTTTGAAATGATTGACATGGAAGTTCAAATTAAAGAAAACAAAAAAGCAAAAGAAATGCCAACACTTAAAAATGAAATTGAATTTAAAAATGTTAACTTTTCATATACTGAAGAAAAACAAATTTTAAAAAATATTAATTTAACCATTAAAAAAGGTCAAACCGTTGCACTTGTTGGCAATTCTGGTGGCGGAAAAACAACCGTTGTTAACTTAATTCCAAGATTTTATGATGTTAACAGTGGCGAAATTTTAATTGATGGTTTAAACGTTAAAGATATTTCTTTAAGCAGTCTTCGAGATCAAATTGCCGTTGTTTTTCAAGACAACTTCTTATTTTCAGGAACAATTAAAGATAATATTATGCTTGGTAAGCCAACTGCAACAAAAAAAGAAGTTGAAAAAGCGATTAAAATGGCTTGTTTAGATGAATTTATCAACTCTCTTGAAAATGGATTAGATACAGAAATTGGCGAACGAGGTGTTCTTCTTTCCGGGGGCCAAAAACAACGTATTGCTATTGCAAGAGCCTTCCTTAAAAATGCACCAATTGTGATTTTAGATGAAGCCACTTCAGCTCTTGATAACAAATCTGAAGCTATTGTGCAACAAGCTATTGATAACTTAATGAAAGATAGAACTGTTATCGTCATTGCTCACCGTTTATCAACAGTTCAAAATGCAGATAAAATTATTGTTATTAACTCAGGCGAAATCATTGAAAGTGGTTCTCATAAAGAATTACTTGAAAAGCAAAATGCCTATTTTGCATTATATCAAGCCCAATTTAAACATAACGGCTAAAAAGGAGGATATATGTATCATTCATTTTTTGATGTATTTTCAATTGGAATTGGCCCCTCAAGTTCGCACACAGTTGGCCCTATGCGAGCAGCTAAAGAATTTAGCGACACTTTGATTGAACAAAATAAAATTTCAAAAGTTAGCAAAGTAACTGTCACTCTTTATGGTTCTTTAGCTTTAACAGGTGTTGGACATGGAACTTTAAACGCCTGTGTATATGGATTAGCTGGATTTGAAGCTGAAACAATTGATTTAAGTTTAAATCCGCTTGAAAAAATTAAAAATGAAAAAATATTGAACCTAGGAAACCAAAAACAAATCTCTTTTGATATGGATTCAGATATCATTTTAGAGAAAAAGACCTTTTTAAAAGAGCATTCCAATGGCATGAAATTTATTGCCTATGACAATAAAAATGCTGTTTTACTTGAAGAAACATATTTTTCAATCGGTGGTGGAACAATTAAAAAACAAGCAGATATCAATAAAACAACCGAACAAAAAAAGATATTTGTTCCCTATCCTTTTGATACATGTGATGAATTAATTGCCTTAACAAAAAAACACAATATGACAATTGATCAAATTGTTATGAAAAATGAAGAAGCTTTGCGTTCGTTTAATGAAATCAGAGAAGGTATTGGTAAAATTTATAAAGTCATGGATGAATCCATTGAAGCTGGTATTCACCATAAAGGAGAACTGCCAGGGGGATTAAATATTCAACGGAGAGCCCCTAAAATTTATAAACGCCTAAAAGAAAATTTCATCCAAAATAATTCCGATCCACTGATGGTGATTGATTGGATTAACTTATGGGCTTTTGCTGTATCAGAAGAAAACGCTTGTGGTGGCAAAATTGTAACCGCTCCAACAATGGGTTCTGCTGGCATTATGCCTTCTGTTTTAAGATATTATGAAAGATTTTCATCCCTTAAATCCCCTTTTCAAAAAGAAATTGGTATCGGCATCTTTTTGTTAACCGCTTCTGCCATTTGTTCACTTTATCGCACAAATGCCTCTATTTCTGGTGCAGAAGTTGGATGCCAAGGAGAAGTCGGCGTTGCTTGTTCAATGGCTGCCGCTGGGTTAACTGCTGCTATGGGTGGAACACCAGAACAAATTGAAAATGCAGCTGAAATTGCCATGGAACATAATTTAGGGTTAACTTGCGATCCAATTGCTGGTTTAGTTCAAATCCCTTGCATTGAACGAAATGCCATGGGGGCAACAAAAGCCGTTAATGCGGCTAGATTAGCCTTAAGAGGAGATGGCGAGCATCTTGTCAGCCTTGATAATGTGATTAAAACTATGTATGAAACAGGCAAACATCTTAATAAAAAATATAAAGAAACTTCATTAGGTGGTTTGGCTACAAACGTTTTAACTTGTTAATATTTATAAAATATTTGACAAATTATATCTTTTATGTTAGAATACTTTCACATTTTTAACATAAAGGATTTTATATGACAAAAAAATTTTCAAGCCTTAGCGAGCTCGTTTTAAATATTGCAGATTTTTTTGGTGCAACTGATGGAAAAAGCAAAACAGAAACATTCATTGAAAAAGCACTAAAACATCATAAAAAAAATGGCGGAAAAAATGTTGTTCTTATCACATCAAACAGCGTTTCTAATGAAAAAGAACAAACCCCTCACTTTGCCATTTTAGAAAAAGGATTATTGCATGATAAACCTGTTTTAGCTTTAGGAAAAGATAGAAGCGTAGGCATTTATAAAGATACAGTTAGTTGTATTAATAGAAGCGCTCATTTAAGAGGAGACTCTCTTGTTTCTCAAGCTCAATTTTTTAATTCTTCAAATCACACATCAGATCAAGAAGTTCTTTTAAATGTTGCAAATTATATTCATAATTCCATTCAACCAACATTTGCTTCTGTGTGTTTAAACAGTTCTTTTCTCACGCCAACTGGTAATTTCAGTGAAAATGCGTCAATTATTGAAAATTTAATTGAAGCAACGAATTCAACTGGAACGCTTTATTTATTAACCAGTCGCCATCAACAAACAAATAATCATGCTCAAAATAAATCAAATATAATGTTAAAACCAATTGTTCCTCTTTATATTGTCAGCGAATTATTCAGACATAAAAAAAGCCATTCAAGAGCTGTTAATTATTTGGAAGAAATTGAAAAAGAAAAAATTTTAGAGGCTCAAAAAAGAAAATTTTTTATAGAACAAAATCATTCAAAATCAAGATAAAATCTTTTTAAAAGGCAGTCATTCAAGATTGCCTTTTTTTATTTAAAATAACAACAAAAAATAAAGATAAATCCTAATTAAATCACCCATTTTAAAAAGAAGATTTTTCTTGACTTTAAAAGAAAAAAAACATACCTTTATAAGCAATAAAGAGGTTAAAAATGAAAATTGTTTTACAACGCGTTTTATCCAGCAAAGTTCATGTTGAAAATAAAGAAGTGGGCTCTTGCCAAATGGGGTTTTGTTTATTAGTTGGTGTTGAAGAAACCGACACAAACGAAACAATCTCAAAAATGGCAGAAAAAATTTCTGTTTTGCGCATTTTCGAAGATGAAAATGGCAAAATGAATAAATCTATTTTGGATATAAATGGCTCTATTTTAGCCGTTTCTCAATTCACTCTTTTAGCCGATTGCTCTCATGGCCGCCGCCCATCCTTTACTAAAGCTGGAAATCCTGAAAAAGCGCGTCTATTATTCGATCAATTTGTTCAACTTTTAAAAGATAAAAACATCCCAACTCAAACAGGCATTTTTGGTGCCGATATGCTGGTGGAAATTAAAAATAGTGGTCCTGCAACTTTTATTTTGGAAAGCTAAAAAAAATGACAACAAGTGAAAAAGATGATAAACTGATTCAAACAATCAAAGAAAATTTAAATTTATCTCAAAAACAAGCTGAAAAATTTTTAAAACAAGCACGCGAGCTTCAAAAAAATATTCAGCTAAGAAAAAAACAAAAAGAAGAACGCGAAAAAAAATAAAAACTTCTTAAAAAGGAGATTTGAAAATGTATGCATTTAAAATTCAAGGTGGTTGCCAATTAAAAGGTGAAGTGGAAATTAATGGTGCAAAAAATGCCATTCTTCCAATTATGATCGCAGCTCTTTTAACAAAAGAACCAGTAACACTTTCAAACATTTCTTATCTTTCTGACGTAAACACGTTATCAGATCTTCTTAAAAGCATGGGAATGAAAATAAAAGCAAAAAAATCTTCAATGACTTTAACTGCTGATAAAATAACAAATTTTCATGCCGACTATAATTTTGTTTCAAAAATGCGCGCTTCTTTTTGGGTTTTAGGCCCACTATTGGCTCGTTTTGGCGAAGCTGAAGTTTCTCTTCCAGGCGGCTGTGCTATTGGAACACGCCCCGTTGATTTATATTTGAATGCCCTTAAAGAAATGGGCGCTGATATTAAAGTTGAAAATGGATATGTTTGCGCCAAAGGACCATTACATGGAGCAAATATTTTCTTCCCAAAAGTTTCTGTTGGCGCAACACATAACACCATCATGGCGGCTGTTTTAACCAAAGGAATAACAACTATTCATAATCCAGCACTTGAACCAGAAGTAATGGATTTAATTGATATTTTAGTTAAAATGGGTGCAAAAATTTCAGGTATTGGAACAAAAGTTTTAACCATTGAAGGGGTTGAAGAATTGCATGGCACAAATCATGAAGTTGTTGCCGATAGAATTGAAGCTGCCACGTTTGCCGTTGCTGCAGCACTCACAAAAGGAAAAATATTTTTAAAAGGCGCAAAAATAAATTTAATGGATGCAATTGTAGATGCATTACGTCCTTCTAACATTATTTTTAAAGAAGATAAAAATGGCATTTTAGTTGATGCCACAAAAGCCTCTTTAAAGGCAACTTCATTAACAACCTCTGAATACCCAGGTTTCCCAACAGATGCACAAGCGCCTTTATCAACTCTTCTTTCTTTAGCTCCAGGAATGAGCTTAATTGAAGAAAGAATTTTTGAAAACAGATTCATGCATATCCCAGAATTAAAACGAATGGGGGCAAATATCACTCTTTTAAATAATAATGCTATCTTAATCACGGGTGTTAAAAATTTAAGTGGAGCGCAAGTTATGTCTTCTGATTTAAGAGGCGGTGTTTCTCTTGTTTTGGCAGCCTTAATTGCCAAAGGGGAAACCATTGTTAAACGCATTTATCATATTGATAGAGGGTATTATCAATTAGAGAAAAAGCTTTCAAAATTGGGAGCTAAAATTAAACGAATCAAATCAAAAAATTAATATAAAAAAAAGAAAAAAAGTCTTTCCTTTTAAAAAAGTTTTTGATATACTCGCTTAAAGAAATGAACAATTTATTTAGAGGTGGGGACCATGAATAGTCGTTTATATTTTTTATTAAGTTTTGCTTTTTTGTCTGCTTGTATGCCAACTCAAAAGCCAGAATCTGATGCATTTATTCAAAGCGAATTAATGCCTCCAAAAGAAGAAATAACCATTGTTGAAGAACCAAAAAAAGATGATGACCGCTCTATTTTAGAAGAAATTTTAGCAGCCATTAAATCGCCATCTGTGGTAACACCGCAACAAACCCCTCCTCCAGCTACGCAACCCGTAACCGCTCAGCAACCACAGATAGCTCCTACCCAAACAACCCCTCCTCCAGTTGCGCAACCACAGCAACCTGTTCAACAAGCACCAGTTGCACCTGCTCAAACAACGCCTCCTCCTGTTGTTTTACCACAAGCAAGTTCCAACATTATGCCTCAAATTTTACAGGCAGCGCCAAATGGAAATGGCGGTGGTTCACCTTTCTTTCAAACAATTGTTTTGCCTCAAATGGCTCCTTTTGCTTATCCAACTCCTATGGTTCCGCAAGCTGCTCCTATTGCTCAACCACCAGCTCAACCAGCGCCATTTTATTCAACTCCAAATACTCAAACACAAAACTACACTGCTCAAGCTCCAACTCAAAATGCGCCAGTTCAACCCGTTCAGCAACCTCAACCAACTGTTCAACAAACACAGCCCGTTCAACAGGCCCAACCTGTTCAGCAAGCACAGCCAATTATGGAACAAGCAAATTCTTATGTGCCAACAAATTTAGAACCAATAAATCATTCTTATCAACAACAAGCTCAAACATATATTCCATATGTTGAAACTCAAACCACGAATGATTTTTATCCAACACAAGGATCAGCAGAAGTGATTTTACCCGACACCTATCAACTACCACAGGTGCAACAAATTCCAGCGAATCATGTGATGTCTGGGCAAGAAGCTTATCCTGTTTGGCAAAGCGACAATGAAGTTTATTATGAAGAAATTATGCCAACACCAGCTGAACCACAAACGCCTTCATTGCAATCAGAAAATATAAATATTCCACGGTGGTAAATGATTTCATCAACAAATACTGTTGCCTTTTTAGGTATTCATGTTTTAAAAATTAAAATTGAAGTTCAAATTACAAGCGGACTGCCCAGTTTTTCAATTGTGGGCCTTGGTGATAAAGCGATTACAGAAAGCAGAGAACGCGTTCGCGCCGCACTGCATACCTTAAATCTTCACCTTCCCCCACAACGCATCACCGTTAATCTTGCTCCAGCTGATGTTTTTAAAGAAGGTACTCATTATGATCTTCCTATTGCTATGGCGCTTTTAGCTGCAATGCAAGTTATTCCCCATTCAAAAATAAAAGATTTTATTATGATGGGCGAATTGGGTTTGGATGGTAGCATCCGCTCTGTTTCAGGAATTTTACCTGCAGCCATTGAAGCCAAAAAAGAAAATTTGGGATTTGTTTGTCCTGAAACTCAAGGGGCTGAAGCTTTATGGGCTGAAACACCCAATATTGTTGCAGCTCCAGATTTGCTTTCTCTTTTAAACCATTTAAAAGGAGAAATCATTTTACCAAAACCAAAACCTCTTGATTTTAAAGACAATACCCCACTTCTTGATCTTGTTGAAATTAAAGGTCAAGAATCTGCAAAACGCGCACTTGAAATTGCTGCTGCAGGTGGCCACAATATGTTAATGATTGGCCCGCCGGGAACAGGTAAATCCATGCTTGCGGCCCGTCTTTCTTCCTTATTACCCGAATTAAGTAAAGAAGAAATGTTAGAAGTCAGCCAAATTTATTCTGTTGCTGGATTAATTAAAGAAGGAAATTTTGTTACAAAACGCCCTTTCAGAGCCCCCCACCATTCCGCCACAATGGCCTCCTTAACTGGTGGTGGCACAAAGGCAAGACCAGGGGAAATATCTTTAGCTCACCGTGGCGTTTTATTTTTAGATGAACTCCCTGAATTCAATAGAAGTGTTTTAGAATCCTTGCGTCAACCAATGGAAACAGGTTTAATCACCGTTGCAAGAGCCAATGCGCATCTTTCATATCCAGCAAGATTCCAATTAATCACCGCCATGAATCCTTGTAAATGTGGTTACTTAGGTGTTTTCGGGAACGAATGTGCTAAAGCACCTAAATGTGGTTTAGAATATCTTTCAAAAATATCTGGGCCGTTATTAGATCGTATTGATTTGCAAATTGAAGTTCCAGCCGTTAACCCTTGGGATTTAACCACATCAACTGGAGAATCCTCACAAACAGTTGCA
The DNA here is from genome assembly GCA_045614025.1 of Alphaproteobacteria bacterium. Lineage (GTDB taxonomy): Bacteria > Pseudomonadota > Alphaproteobacteria > CAAHEQ01 > UBA3637 > RGIG4140. The sequence goes on from JAZLCE010000038.1 coordinate 22,409, forward strand.
ACCAGAGTTAAAAAAGCTTTGGAATTTGCAAAAGAAAGATATAAAGGAACAAATATTTTAAGAAACGCCGAAGCTGATGGTATGTTTTTAGAAAAACATGCTCACTTGGAAGAAGATGCTATTCGCTTTTTGCAATTAGCGGCCGAAAAACTTCATCTTTCAGCAAGAGGTTATCATCGCACCATTCGTGTTGCAAGAACTATCGCCGATTTAGCCCAATCCGAAATCGTTAAATCAATGCATGTAAAAGAAGCATTATTTTATAAAAATCCATTAAAGAAAAACGCATAAAAATTTATTTGTTGCGTTGCAAATATTGTTTCATTTTTTCTTGTTGCACTTGGTATTCTTTTGAAATTTCTTGAAAAAACGGCATTGTTTCATCAATATAAGATAATACACTTCGTCCCATGCTATCTTTAGTTAAAAGCATAGGAGAATGCTTCATTAAAAAATCCACCATCTGATAATCTTTTTTTTCAATAGACATCATCAAAAGAGTTTGCCCTGTTGGTTCATATACATTTGAAGCCATTGGCACGCCAGCATTATATAAAATCTTCATAACAGACGTATCTTTATTCAACCAAGCATATATCATCGGTGTGCACGCAAACTTATCTTTTAAATTATTCACTTTTTCATGAAGTAAAGAAGAAATTAAATAATCATCAAAATTATTTTCAATCGCATAAGAAAGAGGCGATCTGTTATCTGAGTCACACACTGAAATATCAAATCTTTTTTGCAATTGACGCAAACAATAATAAGGTTCAGCTAACTGTTCTTTTGGTTGAGAAAAAAGATAAGTAAGCGGTGTTGAATAAAAATTATCGCGTCTTAAAAAAAGCTTTGGCAAACGAGAGCCCGCTTTTAACAGTAAACTTATAGATGCCCCACATCCATATTTTAATGCCTTTTTAATTGCAACTGGACAAATGCTTTCTGGTTTAACCCCATAATTAGACCAATTTTTTGGTAATACATTCGGATTTGCACCCCTTTCAAGAAGATATTGCAAAACATCTAATTTACCTGTGCGAATAGAAATTGATAATGGCGTAATATCCAATCCACCAACGGTATCTAAATTGCCACCCGCATCTATCATTTTATAAACCAAATCATCATAAGATTTATAAATTGCCAAACTGATTGGGTGCAAAATTTGATCTTTCTCAACAGGATAAGGCTTAATTGCATGACTTAAAAAAGCAGCTTTATGAGCAGCATATGCTCTTGGATGTGGCGCAATGGCAATTTTACAAGGAACATTAACATCAGCACCCTTTTCAATTAATGCTTCTGCGAATGCAGGTCTACGCAATGAAAGAGCATATGAAAGTGCCGAAAAACCAATTGAATCTTTTTTATTTAAATCTTGAGGCATATTCAAAATCATTTTAAAAATATCATCCCCATCCGTTGTATATCCAAAACGAATAGCCCACATTAAAGGCGTTTCACCATATTCATTTAAAACTTCTGGTAACGTCTCACCAATTGCCTTTTCAAGTTCTTTTTTATCTCCTTTGGCAATTAATCGACCAATCATTTTTTTATTCATAAAAAACTCCTCATAAAGATGATATGAGGAGTATAATAACAAAAAATCATTTTTTTGTCAACAAATTTTTAAATTTCCTTAAATTCAACAATTTTGCTTTTCGGATTATAAAACAAACCAACTTTTCCTTCTTTAATTTGTTCAGCATATTTTCCAAAAATTTCATATCGCCAACCAAACATAAATGCTGGTTTCGATAAACCATATGCAAATTGATATAAATCTTCTTGCGTTCCAATTAATTTTGAAGCAATTTTTTCTTTTCCAGACACCATATCCAATAATAAATGCAATATCGACATCAAATTTTTATTACCAATCACATGTTGTTTTTCTTCAGGGAAAGGATAAAAATCTTCAGGCTTTTTTAAAAGAGCAGCGTTTACCACATCAACAACTTCTTGAGCTCTTTGTTTTTTCAAAAAAGAAGGAATAATGCTCCTCAATGCTGATAATTCTTCCAACGATTTTGGATGCGCCCGAGCAATATCTTGCATCACTTCATCTTTTAATATTTGGCGGCGGGGCATATTTAATTTTTTAGCTTGATCTTCGCGCCACAAATAAAGATCTTGATAGATATATTTTGGTTGTTTTGATTTAAAATTATATTTTAACTTAGAGGCAATTTTTTCATGAGATGGTTCATAAAGGTTTTCATCATATAACTGATTCATTTCTTCTTCAATCCAAGAAGAACGGTTTTGATGCATCACCTTTTCATTTACCAATAAATAGACATCTCTTAAATAAGTCACATCACTTAAAGCATATTCTAATTGAGCCTCAGATAATGGGCGTTTTGACCAATCAGTCACACGCATGCCTTTATCAATTTCAATATGCAATAAATCTGAAACCAATTGCTGATATCCAACGCTATCTCCATATCCTAAAACCATGGCAGCAATTTGCGTATCAAAAATAGGATAAGGAATTTTTTTGGTCATATTATAAAAAATTTCAATATCTTGACGCCCAGAATGAAATACTTTTACAACATTTTTATTTTCTAATAACTCAAAAAAAGGTGTTAAATCCAATCCTTTTGCAAGAGGATCAATCAAAACCGCTTCATCTTCACTCGCAGCTTGAATCACGCATAATTTAGAGTAAAAAGTATATTCTCTTAAAAATTCCGTATCAATTGTAACAAAAGAATGTGTCGCAAAGCGCTGACATACTTCTTTTAATTCTTCAGTTGTTGTAATCATCTTTTAATAAAAGCATTTTTTTTTAAATTTTGCAAGTTCTGTGCAAAAAATATTATTTTTTAATAATTCCTTGTAGTTTTTTTCATTTTCTGATATAATAAAAGTAGATTAAGTATCTTAAGAGGGGACTAGTATCATGACAAATAAAAAAAATCAATCTGGACGCAGTATGGTTGAAATGTTAGGTGTTCTTGCCATTATTGGTTTAATCAGTATTGGTGGAATCACATCTATGGGCTACGTTGATTCATATTTTAGGGTTAACTCAACGATTTTAGAAGTTGACAATATTGCCGCAGACGTAGCAGATACTTATTCTTGGGATAGTAGCTATTCTGGAATTAATTTACAAGAAATGTGCCAAGAAAAAGCCATTGATGATTGCGTATTAACAGGAACAACATATTCATTGGAAAATAGATGGGGTGGCAGTATTACCATTAAATCGGAAGATGAGGGAGCCTATTTTTCCATCACCTATGAAAAAGTTCCGCTTGTTGCTTGTCAACAACTCTATGATGCCAGCTTAACAAGAAAAACGTTCCATTATGTTGATTTATCCTCTCCAACATCTGACACCGGTTGCACTGAGGAATCCACTTTGGTCTTTAAGTACAGAGGATAATTTATAATTTTATATAAAAAAACCACCGATTTTATTCGGTGGTTTTTTTCTTTTTACTTTCAAATTATTCCATATCTCTTAAAAGTTTTCGAACATATTCTCTATTTTCTTGCGCAAAGAATGAACGCGTCAATAATTCCCTAATCAAAGCTTGTTCATAAAGAGGTAAAGAACCCGTATCCATCATTTCATAATTAGATGGAACCAAAATTTCCATTTCAACAGCAAATCCATTTTCTTCACCTTCTTTATCCAAGAAAGAGTTAATCCCATCTGTATAAACCCATTCGCCAAGAGATAATCCTTCAGGCATTTGCCCTGTTTTTTCAATTTCAGCTGTTTCTTTTTCAATGGAATCCAAACATTCTTTTGGCAAAACAATTGGAGAATATCCCGCAATATTGCTTGTTGGATTTTTTGGTTTTTCAATTAATCTTTTATTGCTAATAATCGCATTATTGCTCACATCTTCTTTAACAATACCTGTTAATAAAATTTTCTTAGGATCTTGCAAAAAAGAATCTGTGATTTTTTTAACAAAAGGAACTTTTGCTTTTGTTGAATCAATCAAATCATCTGGAAAAATTAAAACACCATGGCGTTCTGGAGATAGACGATGCGCTAAACCCAAAACTTGCGCCGTTCCGATTGGTTTTTCTTGAATCACATATTTTAAATCAATATCATCTGGCAAAAAGGTTGCGCGTAACACATCTGCAATGCGCTCCCTGCCCCCATTACGCAATTTACTTTCCGTTTTTAAATCTGTTTTTAAAGCCTCTTGAAAAGCATCAATTGTTGTTTGATCAGAAACAACCAATGTGATATGACGAGCCCCCATACGAACAATATCTTGAAGCACGCAGTCAATTAATCTGATATCCCCAAATGGTAACAAACATTTATGAGCAATCCCTTTTGAATGAGGAAAATTACGCGTGCTTTTTCCTGCACAAGCCACAATAAATTCTATATTCTCATACATCTATTTTCTCCTTATTTTAGATATAATGAAACAATACATTTAATCTAAAATGTTTATAAAATAAAAGCAAGCTAAAACCTTAAAAAAATAAACTTTATAGGTTCACATCTCTAGAAAAGATATTTATATCCCATATTGATGCTATGACCCGTTGAAGATGATGAGAAATCATAGTCATATTTCAGTTCAAATTCACTTAATCCATAAAGCCATAACAAAGATCCCCCAACAGTGAACACATCTTTATCAACATTTAACCCTTCAACAGCAAATGGGGCTGCGTATCTTACAAAATTGGCTGTTGATTTAGCTGCAGTGTCACCAAATTCATGCGTCCATCTGGCATGGAACTCTGGGCGGAAACGATAGTTATGACTACCAAAATCAAAAGCAGCTTTAATTTCAACCGGCATTTGAATGCTTGTTAAATCCGTTCCTTTTAATAAAACTCTAGCTCTACCTGTTCCTTTTTCATCAACATTATCCATTTCAATTGATGTATAATCCAACCCAATTTTTGGCGTTAAAATAAAGTTAGGAGCAACCAAAATTTCATATCCAATGTCAGCACCTAATGTAAATGCTGTCATATCAAAATCAGCTTTTGAAGATTCTGACAAAGAATTAATGGAGCGTTTTGAATCAACACTTGTTTGACTCCATAAGGCATAAAAATCCATAAACGTGCGTGAATAGTGTGGATTTATACTTCCATAAACACCCAACCCATATGTGGTTAAATCAGACTTCATATTTTTATTGTTTTGTTCCATATCGCCTGTGGCATATAAAGCAGCAAGACCCATGGTGAACACACCAACTTTGCGATCAATACCTGCTGTAAACCCGTATGCATTTAAATCATACCCACTTTGATTATCTTTATCATCTTGAGTTAATGAAAGCATAAATGGTTTTGCCCAAATTCCGCCTCGATCTGACCTGCGATCCATATAAGGGTTTCGGCGCCCTGTTTGGAATCCATAATAATATCTTTCGTGTCCTGGGCGACCATAATAATATGGGTTTTTCACATAATAACGCGTTGTTTGGTTTTTAATGCGATAATTGCGCATAGCATTCATTTCGCCTAACACACTTTCTTTAAAAACTTTTTGCATACGCATAGAAGCTTGCATTGTGTTTAAATATCCTTCTGGAGAATATTCATCTAAAACACGAACCGCTTCATCTGCTGATTCTGCAAAGAAAACTGTATCTAAGAAAGGATCAATACTATAAGCCCCTTCACTTTGGCGAATTTTTGTTAACGTATCAGCGAGTTCATCAACATTTTTAGAATGATCTGCAATTTGAATCCCTTCTTTTAATGTTTTTATTCCTTTTACAGATATTGACAATGCATTATTTTCAATCTTTTTATCAACCCCACTCCACAAAAATGTTGTTCGCAACTTATCACTATTCCCATTTAATTGTGTAGCCGATAAAATTTCATATTCTTGATTGGTTTGAATATCGCGCACCAAAACTCTTGTTCCATCAGCTAAATTAACTGTTCCTTCAACAGTAATTTTATCATTTTTATCACCATTGGCGCGCACATCAATATATCCAGTTGAATCTGTTTCAACTGTTAAAGCTTTTGTTTGATATGGTAAAGTAGAATCCGTGATAATTGTATCAGATGAGAGCACTTTTAATTCAGAAATTGGTTGTGTTTCAATATCTTGCATTGAAACAGCTAAACGCGCATTTTCACGCAAAGCCAAATGCCCTGATTTAATATTTAAAACACCACTTCCAGCTAAAGCTGAATAAGGTTTTAACTCAATATCATTTGTGACATTAACGGCATTCGTTCCATCTTTATTCATAAATTCAAAAACGCCACCGTTCATATTCAAATTATCAATATCAACATTTCTGAGAACTTGGAAGTGATCGGCGTTGACTGTCACCGTTGTATTTGAAACATCTTCGCCTTTTTTGATCAATTCTTGATCTCTTAAAATTTGATTCACTGAAACATTCGCAAATGTTGTTAAAGAAGCATCCGTTGAAAGTTCAATACCATCAATTGGAGAGGCTGGCATTGTAACAGGCCCAGATGATGTTAACGAATGAATATCATGGAAAACATTAAAATTACCACTTGAAACTAAAATCCGATCCATATGCATGGAACCACTTGAATTAATGCTTTTTCCCTTTCCTGCAGCAATTTCAAGTGTTGTATTCACAGCAGACCCATTTTGTTCTTTAATATCACCAATTTTATAATCACCAGTTAAACGAACAGTAGTGTTATCTCCCATCACAACATGATCAAAATTAACCGCATTGTTAATTGAAATACCCCCATTCGATAAAAGTAAATTTTCAGCACTAATCCAATTACTTGTATTATAAAATTCTTGATCAGGCACAGCCACTTCAACGGTTGTATTCTTTGAACCTTCAATTCTTGTGACCGGATCATAAATATGAAGATCTCTGCCCGTCAACCTTAAAATCGTATCTGAGCTTAAAGAAATCTTTCCCTTAATGCTTCCTTCAAGCTCTAAAAGGCCTTGTTCTAATAAAATTGAATCAACATCAATTTCGCCTTTTAAAAGAGTATAAAACCGATTATCATTTGACCGAACTGTTACATGAACATTTTCTGCCCCATCTGCTTTTTTAAGAGAACCTTGAATACCACCACCTTCATATGTGTATAGTGGAATATTTTCCGGTAATTCTTCTAATAAGGTGGGATTTGTAATAAAAACCTTTGAATCAGAACCCAAAGTCACATTTGATTTTAACACACCTGCAACTGTTACTTCAGCTCGTTTACCCATATCTAATTGATTCACCGTGAAACTTGAAGATGTTGTAAATTTACCATCATCTAAAAATTTAATAATAGGCGTATCAATTGTGCCATTAACAACTGTTATAGAAGAGGAATTTCCAAGATAAATGCCTTTGTTTATATCTAATTCAGCCAAATATGTAATCGGATAATCACCTACTTGATGTGTTTGCTGATCCATATAAATATTGGCACCATCTTGCATACGGATGGTTTCACCTTCAATCTTGCCACCTAAAAGTTTCAAAGAAGAATTTTCACCCATATTTATGTTATCAACTGATAACTCTCCTCGATAAACTCTGGCACTTAAAATTTCTTCAGGAACAATTGCCCATGTTTGAGTTGTTATATCACCTACTGTTTCTGTTGAATCAGAAACTTGTGGTTCTAATACAGCTTCTTGCAATTCAGCACCAACAAATAAAGAAGATCCCTTACCAAAATTTAAAGAAGACTCTTCATTTAAAAACGCTTTATCCGAATCGCTTGTTTCAGAAGATGAAAGAGTCACTTTTCCGCTTTGAATATTAAACGTTCCATTTTCGCCAAAAGTGATATCATGCCCCGTTAGATTACTATCTTTTCTATTTTCAATAGTTGAATTATCACCCAAAATAATTCGATCTGCATGGAAAGAAGAAGCATGCGGAACCTCCATCATTTCCACTTCTTCATCAGAAAGGTTACTGACAACCGTTGTGCTTGTATTACCATTTTCATCTGTAACAGTTGTTGTAATCACTTCACCTGTTTTCACGTTAAAAACACTTGCATATTGAAACGTATAATTGGCGCCGTTTGTAATGGTTGCATTATTACCCATCTGAATTGTTCCAACATCAAATGTTGTTCCCATTTCATTTGAAATTTTTCCGTTAGCACCCATTACCACATCATCTGCATAAAACTTGGCAAATGTTTCCATCCATTTTCCAGCTTTATTTTCAGGATCTACTACTCCATCACCATCAGCATCTTCTTTCCAGATGTAATTATCACCTACGTTAAAAATAGAGCCGCCATCACCAAATTTTACAGAATCCATATTCGTTACATGACCGTTATAAAGTTTTCCAGCTCCACCAAACTGAAGCGTACCGCCTTCTAAACGCGCATCAGAAAAAACAACATCTGTTAATTTAACTTCACCATCAACCTTGGCATAAACATCTTCAATGCCATTTTTAATCACACTACCATAATCTAACGAAATCAAATCAGCACGAATATCCCCATCTCTATTGGCGATTTCAGCATTTGTTCCCAATAAAATATTACCTGTTAGCAAAGGCTTTATATTCGTTACACTGGTTGTTCCACCTTCAGTTATTGGTTTCTTTTCATTTAAAATCGTTGTTTTGGTAAATTCTTGAAGTTGGATATTTTGAATTGTTCCCGTATTTTCAATAAAAACACTTCCACCACGTGTTGGATAAGCCAAACCATAAATACCATATCCATCTTCATTTGAAAGTATTTTTCCTGCATTATTAATCGAAACATCAAAAGAAGAATTCAATTGGTTAATTAATATACCATAATCATCTCCAGCATCTATATCATTAGACGAGGAATAAGAAGGAACTGAAGGAGTCAATTCAACCTGAAAAGGTTTTAACTGCATATCAGCTTGAGAAGCTGCAAATGCATTCACCGAATAAATAACGGCAAAAAAAGCAAAAACAGAAAATGAGAATTTAAATCTCTTCACCATTGCCCCCACCTGGTTTTTTTTAGCGCTTCTTATTTTCTAGCATATATTTTTTTTATTGACAAGCAAAAAGATATCCTTTTTTTTAAATTATTTTTTTTCATATTTATTTTTATATCATTTTAAAATTATACAACCATTTCAATAAGATAATATGACAGGTTGACAAAAAAGAACCTTTCAGCTAGTATAAAAAAAACTTTTTTAGAGGAAATCATGAAACAAAAAATTAAAGATCGATTAAAAAAGAACGCTTTTATTTTAAATTATTCCAGAATGTGGCCATTCATTAAACCTTTTTGGGGAAGAGCCTTGGCCGCCACACTTATCACCATTCCAATTGGATCATTGGATGCAGTCATCGCCCTTTCTTTAAAACCATTTATGGATACTGTTATCATGGAAAAAGGTGGTGAAACACCTTTTAATTTACCTCTTTATGTGATCCCTCTATTCATTGTTGTTTTCACAATTATTCAAAGCGCGCTAGAATACGGTGCTTCATATTTAAATGCTTGGGTTGGTGGAAAAATCACAAATAATGTTAAAGAAAAAATTTATCAAAAACTGGTTACTTGTGAATCCGCATTTGTTGATAAAAACACATCAGGATTTGTTGTTTTCAGATGCGATAGTGATCCTAATTTAGCTTGTTCTGGCCTGTTAAATAATTTAAAAGTTTTCACCACACGTCTCTTCTCTTCGTTCTCTCTTATTTTTGTTTTATTTTACACCTCTTGGCAATTAGCCATTATTGCCATTATTGTTTTAGGTTCAGCTCTTTATCCGCTAACACAAATCAGAAAAAAGATTAAAGAAGTTATGAATTCAACTGTTATGGCAGGTGGCGCTGTTTTAACTGCTTTTAATGAAACTTTTTCAGGATTAAAAACCATTGCATCTTATAATCTTGAAGATCACCAATCAAACCGTTTTTCAAGCGTGTTAAAACAAATGTTTAAATTAAAAATTAAATACACTCAAAAAACAGCTTGGCTTTCTCCAATGATGCATATCATTATTTCTTTAGGAATTGCAGGAACAATTTGGTATGGAAGTTATTTGATTAAATCGGGCACAATTACAAGCGGTGATTTCGTTGCATTTATGACCGCACTGTTAATGCTTTATACCCCAGTTAAAAACATTGGTAAAAATTTTACTGCCGTTCAAATGTCTTTCATGGCCATTGAACGCGTTTTTGAATTTTTAGAAATGAAAATGAGTGTTTCAGAAAAAGAAAATGCCCCAGCCTTATCTCCCATTCAAAATCAAATTGAATATAAAAATATCACTTTTAGTTATGATGGCAAAAAAAACGTTTTAAACGATATTAATTTAACCATCAAAAAAGGAGAAAAAATAGCTTTTGTTGGAAATTCTGGTGGCGGAAAAACAACTCTTGTAAACTTGCTTCCAAGATTTTATGAAATCTCAAAAGGAAATATCTTCATTGATAATGTTGATATTAAAGATGTCTCATTAAAATCATTAAGAAATCAAATTGCAGTAGTCTTTCAAGATAACTTCTTGTTTGCAGGAACAATTAGAGATAATATTTTACTTGGCAAGCAAGATGCAACAGAAACAGAAATTGAAAAAGCATTAAAAAGCGCTTGTTTAGATGAATTCATCAACTCTCTGCCCAAAGGATTGGATACAGAAATTGGCGAACGAGGTGTTCTTTTATCTGGCGGACAAAAACAACGCGTTGCAATTGCAAGAGCTTTCTTAAAGGATGCACCAATTGTTATTTTAGATGAAGCAACATCCGCTCTTGATAATAAATCTGAAGCCATTGTTCAACAAGCAATTGATAATTTAATGAATGATCGAACAGTTTTTGTTATCGCACATCGACTTTCAACCATTCAAAATGCCGATAAAATTGTTGTCGTCAATGAAGGGAAACTCATTGAACAAGGAACGCATGATGATCTGTTAGAATTAAAAAGCGCATATCATGCACTTTATATGGCTCAATTTAAATCCAAAAAGATGGATACACAATAGTTCATTTTTTGTTGCCCATGGTAAAAAAACGCTTATCTGAAAAACTGTGATAAGCGTTTTTTATTAAAGGAGAAAAAAATGAAACAAAAAATTGCACCTTATACTCAAAAATATATAAATAAAAGAAATAAAGAAGTTGATCACATTCAAAATGAAATCAACCGCATTTTTAATAAACATTTAGCTCCACGCAATTGGACAGATAATTCTGATTTAAATTTATTTGATCCAGATATTGATATTTTTGAAACAGATAAAGCCGTTATGGTTGAAGCAGAACTTCCTGGAATGAAATCTGCGGATATTGATATTCAAATTTCAAAAGATGGATATCTTACAATTAGAGGAGAAAAAACCAATTCACATGAAACAACAAATGAAGATGGCTATTATTTTTCAGAACGCTCCTTTGGTTTTTTAAACAGAAGTATCGCCCTGCCCGAAAACTGCCAAACTGAAAAAGCTGAAGCCGATTTTAAAAACGGTGTACTCAAAATTGTCATCCCTAAAATAACAGATGAAAAAGAAGCTCCTAAAAAAGTTAAAATAAAAGAATAACAACTAAAAAACACAAACACAAAAAAGCACCCCTCTCCCATTAAGAAGAGTGCTTTTTTGTGTTATTCTTTTATATTTTATAAAAAAATTGACATAATTTTAATTTTATGATATAATTCACTAAATTATATTTATTTTTTTAAAGGAGGCTTTTTGTGAACACAAAATTAATAGAAAAGGAAAATTCGTTTTCCATATCAAAAACACACATAGAAACCTCAAATAACAATGAAAACAACATATTTTTAGCGTCTTTTTCAAACAAAGAAACAAACATATTAAAATTCAAACACTTATTCTTTTCAATAAAAGAAAAAATTAATAATTATTCAAATTTGATCACAAATAGTCACACTAATTTGATTGAAATGCATCAAGTAACCCAATATATGCTTTCACATAGAAAAGGAAGATAAAATGAGTTCAAAAACAAGCACCTATTTTCATCATCTTTTATCTACGCTTGAACCTATTTTAAAAAGCGCACAAGATCCATCTGATAAGTTATATAAAAATGCAAAACAAAATCAAGACAATGCATTTAACCAAATGTGTTACTATCAATCATATTCTGAAAAACAAGATAAAACTGGGTTCATGCAACAAGAATATAAAAAATGGAAAACCATTTATCTTTGTTATTCAGAACCAAAACTGGTTTTACACGCCTTTAATAAAGGTCTTATCAGCAAAAAAGTTCAAAAGGCTATTCTTTCTCATTTTTTAAATAGCTCATCAACACTTGCCTTTAGAAAAAAAGGCGGGATAAACATCCCTCATCAGTTTTTTCAAAAAAATGAAAACACACACTAATTAAAAGGACAAAACAATGAAAGAACATAATGAAATTAAAGAATTATTATTAAAAAATGCGAATCACCAACCGCTCACTGATTATGAAATTGAAAAATCAAGAGAATTAGCTTCGCAAGATTCGGAAAATATATTAGGAATGCTTTCTGAAATTGCAGAAAACGTTAATTTGTTACCATATATTGAAGATAAAAAACTTGCCTATCAACGAGCCGAATCGCATATTCAATTTTATTTAACTCATTTTAGCCAAAAAATCAAAAAAACACCTCAATTGATTCACCTTCAATCAATTGATATGAAATGCCAAGCAAAAACAAATCAATCTGATAATGAACCCATTGGAGAAACAATTCTTGAATTAATTTCAAAATGCTCAATTAATCCTGTTTTATATGCAAAAGCCATTCAATTAGGAGCCGTTGTTACTCCTGCTGTTGAAAAAAACTTTGCTTATACAGCTTATGAAAAAAGAAAATATACAAATGTTGTAACAGCACACAAACAAATTAATAAAGTAAATGAATTATTTTTAAATTCAAATACCATTTTGAATAGCTGGATTGAAAGTGGCAAAAAATTAACACCACATGAAATAAAATCTGGAGCTGCAAGACTTCCCATATCCGTTCAAAAAGCCTTATTTGAAGCATTAAAAACACTTCAACGAACAAAATAAAAAAGTGGGTTCATCCCACTTTTTTATTTGAAAAATCTTTCTTTTATAGTATAATTTTTCTTATGAAAAAAATTTTAATCTTTCTTATTATTTTGATGATTTTATTGCTTTTTCCTTTTTTAAAAGAAAAAACCATTGTTCGACATCTTCCTTTTCAAAAACAAAAAATATCTCAAATTAATTATTTAACACCCTCAATTGATTTAAAAATTCCAATTGATTATAATTTTAAAACACAAAAAGAATTTTCTTTTTCAAGCGACATAATAACTTACGAACAAAAAGAAGAAACCATTCTTTTAAATTTCAGTCAATGTCACTCATTTACAGAAAAACCAGATGCTCTTTTTAATAAATTCAAGAAGCAATCTGAGAGTAATTCTAAAGAAAAAAATAATCTTTATGAAATGGACTGTGGAATCATTCAAACTTCATTTCCACTATCATTTTAATTTTTTTAAAATTTTTTAATTTTTTTAATTTTTTTTGTTGTTTTTTTATTTTTTTTTTGTTACATAGGAATAAGAATAGAAATAGAAGGAGAGAAAACATGAAAAAATTTTTATTATTTTTAGTCGTTTTGGGTGGGTTGACAGCCGGTGTTGCATATTATTCAAACAATGCTTTGTTTAGCGATTTGCCAAACACAAGTTCAAGTGTAAACTTAACTAAAACAGTAACAGTTCAACATCCAAACTGGAAAGATGAAATCGTTCCACTTGAAGCAAACCGTGCTCGCCGTAAAAACGGATCAGACCATTGTCAAATTCAAAACATCACACCAACATCTTTCGAAGTTGTTTGGGATAGATGGGGAATTGAAACATATACACTCAACACAGAAACAGGTATTTATCACTTATCTGCAAAAAGACCAAAATAAAAATATAAAAGAAAAAACGGGGGAAACCCCGTTTTTTTTATATTTAAACACAAAAAATTACTATCACAACTTTATAAAAAATAATCCACACATTAACGATATATTGCATTTAATCATGTTTTTGATACGCAAAAACATCAACTTAAAATATTATCCCATCATATCACCTGTTCTACTTTAATTGTTGCATATAACTGCAATAATGATTCAAGCATAAAAATTAATGAAGATTTTTTTCAAACATAAATGCTTAAAAAACTTTACATCATTACACACTCTTATCATTCAAATAAAACAAAAAAGAATTGGAAATAATTTTAAACAATTACCTTTTACAAAATTTTAAGTAATTTTTTCTAATAACATTGAATTTTTCTTTATTTTATGGTATGATTACCCCGTTTATTAATTTTTATGATAGGAGTTTATTATGCCAGCAACATCAATGGACCAATTGGTTTCACTTTGTAAAAGACGAGGATTTATTTTTCAAAATGCCGATATTTACGGTGGTTTACAAGGGGTTTATGATTTCGGTCCTTTAGGCGTTGAACTCAAAAATAATTTAAAAGCTGCTTGGTGGCGTTCAATGATTTATGAACGTGATGATATTGAAGGATTGGATTCTTCTATTTTAACGCATCAAAAAGTTTTGCATTATAGCGGTCATGAATCAACATTTACAGATCCGTTAACAGATTGCAAAAAATGCAAAAACCGTTTTAGAGCTGATCATATTAAAGATGGAAAATGCCCAAATTGTGGCTCAACTGAATTAACAGAACCAAGAATGTTTAACCTTATGTTTAAAACAACGGTTGGCCCAATTGAAGATGGCTCAAACTTTGCTTATTTGCGCCCTGAAACAGCTCAAGCAATTTTCACTCAATTTAAAAATGTTGTTGATTCAACGGCCAGAAAAGCACCATTTGGAATTGCTCAAATTGGTAAATCTTTCCGTAATGAAATTACACCACGTAACTTTATTTTCCGTGTGCGTGAATTTGAACAAATGGAACTTGAATATTTTGTTAAACCTGGAACAGATGAACAATGGCTTGAAACATGGAAAGATACCCGCATTCAATGGTGGTTAGATCAAGGTCTTGATAAAGATAAATTAAAAGTTCATGCCATTGAAAAAGAAGAATTAGCCCACTATTCTAAAGCAACTTATGATTTGGAATATGAATTCCCACATGGATTAGAAGAATTAGAAGGTATTGCTGATAGAACAGACTATGATCTTGGCAATCACACAAGATATCAATCTGAATTAGAATTAACAGCCACACCTCATGAAAACAAAGAAAGTAACACAAAACTCGCTCTTTTTGATGATGAAACAAAAAAATGGTATGTTCCATTTGTTGTTGAACCATCTGCCGGTGTTGAACGTGGTGTTTTAGCTGTTTTAACTGAAGCATACACAGAAGAAACTTTACCAAATGGGGACACACGCACTGTATTAAAATTGAAAAAGCATTTAGCCCCAATTAAAGCTGCCGTTATTCCACTTAAACGCAATAATCCGCAAATTATGGAAATGGCTCGCAACATTAAAAATACTTTATTAAAAACTGGTATTGGTCGCGTTATGCTTGAAGATTCTGGTAATATTGGTAAAGCTTATCGTCGTCATGATGAAATTGGAACACCATTTTGTATTACAGTTGACTTTGAAAGTATTGAACAAAGCCCAACAACTGTTACCATTCGCGATAGAGACACAATGGAACAAAAACGTGTTTCATTAGAGGAATTACCAACTCTGTTAAAAGAATATTTCATCTAAACAAAGAATTAAAAAAGGCGGTTTTAAACCGCCTTTTCTTTTTGCCTAGAAACGCATTCATAAAAAAATAAACCCGAAACAAAAGGCCCCACCTTTTCTCAACAAATGCAAAGAATAAGTTGTTCGATTCAAAAACTATTTTAAGTGAGCAGATGGTAAGATATGAGAGGCGACGTGTACATTGGCTGGCGTATACGAGACCTCTCACATCTGCCTCAGATGCCTCTTAAAATAGTTTGCTAGAATCGAAGTTCAAACTTCAACATTCCACTATGATCCTGATACTCTTTTCTGAATGAACCAGAATACTCCAGTTTCAAACTGGTGCAGTCTGAAACTTTAGCTTCAAGGCCGGTTGTAATCGTGGCACTTAATCTATCAAGCGCTTCTCCGGTAACAGTGTATGACGCTCCATTCGCAAGGGTATTAAGCGTGTTCACATCATCTGTCACCACGTCATATCCAACACCTACCCCAACTGTCGGGCGGATTTTCCCTAAATCCCAACTAGCTTTTGCTCCCATAAGTGCAGTTAAATAATTAGATGTGACACCATCCACCGTTGTCCCCAACGTGTCGGTATAGCTCTCTTGTTTAACAGTAAGATATCTAAGGCCAATTTCTGGCGTGACAACCATATTATCAAGCTTGATATCATACCCAGTCATCACTTGAGCACCCCAAGAATCAACGTCATAGTTGGCTGTTCCTTTAGATGAAAGAATTTGCTTTTCTTCATCATATTGACCACGTGAAACCGTTGCCATACCACTTACCCACCAAGCGTTTGGTTGATAGTGCGCTGAGATAAACCCAGTATTCACATCGGCTTCTGTTCGGCGCAACTCTTCTTTGGCCGTTGTTTGACTTGTGGCATATCCAACACCCACCGTCAAGGCATCCGTTACTTTGGATTGAACGCCTAAAACAGCGCCTTTTGAGTACGCTTTAAAACCCTCTCCCATCGTGGATTTTGTTTTATCATAGAGCCCTTTCATAACCACTTTGGCTCTTGGAGCTTCTTCACCACCAGCTCGGCCGACCTCGGCTTCTTTTTCCATGGCCATTTGAGAGATGACCCGTTGAAGCTCATTAAAGTGCCCCATTGCCAATGATTGGGCGGCTGGTTGCGCTGTTCCTCCAATCGCTTTCAAGGCTTTCTTAGCTTTTCCCACCATTTTAGCATCATCTGATTGCAAAGCTTCTAACACTTCTTCTTGCATCAGGCGAAATGTTTGATGTTCAAAATTATTCCCCTGCATTAAGGCATCTAAAACTCTTGCCTCGTTTTCCTTAATTCCCATATCATTTTCAATTGTATTGCTTTCTTTTTTTTCAATTTTATAAGAACCATCACCCAAATCTTGAATATCAAGCAAATTGTTATCCATTAAAGTTAATTGATTATCTTTGCTAAAGACCTGATAAATACCACTTTCTTGCTCCAAACCATTAGTCAACTTTAACTCTAAATTCGCTGTTTCATCCCCCTCAATATTGTTATATATTAAAGTCCCATAATCATTCAAATCATTTAAGGTAACTTTTAATGTTGAGTCATTTCCAAAAACAATTGAATCAGCTCTTACTTTTTTATTTTCAATATCAAAACTTGTATTTTCTTTAATTTTAATTTCACTAAATGAATATTCTGAAATATCGTCTTTTAACTTCATATTATTTGAAAGCACCTTGTTTTGAATATTCGAAGTTAAAAGAACAGAATTATCAAATTCATATATTGCCCCAGTATTTCCAATCGATGAGTCAATTTCAACTTGTCCATTTCTAAAGGCAATAATGTTACCAGATTCATTTGTTAACGCCTTGGTTACAATAAATTTTGAAAGATGACCATCTGCTCGGGCTTCTATTTTATATAATAAATCCTTAACATCTATTGAAATCTTTTCCCCTAATGAATTCTCATATTCAATTTTTTCATCACTTAAATAACCAAGCTCTTTAGCCTGTTCTGAAAGTGTGTATGTTCCAAAACAAATTTTTGCTCCTAAATCAGTTGCTCCAAATGAAACAGCATCAGTTACAGAAGGGCCAATTTCCATTTCATCTTTTGTTGTATAATGAGAAAGTGTTCCAACCGTTTTTGTTTGAGCATCTTCCCCAACAACTGCTTGATAATTAATCTCAGCGCCATGCGTTTTAAGTTCACCGCCATTAATAAGATGTTCACTAGCTAAATTAAAGTTTTCACTTCTAGCAATCACAAGACCATCTGTTTGTTTAAATGTTGGATTATAACCACTTTTTTCTGAATAGGTATTTTGCGAGGCATCCGCAAAGATTAAAGTCCCTGCTCCACTTTTTGTTATGGAAGTGTTACCTGTTGTATAAACACCGCCCTCAATTAAACCAACGCTACCCGCTTCATTTGAAAAAGACAATACCTGATTATCAGTTGCTGAATTTAAATAAATATCATTATTTAAAAACTCAGATCCACCATTTTTTGATTTATTGCCAAATAATACAAAATCCCCTTTCAACTCAATCGATGTGCCAGACCGTCCTAAAATAGCGCCTCCATATGTATTGGATTTATTCTCAATAAATTTGGAATTTTCAATAACAACATTTTCATTTTCAAAGAAAAGAGCTCCACCTCCCTCATATGAGAGCCCTGTTCCTGTTGAAGTGTTTTTTATAAAAGATACATCTGAAAGACTTGTCGTTCCTTGAACAACAAAGTCAATAATAGCATGTGTTGCAATAGCACCGCCTAATACCGCTGTATTTTCTATAAAAATAGAATTTGAAATATTATTGGTAATCGATGTTTTATTTTTAACACCCCAATGCCATAAAGTCATTGCAGCACCAGAATAAGTTGAGTTATTATGAACAAAACGACTATTTGTTATAAAATAATCTGATGTGGCAACAATATCACTCGCAGAAGCGGAGTTAGCACTTTTAACTGTATTAGAAAAAGCTCCTCTCCCAGATTCCCAATCTCGAACAGAAACAGTCACACTATTTTGATTTGCTGAATAAGAAAATTTTGACGTTTGTTCAGCACTAATAAAATTGGTTCCTGACCAGTTCAAAGCGCTTCCTGGATATAAATAATTTGCATAAACATTAGGGCTATATGAAACTGAAAAATAAAAAGCAACACTCATCAATAAAAAGTTTTTTCTAAAAAAAACAGGAAGAGACTTCTGAATGTGATGTTGAAACGAGGCTGTCATAAAATACTCCTTAAAACAAATCAAAAATAGTTACTCCAACTATATGCTATTAAAAATTTTTTTGGAAGAAAAGTTTGGTTAGAAAATATAACTATTGTTAGATCTGCTAGACCTGTTTGACTCCCATTTTTTCATTATAACACAATTTAAAATTTAATGTCTAAAAAAAAGCTATTTTTAACTTTTTTTACGCACTGATTTTAAAGGATTACTTTTTATTAAAATTTTTCATAAAATTTCAAAAAAACAACTTTTTTATGCTTTATTTCTTATCCCCCCAAATAAAACTTTTTTTATCCACTATTTATTTGCTGACAAACAAAGTTATTTTCCTTTTTTTATAGACAAACAACCTTCTTTTAACTTGAAATGTTCAATCACCAATCACAAAACAAGTTATAATTGAAACAAACAAAAAAGAGGTTCTCTTCTGATAAATAGGAATTAAAACAACTTCTTTTAGCTTGTAAATAAGTGGGTTTATATAAACTATCGACCAGAACCTAAGCCCATACCGTTAACCATTTGTTCTTGCATATCAAATGTACCAGCAACAACCCAACAAATAACGGCGGCAATCATTAAAATAGCCAACCCATTTAAGGCTGCAGCTTTGGCGGCAACATCATTAATGGAATCTTCCATCCAATCAACAGATAAACGTTCAAGAGCTTCAGTAAAGTTATCTAATTCAGAATAAATACGAAGGTCTCCGATAACTTCTTCATCAGGGAAACCCAATCCTGTTTTATAAAGCGCATCACCAATGTTGTCACCGTTATTAACGTGTTTTAACGCACTATCAATACGATAAAGCAGATAAGGTGAAGCATCATGGCGCAAAGCTCTCATTGCTTTTGAAACAGGCGTTCCCGCGCTTACAAGAGCAGATAAAGAAAGCAACCAACCCACACCAATAAAAATACGATAAATTGACCAAGGGGCAATTTTATCCGCAACAGCTCTAGAATCTTTTTTCCAACGCGGAAAAGTAAAAAGAACAACAACAACCACAACTGGTAATGTTGCGAATAGGAAAAGAGGATGCGCTTGAACAAAAATAGAAAGATTAACCAAGGATAAAGAAAGCCCTGTCCATCTTAAGTTTGGAACCGCCTCTACCATAGGAGGAACCATGAATGCACCCACACCCCAAATTAAGAAAAACACCATACTGATCAAAAAGAGCGGATATAAAACGGCGCCCATAACCGCGCTTTTCATCCGTTTAATACCTTCAACAACGCGAACCGTATTTTCAAGAGCAGATTCCAAATTCGCAACATCACCAACTGAAAGCATCAATAATTCTGTGCTTGGCGCCCACCCTTTTAAGGCAACTGAAAATGGATCCCCGTTACGAACAGATTTCATCCAACATGAAATTGCAATAGCATCAGAGTCATATGGATTCCTTCCATCTTTTGACGCAATTTGATAAATCCGTTCCAATGCATCCATCAATGAAAATCGGTTTTTAAGAAGCGATCTTAATTTATTATAAAGAGCAATACGTGATGAACTACTT
The DNA here is from genome assembly GCA_045614025.1 of Alphaproteobacteria bacterium. GTDB lineage: Bacteria > Pseudomonadota > Alphaproteobacteria > CAAHEQ01 > UBA3637 > RGIG4140. The sequence goes on from JAZLCE010000038.1 coordinate 42,816, forward strand.
GAAGGTAAATGGCAAAACATTAATTTTGCAACAGCAATTTCAAAACTGCTTACTGGTCTAACAACCACCTTTTTCGTTGATTTACTCATTTAACTTTGCTCCTTAACCTGTGATTGTTTGATCGAGGAATCCTGTCCATCTTTCAACTTCACCAATATCAATAATCCCATTAAACATATGTCTTAAAGCCGATTCGCGCAAGGTTGTTCCATTTAACTCATTAATCCAATAGTTAATGGCTTTTACTGTATCACCTTTTAACATTAATTCAAGGAAGGTTGTATCTGGCAAAATAATTTCAGAAACAGCAATACGCCCTTTAACACCTTTAAAATCACAATGCTTACACCCTGGACCTCTTAAATAAGTTGTTTCAAGAGCAATATCACCAAATCCTGTTCTTAAACGTTCAATAATTGGTAAACTTAAACGTTCAGTTGCAGGAATTCTACAATGCGGACACAAGCGTCTAAACAAACGTTGAGCAGTTAACCCTTTAATAATTTCAGGATCCTTCAATTTAAATTCTTCAACACCCATATCTTTCAAACGAATTAAAATAGATGGTGCGTTGTTAGCGTGCAAAGTTGTCCACACATTGTGCCCTGAAAGAGCAGCTCTAAAAGCAAGGTCTGCAGCAGAAAGAGTACGAACTTCCCCGATCATCATGGAGTCAGGGTCAGAACGAAGAGCAGCAGCCAAAGCCTTTGTAAACTCTCTTTCCTTTGCTTCTTCAATGGTTGCGTTTGTCACCGGCATTTGACGAGCCCCAGGAATTGGATATTCTGGAGGATCTTCCACCGTAATTAAGTTAACTTCATAGTTTCTTTCTTGCAACATTGCGATCATATTGCGTTGCAAGGTTGTTGATTTACCAGAACCTGTTGGTCCAGAAATAATAGTAATCCCTGTTGGTTCACCGCGAAGTTTATAAAAATCTTCTGTATCTTTTTTCGTAAATCCAAGTGATTCTAATGCACTATCTGATTCCGTGCTTTCTTCAGCATAAAGCAAACGCAAAACAACATAACGCGTACCGAAAGCAATTGGGTTGAATTGAAGACGAACACCAAGGATATTTCTTGGCAAAATTAATTTACCATGAGATCCACGCAAAGGGGTTCGACCCAATTTTTGAGCCGCTTGGTATTCGTTTTGTGCATAGTTGGCGTCAGAAATATCCGCAGAAGCAAAAGCAGCACGAACAAAGCTTTCACCCCATTCTTTTTTATATTCCATTTCTGTTTGCATCAAACCATTCACACGGAACATAACAATGGTGTTTTCAGCCACAACAATATGAATATCGGAAACGTGCATCGCAGCAGCACGAGAAATAATTGTAATAAAGTCACGTTGCATACGTGCTTGTGCTTGTTCAACAACGTCTGGTTTCTCTGTAACTTCATCAGTATCTTCAGCATATGAGTTTTGAGCTGCATACTCATAAATTGTGCTAAGCACTGTCATTGGAACATATTCAGGCTTACCAATTTGAAGATTACGCTTTTTAACCAAATATTCAAAGCTTAAAACTTTACCATCATATTTATATGTTTCTGCAACAAAGTATCGACCATTTGAAAATAATGCCAACAAAGAACGCATATCATCTTTAAGTTGAAAAGTAGCGCCTGGCGCGGTGATACAAGTATTCCCGTTTGCAAACAATTTTTTCAAGAACAAAGGATTTGAATAGTGAACATATTCTAAATCTTCGGTTACTGTTTTTTCTTCTTTAACCTCTTCTTTCTTTTCTTCTTCATCTTTTTTAGAAACACTAAGTTCTGGCTCAGCTTGTTTCACAAAAGTTTTAGAACGTGGCGCTTGAGCCATTGGAATAATACCATCAGAAGAAGAAGTTGCAGGAACCATTTTTGTTCCTTCAATTTCTTCAGGCATATCTTTTGTTTCTTGTTCTTCGAAAACTTCAGTTGTTTCTTGTTCTTCGAAAACTTCTTTTGTTTCTTGTTCAACCACTTGTTCTGCATCTAAAGTTGAAGGAACTTCTAAAGAAGGCAAATCTGCATAATCATCAACAGACATGTCTATTTCCCTATGAATAGAAGAAAGCGGCGCTTTTGGAATGGGTGGAGCCATAAAAGGAGCTGCGGGATGATCAATGGTTGGGGAAAAAGACCTTTCTTCTTCCATATCAAAAGATGTTGATACACCAGATGTTTTTGAAAAAACATCTTCCCCATATTGATCATTTTGATCTGAATCAGGAATATCAATAGCAGAAACATCCAATAAATTAGATGATGAGCTTGTTCCTTCATCCTGATCTCTTGTCCCATTTTTATTCCAAAAATTCATTTTGTCCCCTTTTGACAAACTTAAACGTTCTTTGTAATATTCTTTTATTATTCAACTTCAACAACTTCTTCTGAAGATTCGGAAGATGTGTCTACAACTGTTTTTGGTGATGCAAGTAAAATAACTTCAACTCTTCCTGCAAATGAAACTTGAACAGAATCTCTGTCTACACGTAAAATCTTATGGCCTGTTTTTAAACGTTGACCTTTTTTAACATTTAAAACAGTTCCATCTTCTTTATTTTCAAGACGAGCTGTTAATCTTCCTTTTAATCCTCTCACACCAAGTAATGAGTAAAGAGAAGAGGCAGATTGGCCAATTGACCCTGAAAATTCAGATTCATCAACTGGTGCTGGTTCTGGAGCTGAAACAACTGGTTTTGGTTCTTCTTTTGGAGCAGCTTCAACAACTGGTGCTGGCATATTTTTTGCCGCTTCCTTTTCTGCCAAAGCTTCCGTTCTAAGTTTATTTCTAAGTTCTTCCGCTTCAGCAATTTGTTGTTCAATAGCTTCTGTTTCAGCTTTTTTCTTTTCCATTTCAATGCGAATATTTTCTTGTTCTTGCCACCAATTAATACGGGAACGAACAACATCTTCACGTTTAGCAATTTCGTCTAAACGGGCTTGTCTATATTTCGCACGTAAAGCTTCTAAGTTATTTTTAAGTTCTTCTTTTTGACTTTGCAATTTTAAAAAGACATTACCTCTTTCTAAATCAGCCATTTCTTGGAAAACTTCCGTTGTAATACGACCCAACAATTGTTCACTTGGCATATCTTTTGAAGATAAAGATTCACCCATTGGAGCTGGCCCAGTGACCAATGTTTCATTAATACCTGGAAGTGTTGCCATTTCAATACTTCCTAAAGATGGTCGACCAGGGAAATCCACAATTTTATCTGGATTGATACTCACATTATCGCCGATTAATTCATCAACGGCTTTTGTTTTTTCAACATTAGGGATATTTGCTTGGTCTTCTTGTTTAACTTCAACAGCCGGCGCATTACTTGCCCCTTCTGTCTGAGCCATCACTGGTGAAACTAATGAGGTTGTTGATAAAACAAGTGCTCCTAATAAAATTAATGTTTTATTTTGCATAGATTCTCCCTTCATATTTCCATTTATTCGGATCGTCTGGTTCTGTTAACGGATTAAATTCAATTTTTGTCAATTCTAAACCCGGGAATTTATTAAAGAATGTTAACCATTCAAATGGGGTATAGGATGAGGTGATAGAAAAGATAAAATAAACATACTCTTGTTGATGCTCTGGTTTTGAACCATCTGGATTATCTGGTGGATCTAAAACCGTTTTACGTTGAAATTCAATGGATAAATTAATTGCTTGTTTGATATCTGTTAATTCTTCCCATAATTGTTGTTCCGTATAAAGTGGAACCGAAGCTATTAATGGAATATCATAAAAAGAAACACTTCCATTTGCTGAAGCACCATCTTTGCTGATTTGAATATTCACATTCGTCATCTTATATTCATTAAGTGCAGCTTTAATCCAACGAATTCTCGGAGGGTTTGACCAAACAGAAGAATCCCCTCTAGCCCATGAGGTTGTTAATCCTGAACTGGTGCAAGAAACAATTCCTAATGCCCAACCAGGAATATTAAGTGTTTTTAATTGATATGCATTATTCCAACATTTATTTAAAAATGTTTTTGTATCAGGAATTTTTTCCCAAGGTTTTGGTTTTTCTGGCGTTGGTTCAACTGGTCTAATAATTTCTGGAATTGCAATTGGTTCAATTTTTTCTTCTTGTTGTATAACAGGTGTAAACACCGTAAACATAGAATAAACAAAACTGATTAAAGCAATCACAAGAGCAATACCGATAACCAATAAAATTTGGTTTTTCTTCTTTGCCCCTAATTCTTCTAAACGAACACGAACACGAGATTCCCTAACAATAGATTCAATTGACCGTGTAACAGCGCCTTCAACATTCCATTCCGCTGGAACAATTTTCATATCCCAATCCGGAACGCTCATCATCCGGTAAAAAGCAGCTTCGGCCTCTTCTTCTGTTTTGAAAAGAACATCATTTTCAGACAAAATCAAATCGTTTCTAACAGCGATAAAATACCAACCTTCTTCAACTTTAAAAACACCGCAAATAGATGTTTTATCAGATAAAGCAGAGGCTATTGTTGCCGCCAAAGAAAGCTCACCGGTGCGATGCCCCATAGAGGTACGACCCAAACCATACTGAGGAGAAGCCGTGATGCGCAAACAGTATAAGTCTGAATCCGCATCTGTCTCCATTGCCTCTCTGATTTCAGGAGATGGATTATCAGGATCTTGAAGTGGTTGCCAAATCAATCCAACAGCATATTTAACCTTTTTAATAACAACAGTTCCCCGTTCAACCATCTCTGATGGAGAAAGTTGAATATCGCTTGGCGCTGTTGTTCCTATTAAGGCATCGCGTTCATCTGTCATTCTTTAAGGCTCCTTAAAAATCTCTCATGCGGGATTCTGCAGAAAGCGGTGATTCCAAAACTTCTGGGGTTAACAAGATAACAAGAACATCTCTCACATTATCATTCAAAGCACCACCGCCTAAAATACCGATTTTTGCTTTGCCGATACCTGTTGTTGTCATTCTATCTTGAACTTTTTCAAAACCTGTCAACACAAGTGTTGAACCTGAACGCATTGCGATTTCTTGAATAAATCCACGCGTTTGAATTTTTGGTAATTGAACAACTGTGCTCGCATCATCAGCAACATCACTATCATCTTCTTCATCACTATCATCTGAATCTGATGTTTCACTTTCTAATGTATCAGCATTTGTTTGAGCACCCGTAGATGTGAAGTTTGTCAAAGAAACCAAATCTGTTAAATTTAAAGAGAACATTAAAATTAAATTTCCATGATTTAAAATTCTTGGTAAAACTTCCATCATAAAACCATAATTCAATGTATCTGTTTCCATATCAACATCAACACTTCGATCTGTCCCACTACCTGATGTTGAAACATTTGTTTCTTTCACATAGTTTTCTTGTGTTGTAATTTGAATTGGTGCCACTTTATTATTTAAAGTTGTTGCACTTGCTGATGTGACCAAAGATGTTTTACCCAAAACAGAGAATGCTTGAATAATGGCTTTTGAATTCGTCCATTTTGAATCTGGCTTCAATAACATCATTGATAATGTTCCAGCAGTTGCGGCACCGCTCAAAGAATATGCACTTGAGAATGTTCCCAAAACATCAGCATTGTTGAAAACCAAGCCTAAATCAAATCCATAATTATCTTGATTTGTAACTGAAACTTGCAATACTTTCACAGAAATTGCAACTTGACGAGATAATTTTTGGTTGAATGCATTAATCCAATCAGATGCCTCTTTAATAATAAATGGGCTGGCTGTAATTGTAACCGTACCTGCAACACGGCTAAATGAAAGTTGCCCTTCTTCACCAACAATTTGATTCAAACTGTTTTCAATATTATCCCATAAAGCTAAATTTGCTGAAGAAGTTAATGTTGAAGTTGAATTTGAAGAACTGTTATCTGAACTACCCATTGCAGCACCACTTAATGAATTTGAAATGCTTGTTTCAACAGGTAAGGCATAGATATTAAAAATACGTGTTTCTTGGCTATAAAAACTAATTGTTTTATCTTTATAACGCCACCAAACACCATATCTATTTGCAATATAATCTAATAATCCACTCAATGTTCCAGTGTAGTTAATTGGAATTGTTTCAGCAGGAATTTCTTTTGATGCTTTCAAACTATCTAAACGCACATGAAGACCCGTTGCGTCTGAAATTTCGTTAGCCAAGAAAGGTAAACTTGCTTCTTCCGAAATCGTAATCGTTAAAGCATCTTCTTCTTCCATTTCTGGTGGCAAATTATCACCTTGAGAAATTTTAACACTGGTGTTTCCTAACCAAATATCTTCTTTTGTGCGAACAGTATCTGTTGTTTCAGGAAGATCCGGAATAGTTGCTTGTTGCAAATAATCTTCCGTTCTTTCTAAAACAGTTTCAATTTTTGCATCGGTTTTCTCTGCATACTTATTACAAGCCGTTAAGGAAAAGCTTGTTGCAAGCACTGCCATTGTTAAAAATAATTTGACGGGTTTAATCAGCATTTTCATTCTCCTGCGAACTTATGACCAACACTCTATTTCCTTTATAAAACGTTCCAATTGGAGCCGGCGTTGCGCGTGCAAATGAACGAATAAACGCGGCCGCAACTTCAGTAAAGCTTCCTCTAAAAACAACTCCTGCTTCTAAATGGTAATTTCTATCAATTTTCCAAACAACAGTCCAACCAGAAGCTTCACCCCATTGACGCAACAAATCTCTCATTGTGTCACCTGCTTTAGCTTCCCAATCATGATTTCCTTCCCCATAAGCAATTTTATCATTCAATGTTACAGGTCTTAATGTTTGTTCTTCAGTTACTGTTGTTTGAACTTCTTTTTGAGTTTCTGATTTAAATAATTGATTTGAACAATCTTCCCCATTGCAAACAACTGATGCATTATCAACAGGGGTCAAAGCTAAATCTTTTTGTTCTTGTTCTCTTTGAGCAATTTTTTCTTTCACTGATAATCCTTGCTCAATCATTGGAACGGAAATGGAAACTGGGGCCATTTGAACGGCATATGCAGAATCTGTTGCAACCGCCATTTGGCCATAAGCTGGAGCTTGCCCTAACATCACATCTGCATCTTCAAATGAAACAATGCAAGCACTTGGATTTTCTGGTGAACAAATACCTGTTTCAACACTAAAAGCCGGAGCAACTTCATGACGAGCAACATCTGGCTCTATCATTTCTTCCCCCGAACCTTCTAAAGAAGTACATCCACTCAACATACCCACATTAAGAAACAACAAACCGGCAATCATTGTTTGTTTTAAAAACATTTGTTTCATTTCAACTCCCTTTCCAATTACCAATTAATAACTCTTTTTTCTTTACCGGTCGATTTAACAGAAATAGCCGGCTCTTTTTTCACCATTCTTAAAACAAGACTATCTTCTGGTCTTTCAACATAATCAACAACCAATTGATGTTTTGATAAACCCGCCCCCATCAAAATCTTTTCAACAAGACGTAATCTTTTTTCTTGCAAATAAGGTTTTTCTTTACTTAAACGCACTTGAACAACATATCTTGGATCTTGCAATGCTCTATATGAAAAAGCTTTTACCCATTTAATTGTTTTACCTGAAAAATCCGTTGCATTTGGATAGAATGAAACTTTCAAATCCATTGGCATAATCAAAGGCAATTTTTCATTTGTTTTAGCTGCCTCAACAATTTTATCTGCATAAACCGAGGAATATGTATTCATCACAGGCCTTGGAAAACTTTCATTCATTTGCGTTTTCTTTGGTTTAGTAGCCCCACCTTTTAAAGGCAACAACAATGGTTTTTTATCTGATGAAACACCAGCTGTTTCATAAGCACCAGATAAAATATCATTAATATCATCATCAGTTGAAGATACCAACTTTTCCTTTTCAGACTTTAAAACATCAGATGTTGATTTTTTAACCAATTTTGGAGATTTGCGTGAAACAGCTTCACTATAAATTTTTTCCGTTTGCTTTGTTCCACCGGTTAACTTTCTTTCAACCGCCATTTGTTCTGATACAGGCGTTACTTCCGTTTGAGTCACAACAACAACAGGAAGTTCTTTTTCCACCTTTCTCGTCACTTGAACAGGCTTTTCCTCAACGCTTTCTTCTACCGTTTGCAATAAATACGTTGGGACAACAAAATCACCCTCAGCCGTTACCGTGGCAACATCTTCATCTGCCAAATTTTTAGCATCCATTAAACGTTCTTGAACAGAGCTTTCTCTTGGATCCCCATCCCCTTGCGCAATTTCCAAACTTTCAAACGAACCTGCAAAAGAAGTGGCCGAAAACAAACCAAAGGCACAAACAAAGAGAAGAATTTTTTGTTGAAACATGTCTTTACTATCCCCCTGAAAAACATATATTTTTCTTTATTCCATCCAAAAAGAGAATTATTTTTAAACTCTTAAAGCTACAGAATATGTTTCATATTACAACTTTGAAAATGAAGTTGCAAGAAAAAAAATGCGTTCTATCTGCAAAAAGTTGTTTTTTTTAAAAGAGTTGGAATTTTTTAATTTTTATTCCCTCTCTGGCTGCGGTGTTTCAAGGCCGCAAAGAGGCAAGTAAATCAATACTCGTAATCCACCTAATGGGCTTTCCGCCAAGGATATTTCACCCCCATGAGATAAAATAATATCCCTAGTAATCGTTAATCCAAGACCAATTCCTCCAGTTGCTTTATTTCTTGAAGATTCCAAACGATAAAAGGCGCGAAATACATCATCTCTTTTTTCTTTTGGAATACCAGGACCATTATCATCAAACATTAAAAACGCTTTTTTATTTCGAATACCAATCGTTAATTTTGTTTTTTTAGCATATCGAGCCGCATTTGTTAAAATATTTGTTATTGCTCTTGTTAAATCATTAAGACGCCCAGTAATTGAAACACTTTCTTCAATATGAAGAGAAATATCCTGATCAATTTTTCTTTGTTTTTCAACAAGCATTGATACCAATTCATCCAATTGAAATAATTGAGCCGTTTCCTTTCCCTCTCCTCTTGCAAAGGAAAGATATCCATTCAACATTTTTTCCATTTCATCAACATCTTCTGTTAAATCTATGGTTGTTTCATCTTTAGGCATCATAGAAAGTTGCAGCTTCATTCTTGTGAGTGGCGTTCTCAAATCATGAGAAACTCCTGCCAACATCGTTGTTCTTTCACTTAAGTATTTTAAAATTCTATCTTTCATCAACAAAAAGGCAAACCCAGCTCTTTTCACTTCTGTTGCCCCCGTTGGTTTAAACGCAATATCATGACCAATGCCAAACAATTCGGATGCTCTTGCTAATTTTTCAATTGATCGAACCTGATTTTTCATAAACAAAAAAGCAATTAAAAATAATAAAACAGAACAACCAATTGTCCATCCCAAGAAAACCAAAACTGTTGAGCTATAAAATCTTTTTTGAGGAATTAAAACACTTAAAACACCTCGAGGCAATTGAACCATAACGCTTAATTGTTTGTTTTCAACTTCACTCATATAAACAGGATAATTTAATGCATTAAGCTCATATGTTAAATGGCCAACAGAGGCATCTGTTTTATTCAAACTTTGGAAAGGAATCAATTGATTTTCTTCAAAATTAATTTTAAGAGAGAGCGCATTTTGAGCTGTTTTAATAAAAGACTCAACTTCTGTCTGAGAGGCATGTTCGGATACAAAATCAGCAATAATTTGAATTTCACTCGCAACGTCAGTGGCCAATCTTCTACTCACTGTTTGCCAATGTCTATCATAAAAAAAGAAAAACATTGCCGTTTGCAAAAAAATAAGTGGCATCAAAATAATTAAAATAAAACGATAAAATAAACTTTGAGGTAACAATTTTATTTTTGTTCCTTTTAAAGTATCTTTACACCAAATTAGAAATCTTTTTAATAAAATAAACGGCGTTTTTTTAATCATTTTGGCACCAAAATATATCCCATTCCTCGAACCGTTTGTATACAAATCGGTTTTTTAATATCTGTTTCAATTTTGCGTCTTAATCTTGTAATTTGAACATCAATTGCCCTTAAATTATCAGACTTTAACGCCAAAGCAATATCTTCTCTTGAAATCGGTTCCCCAAGCGAAGACACCAACACACTTAACAAATCTTGTTCAACATTTGTTAATAAAACAAAATTTCCATCTTTAATCAACTGTTTTGTTTTTATATCATAGACACAATCTCCAAAACAAACTTCTTTTCTGATTTCTTGTTGAACTTGCCTTTTCAAAATATTATTAATTCTAAGAAGCAATTCTTTTGGTTCAAATGGCTTGGATAAATAATCATCCGCTCCCGCTTCAAGGCCACTAATTCGATTATCAATATCACCCATTGCTGTTAACATTAAAATAGGCGTTTCAAATTGATTTTCTCTTAACTCGCGCGTTAATTCTTGCCCATTTTGCCCCGGCATCATCATATCTAAAATCAGAATAGAAAATGAAAATAATTTTAATAATTCTTTAGCCTCTTGTGCCCCACTTGCTTGAGAAACAACAAATCCATTTTCGGTTAAATATTTTTTCAACAACCTTCTTAAACGCGTATCATCATCAACAACTAAAATATGTGGCGTTATTTGAGACATTTTTGTTTCTCCAAGCGATTTATAATTTCTTTTTTTAAACGAGATGAAAGTCCATGAGGTGGTTGAGATAACACTTTTTGCATATCTTCAACATCTAAAATAAATAAATCAATTTCTTTTTGAGAAAAAACAGATTTACTTCGAATAAAATCACAAATATGTTCTGATAAAAGCGTGATCATATCATAACCATAAGTTGTTCCTTGCCCTTTTAAATCATGTGCGAGTGAAAAAAAACGATTTTTAATAATAAAAGAACATTCTTTTTTTTCAACCACAGAAGCATCTTGAAGCAATTTTTGCATTTCAAACAAAAACTCATTAGCTTCTAAAACAAATGAATTTGTTAAACTATCAATCAATTTTTTGGCTTTTTTTTCAAGAGATTTCACTTCATCACTTGAATACGTTAAACTCATTAGCCGATTGTTTTTTGCAACATTCTTGTTCATGAACAACATCCTCTTTTTGAAATTATAACAAAAAAGTGAAAAAGCATCAAGCATTTTCTCTTTTCTTCCCTTGTTCAAAAAAATAGGGTTTTATTTCAAATTTAAAACAGGGTTCATAATTTTATAAGCAGTTTGTATCCCATCAGCTAATGATTCAACAACACTTGAAGCATGTAATTTACATTCCCCTGCATAAAAAATTTGTTCATGTTGAATTTGATGAATTTTCTTTCCACCAACGGCTTTGATAACCAAATCAAACCCCTCATAAACATGAATATCACTTGTTTGATGCAATGACTCATTTTCCATAATGGTTTTTGCAAAGAAAATAGAAAAACATTCCTCTTTTTTTTCAATTTTAATGGGCGCCAAGTTTGGATGAATGTTCACCCTTGCATCAATTAACTCAAGGAATCTTTCTTTATCTACTTTCATCAAATAAAGGGGCCGACGCATAAACATTTCAATACCTGATACACCTTTTTCTTTTAAAACATCAACGCAATCAAGGGCAACATTCCCAGCCCCAATAATTGCAACTTTTTTTAAAGATGAAAATGAATCTTTGTTTTTCAAATAATCAAAACAACTAACCATATATTCTTCACCTTCAAGATTTAAATTTTTAATATCCCCCTCTCCTGTTGCCATCACAACATAATCATATCCTTCTTGGATCAACTTCAATGGATCTGATATCTTAATATTTGTTTGAACATTTAAATAGGGTAAAGAAAGAAGATTATTTAATTCTTTTTCAAGGGTTGAAATAGGCAATCTTGAAGATGGAATTAAATTCAACATTCCACCTATTTTATCATTTTCCTCAAACAATGTGCACCTAAATCCATTTTTCGCAAAAGTAACCGCAGCCCCAATACCTGCTGGACCACCCCCAACAACCGCAATTTTTTCTTTTTTTAAGCCTGGAACTAAAACATCTTTTTCTTCCACTTCTTGCAAAATTGTTGCCTGAATTTTTGGAATATTAACAGGGCAATCTATTTTAGATCGTGTGCAAGCATGCATGCAAAATTTTGAAGAACAAACTAAACCACAAATTTCACCTAATGGATTTTTTTCACGAATTGAGTGCGCTGCACTTATAAAATCATTCTCTTTTGCTTTTTGAATAAAAAAACTTGGATCACACCCAACAGGGCATGCCTGTTTACAAGGCTTATCCACACAATTTAAACATTTTTCAAGCTCATATTTTAATAAGGCTTTCGTATAATATAATTTTTTAACCATATTTCAACTCACTTTAATTTTATGTTACAAAAAATATTTTGTGATATCAAGAAATAAAAATGAACTTATTTTATTTTCATTCGTTAACAAAATTGAATGGCAATAATAAAAGGAGTTTAAAATGAAAAAGAAAATATCATTCACATTAATGGCTGCAATTTTAAGCCTTTCTTGTTTACCAGCTCATGCTGGATACTACAAGACAATATATGTTGAAGACGAAAAACCAAACGTTATTATTCAAAACATTCAACCAACAGAAACTATTGTAGTTGAAAAAAATAATTATACCCCAACATATAATTCTGCAGCAGCTGCAGCTCTTGGGATAACAGCCCTTGTTGGAGGTGTTATTTTAGGAGTTAGCAGTCATAAGCATTATAAAAAACATCACTCACCTCATCATAACCATAGCCCTAAACCAAATCCACCACATAAGGGCAAATCACATGGACATGGGCCAAAACCTAAAAGATAAGTGAAAAAATAATGGTTGTATAAACAATAATCATTAAAACAAATGATAAGAACACTATGGAACTGCCGATATCCTTTGCTTTTTTTGATAAAGGATGGATCTCGGCAGAAATCCGATCAATCGTTGTTTCAATTGCTGTATTTGCAAGCTCTGCAATCATAATAATAAAGAGAGACATAATCATTAAAAGTTTTTGAACCAATGGAACAGGAAGAACAAGGGCCAAAAGAAACAAACCAAGACAAACATTTAAGTCTTGACGAAAAGCAATTTCGCTTTTAAACGCCGCCTTCATCCCTTCATAAGAACATGCACAAGCCTTATGAATATGACGTAATTCTTTCAAACACAACCGATAAACACAAGCCAATCTTCTTATCTTTTTTGACATTTCTTTCTCCTTATGTGAAATGTATATTTTATTTAAGAAAAAATAGCAAGAAAAGATTTATTTTTTTCTTTACTTTTTAAATGATTTAACTAAAATGTAATAAAAAAAATAAACGAGGTTTTTATGAAAAAAATAAGTTCTATTCTTTTATTTTTCTGTTTGTTTTTGCAAGGATGCTCTCTCATTGAAAAAAAAGAAGAAGTTCAACAACCTAAAGTAATTGAAAAAATAAAAACAGTTGTTGTGCCTGCTGTTTCAATTGAAGAACAAGCAAAAAAAACTCATAATTTAGGCATTATTGGAGAAATTGAACCTGTTTATTTTTCTCCACTAAAAAAACCTATTTTAGCTCGCATAGATACAGGAGCAGAAAACTCCTCTATTGATGCACAAAATATTGAGCTTTTTGAGCGTGAAGGCGTTAAATGGGTTTCTTTTGATTTTCATAATAAACGAACTGGCGAAAAACATCGTTTTGAAAAACGCGTTTTTAAGCAAGTGAAGATCAAAAGACAAGAAATTTCTGAAGAAAGAATCGTTGTGTTAATGACGGTTAAAATCGGTTCTGAACGTATTTCAGCCCAATTTTCTTTAGCAAACAGGGAAAAATTTGAATATCAAGCATTGATTGGTCGAAATATTTTAAAAGGTCGTGCTTTGGTGGATACTGCTTTATCAAAAACATTACATTAACAGGTGATTTATGTTTAAAAAAATGATTTTTGTTCGCCTCTTTTTAACTTTAGGCTTATTCCTTTCTCTTATTTTTGCTGGATGTAGCATTTTTTATAAGATGAATTATTTAGATTTTAGTTTCACACCAGAAAAGAAAACGCCAGTTTGGCGCGTTGAAGCTCATTTAACGTTTACACCAACAGCTGATGAGTCAAAAATCACTTTTGCTAGACCAAATAAAGATGCGCATTTTAAAATCCTTGATGAAAGTATTATTGCTAAAGGATTTCAAACTCAAACAACAGACTCTTCTTTCATCATAACGGGAACATCTAAAAAACAAGAACAAGATCTTTACTATCGCCTTTTAATTTATGATGTAAAAGAACAATTATCTTTTAATGAAGATAAAACTGAACCCATAGTTGAGGCGCCTATTTTAGATGATGAAACAATGCTTATTGCAAAAGAACTTTTATCGCAAGTTGAAACTTTTGGTGGCAAAAACAAAGTTAAAAATTTAATCAACTTCATCAATCAAAATGAAGCTAATGAATTAACATATTCTTATTTTCCGCCACAAATTAGCTTAAAAGAAAAAGCAGAAAAAATAATTGATTTATTGGCTCTTCAAAACATTCCTGCGCGCCTTGTTAGAGGCATCATGCTAGAAGAAGGCAAAAAAACTTTTTCTCCAGATGTGATGATTGAAGTTTATAATCAAGAACAAAAAGGTTGGCAAGTTTTTGATATTCAAACAGCGAAAGAAGGCTCTCCATTAAACTTTATTGCCTTTCAAAAGGGTAGCGCTTCTTTATTTGATGTTTCTGGTGGAAAAGACTCTACTATTAAATATTCTGTTTTAAAATCCTTAAATTCATCTTTTAGTCTAGCAAAATATCGTGCTAAAAATGCTGATAAAGAACCTTTCTTCAATTATTCAATTTATAATTTACCAATTGATCAGCAAAATGCTCTTAAATGGCTTATGGTTTTTCCTCTGGCCATTTTGCTTGTTGTTATTTTAAGAAATGTTATTGGAATGAAAACAATGGGAACGTTCACACCTATGCTGATTTCCATGGCGTTGGTTGAAACGGGATTACTTTCAGGATTAGGTTGTTTTTCTTTAATTGTTGCAATTGGGCTTGCTTTGAGATTTTTGCTTTCAAAACTTAATTTATTATTGGTTCCACGCATTTCAGCCGTTGTTGTTTTTGTTATCTTAATTATTCAATATTTTTCAATTATAGGATATCAAATGGATTGGAAAATTGGCGCTTCAGCCCTCTTTTTCCCAATTATTATTTTAGCATGGATTATTGAACGCGCCTCAATTATTTGGGAAGAAGAAGGATTGCATCATGCAGTTAAAGAAGTGTTTAACAGCATTCTCGCTGCCATTTTAATTTATTTTATCATTGAAAATGAAACAATCCGACATGTGATGTTTGTGTTTAACGAATTAAACTTTGTGATTTTATTTATCACTATGTTATTGGGCACATATACAGGCTATCGCCTAACCGAACTTAAAAGATTTGCCCCATTGGTAAAAAACAATAAAAAATCCACCAAAAGGAAATCATAAAATGTTTTTAAAAAAATTTGTCTGGCCAAGTGAATTAAAAAAAGCTGGCGTTTTGAATATGAACGCAAGAAATTATCGCGTTATTGGCTTAAACAATAAACGCCGGCTTTATCCGCTTGTGGATGACAAAGTTAAAACAAAAGAACTTGCCAAAACCGTTGACATTCAAACCCCCAAACTCATTGGAGTTATCAAAGCGCAATATGAAGTTAAAAATTTACTTTCAATTGTCAAAGGGACAAAAAGCTTTGTGATTAAACCTGCACATGGCAGTGGAGGAAAAGGTGTTTTAGTTATCAAAAAATATACGAAAAATTATTTTAGAACAGCCTCTGAACGCGTTTTAAAATATACCGAAGTTTACCAACATATTTCAAATATTTTAAGTGGGCTATATAGCCTTGGTGGCAGATATGATGATGCTATATTAGAAGAAATGGTTTCATTTAGCGATATTTTTAAAAAATATAGTTTTCAAGGGGTTCCAGATGTTCGAATTATTGTTTATAAAGGCTATCCGGCAATGGCAATGATGCGTCTTGCAACAAAAGAATCAGGCGGAAGAGCAAACCTTCATCAAGGGGCTGTTGGCGTTGGTCTTGATATTCAAACAGGGAAAGCCCTCGCTGCTGTTCAACATAATATACCTCTTAATTATCATCCAGATACGCATGCAGATTTAATGACATTATCTGTCCCTGATTGGAAAACGCATCTTCTTATTGCTGCAAAAGGATATGATATGACTGGGCTTGGTTATTTGGGCGCAGATATTGTGATGGATAAAGAAAAAGGCCCAATGGTTTTGGAATTAAACGCCCGCCCTGGCCTTGCGATTCAAATTGCAAATCAAAAAGGATTATCCCATATTTTAGATGAAATTGATACTTATCCAAAAAATCTTTCAGCAGAAGAACGGGTTAATTATATTTTAAATGAAAAAAAATATAAAAGTAAATAAATTAACTATTACTAAAACCTTTAATAAATTATTTTTATTAATTATTTTTATATTTTCAGACAAAACTTTATACTCTAAAAAAACAACTACAAAAAAATAAACAATCAGAGATGGAATCATATCTAAAAATAATATATCCGAATTTTTTGAAACAATAAACAGCAAACTAACTTGATCAACAATATCATTTATTGCAGGAAATAAGGCCCCCAACCCGACTAAAGGTAGACACATAATATAAATAAAAACCAAGCAAAAAATAGGACCCATAATAATAGATAATGCATTTGCCATAAAGACATAACAAAGTATCTTTTTATCCCATTTTCTTAACTTTAAAAGGAAATAAAACACTTCTAAAATGGGAATACATATAATGGATATCCAAAATGATTTATATAGCAAAAAAGGAATAATAATATCTCCACTTGCAAAAGCAGTCGTAGAACTCAACAAAACTAAAAGAATTACAAATAAAAATTTCATTATAAAATCCCTAATAAGGTTTCCTGAATTTATTTAATACTAAAGAATTCACATACTTTTAACAAGTTAATTTTTAATTTCTAAAAAAAGCGCTTTTAACAAGCGCTTTTTTTTAGATCTTTTTATCCATCTTTTTCTTAACGATTGGCTTTTTCACCATTGAAACAGAAGTTTCTTTTGGATTAAAAAGTTCTGAAATATCAACATTTTCTTCAACTTCTTCAGAAACTTCGCCAACTGATGGAACAGTTGCTCTGGCTTTAGCTTGTGCCTCAGCTGCTGTTGAAACACGAATTTCTTTACCTTCTAATAAATCTTTAATTTCCTCGCCAGATAAAGTTTCATATTCAACAAGACCCATTGCTAATGTATCCAATTCAACTTTATAATCCGTTAAAATTTGACGCGTTTTTTGATAAGCTTCATCAATAATTTTTCTGATTTCTTCATCCACTTTTTGCGCCGTTAAATCAGAAACATTTTTTCTTTTTGAAATACTATATCCCAAAAAGACTTCACCTTCAGGTTCATCATAAGCAATCGGACCCATCACATCACTCATACCCCATTCGCTCACCATTTTTCTTGCAATCGTTGTAGCAACTTGAATATCGTTGCTTGCGCCAGTTGAAACTTTTTCTTTCCCAAAGATCATTTCTTCGGCTAAACGACCAGCAAACAAAATGCTTAATCTGGATTTCAAATAAGTCATGCTTTGAGAATATTTATCTTTCTCTGGCAATTGCATGGTAACTCCAAGCGCACGTCCTCTTGGAATGATTGTAACTTTATGAAGCGGATCAGATTCTGGCAAATGAAGTGAAACAATAGCATGCCCAGCTTCATGATAAGCCGTCATTTTCTTTTCTTGTTCATCCATTACAAGTGACTTTCTTTCAGATCCCATCATCACTTTATCTTTGGCATCTTCAAATTCTTGCATCGTTACCATTGTTTTATTTCTACGTGCGGCTAAAAGAGCAGCTTCATTTACTAAATTTGCCAAATCTGCGCCTGAAAAACCAGGAGTTCCCCGTGCAATAAGTGGCAATGAAACATTTGGTGCGAGAGGCACTTTTTTAACATGAACATTCAAAATTGCTTCACGACCATTAATATCTGGATTAGAAACAACAATTTGCCTATCAAAACGACCAGGTCTTAACAAAGCAGGATCCAAAACATCTGGTCTGTTTGTTGCAGCAATTAAAATGATGCCTGAATTCGTTTCAAATCCATCCATTTCAACAAGCAATTGATTAAGCGTTTGCTCTCTTTCATCATTTCCGCCACCAAGACCGGCACCACGATGACGACCAACTGCATCAATTTCATCAACAAAAACAATACAAGGTGCTTCTTTTTTTGCCTGTTCAAACATATCTCTGACACGAGAAGCCCCAACGCCTACAAACATTTCAACAAAATCAGAACCAGATATGCTGAAAAAAGGCACATTTGCTTCACCTGCAATGGCTCTTGCCAATAATGTTTTACCTGTACCTGGAGGGCCAACAAGCAACGCACCTTTTGGAATTTTTCCACCAAGTCTTTGAAACTTAATTGGTGCTTTCAAAAAGTCAACAATCTCTTGCAATTCTTGTTTGGCTTCTTCAATTCCAGCAACATCACTAAAAGTCACTTTGTCTTTGCCTTCTAACAATTTGGCTTTTGATTTGCCGAAACTCATTGCTTTTCCATTACTTGAGGCCATTTGTTTCATCATCATAATCCAAATGCCCGCAAAAAGCAAAATAGGAGCCCATGAAATTAATGCCATTAACCAACCTGATTCTGTTTCAGGAGGAAGCGCTTTAATTTTAACATTATGTTCTTTTAAAACAGGCATCAACCCAGCTTCTAAAGGCATATATGTTTTAAACATTCCTGTTTTTTGAAATTCACCAGTGATAGATTGACCTTGAATTTCAACAGATTTAACATCTCCTTTTTCAACGGAGCTTAAAAATTCGCTATATGATAAATCAATTTGTTTGGATTTATTTGGATCAGGGAATGAAAAAGCCCCTAATAAAACCATTGAAGTAAAGAAAACAAGCCAAAAAACGGCTGTATTCGACTTTTTTTTCATTTAAACTTTCCTTTTTTAATTTTTTTTAATCATTTTAATAAAAATATGATAACTTAAGTTTTCTTTATACTCAATTTCAAGAACATTTTCAAGTTCTTTTTCAGGCTCAAAATAAGGAAAACTTTGTTGAACTAAATATGGAATATTTTTTTTGCGCTTCAATGGGGCGCAAGCTTTTAAAACACCATTTAGCTCTGAATGAATTTCAAAACCAGACCAATAATAAACCTTCCCTTTTTTAATTTTCAAAGGCGCAGGCATTGTTTTTGGTTCTTTTGAAATAAAAATACCTTTCTTGTGTGGAATAATTAAACAAGATGCTAAAGTCATTTGTTTGATATCCCCTAAACAAGCGCGTTCTAAAAGCTCAAGAGAAATCATTTTATCTGACTTCCCAACGCGTTTTAACAAAGCATCCATCACCTTAATTTTAATCTCATCCGGCAATAAAAAAAACTTTTCTTTATCAATTAATGCATATCCTTCAGGATAAAATTTAACAGATTCTTTAATAAATAATTCTTGATACCAAAACAAAGCTTGAGAAGCTCTTGCCAATCTTTTTGTTGAAGATAAAATATTTTTAAGAGGAATTCCTTTTTCTTCAATAACAGGCAAAAATTTACGCCATTTAACCCGTTCAAAAGACTCATCTTCATTCATGGGATCTTTTACCCACTCAATATTTTTTTTCAACAGATATTTTTCAATTTCTTTTTTCGAAACATCTAAAAAAGGCCGCACCAATAAAACACCATTGCGATATATTTTTTCACGCATAGAGCTTAATCCTTCAACGGAACTTCCTCTTGCTAAACGCGATAAAAATGTTTCAATCTGATCTTCTTGCTGGTGCGCAATAAAAAGAGTTGCGATATCGTTTTTTTTGCAATAATCAATTAACAATTGATACCTGATTTCACGCGCGTGTTCTTCAACCTTCGTATTGCCTATTTTTTCTTTATTCACCAAAATTTCATGAGAAATCCCTTGGCTTTTTAAAAATTTATGAACACTTTTGGCTTCCTTAGAACTTTCTTTTCGAATCTGATGATCAACCGTGAGTGCGCTTAATTTAATATTCTTTTTTTTGCAAAATTCATGAAGCAAAAGTGTTAAACATAAACTATCTGCCCCACCAGAAACAGCAACTGCAACTCGTTCTTTTAAATCTGGCAGTAACTCAAAAATTTTTTTCTCAAAATCAACTTCATTTAACATCATATTATTTACATTGCAATTTTTTTGCTTCAGCTGTTGCCCTATCTTTTAAACGTTGTTCTGCTTTTGGAAATTCATCTTGCAAAGATTTAAATGCCGTACAAGCTTCTTGCTTTTTATTTAACTTATTCATGGTCAAACCAAGTTTTAATAAATTATCCGCTGCTTTTGAATTATCTTTATATTTTGTAAACCCATCAGCAAAAATACCAACAGCTTGTTCAAAAAGACCACGCGCATAATATGTTTCGCCCAACCAATAATTTGCATTACCAACCAAAGAAGATTTTGGATATTCTTTCATAAACAAAGTAAAGGCTTCTTCTGCTTTTTTATAATCCCCTTTTTTCATCAAATTATAGGCAGCATCATATGCTTCTTTATCCCCTTTTTTTGGCTCGTTTATTGAGGATGCAGATGAATTTTTATCATTTGAGATCATATTAAAACGAACATCTAAATCAGCATTCATTCTGTTCAAACGATCTTCCAATTGCTTTTGATTAAATTCAATTTGTTCCATTTTTGCAGTTAAATCTTTCACAACTTGATCTTGTGCTGAAAGCCTTGAATAAAGATCTTCTAAATTACTTTCACCAGTTGAACCATTATTATCGCTTGCTATTAAAATTGGCGTTTCGCTCTTTTGATATACTTTTCGTTGCAATGCACTTAAATCATTTTCAATACGCGTTACTTTTTCATCCAATAAATCAACTTTCAATTCTGCCATAGCAGAATAAGAAATAAAAGAAGAAACCAAAAAACAAGATAAAATGATTTTTTTCATAACATGTTCCTTTAATATAAAAACTCTTCCTCATTTTACAAGGAAGAGTTTTTTTTAACAAGTCTTTTTTTCTAAAGAAAAACTTTTTTAGTAAGCAACTGTTGTTGCATTACGGTTTTTAGCCCAAGCTTCTTCTGTTGAACCTGGAACAACTGGTCTTTCTTTACCGTATGAGATAATGCGAATACGGTCAGATGAAATGCCTTTCATCACTAAGAAACGACGAGCTTCATCTGCACGACGTTCACCCAATGCCAAGTTATATTCTTCTGTACCACGTTCGTCGCAACGACCTTCAATCACAACTAAAACACGTGGATTTGCTTTTAACCATTCAGCTTGTTGTGATAAAACAGCTTTTGAATCACCATCCAAAGAAGAACTATCTAATGCAAAATAAACAACATTTTGATTTTCATCTTTGAATTTTTGTGTCATAGCTGTATCTTGCAAATCAGAAATGTTAACATTATCATTCCAACCGCCTTGGCCATTACCATATAAATCAGCACCATCTTTTTGAGAAGCACAAGCACTCAAAAAAGAAACTGCACATACAACTGCAAGTATTTTTTTCAACATTTTTTCTTCCTTTATTTTAAATTTTTTCAAACATTAGCGACAGAGAAAAGCTCTTCCATCCTTAAGGAGTATAAAAAACATAATCTCTTTGAAAAGTCAAGATATTTTTTCAAAATCACCATTAAAAAATATTGCTATTTTTAAAAGAAAATTTTATACTTGCACAAAAATTTCAACCATAAGGAAAAACAAATGAAAAGTATGACTGAGGGTCATCCTCTTAAACTTATTCTTTTATTCATGCTTCCCATTTTACTTGGGAACATTTTTCATCAACTTTACATTCTTTCAGACCTTTTTATTTTAGGTCATTATTTAGGAATTCGCGCTCTTGCTATTGCTGGCGCAATGACCCCTATTTTTATTATGGCAGTTATGACTTCTTTGGGATTTACAAATGGCCTTTCAATTATTACAGCCCAACGCTTTGGAGCAAATGATATTAAAAATGTTCGCGCTTCTTTTGCCATTGGTATTGTTTTAAGTTCTTTATTTGCTTTACTCATTTTCTTATTTTTAATCCTAAAAATGGATTTAATTTTAACATTGATGAATGTCCCTAAGGATATTTTTATTGATTCTGGCCGGTTTATGACCATTCTTTCATATGGTGTTATCGCCATTGTATTTTACAACTTTTTAGCTGGCATTTTAAGATCTCTTGGTGATAGCAAAACCCCGCTTTATTATCTTATTTTTGCATCAGTTTTAAATATTATTATCAACGTCACTTTAATTGTTAAATTCAATTTAGATGTTACAGGGGTTGCATTTGGAACTTGCATCGCTCAATTTACTTCTGCTTTCTTATGTTTAGGCTATATGTTAATAAAATATCCAATGCTTCGTTTAAGAAAAGAAGATTTTTCTTTTAATTTTCAATTTGTAATTGAACATTTAAAAATTGCAATTCCTATGACAGTTCAATTTTCAATTATTGGGCTTGGTGTTATCACCGTTCAAAGCGTTTGCAATCAATTTGGAACAGGAACAATTGCCGCTTTTTCTGCCGCTACCCGCATCGAACAATTAGCCACTATGCCATTATTTTCATTGGGCCATGCGCTCACAACTTATGTTGCCCAAAACTTTGGCGCTCGTTTACTCAGACGCATCAGACAAGGCGTTTTGCAATGTTGTATCCTTGCTTCTGCAACAAGCATTATTTTAGCTTTACTTGCTTTTAAATATGGGAAAAATTTAGCACTTATATTTCTTAATAATCCCAGCGAAGAAATTTTATCACAAGCAACCACCTATATTCAAATCACAACAGCTTTTTATATTTTCTTAGCTCAAATATTTATTTTCAGACAAGCACTCCAAGGTATGGGACGCGCTATTATCCCTCTTATTTCTGGAATTATAGAGCTGATTATGCGTTGGTTTGCAGCCTTTTCTCTTGCCGCTTACATGGGATATAAAGGCATTTGCTATGCTGGCCCAATTGCATGGGTAAGTGCAGCTATTTTTGTGATGATTAGTTATTTTATAATTATCAAAGAATTTAAGATTTCTCTTTTTGGACCATTAAACCAAATATCATCTCTTAGAAAGGAATTTCAAATTCGAATTGAAAAACGAAAAAAAAGATAACTCAATTATTTTATTCTTGCATTTTCAAACCAAATAGTGTATAAGTTAAAAAAAAATTAAGGGTGATTAGCTCAGTTGGTAGAGCAGCTGACTCTTAATCAGCGGGCCCAGAGTTCGAGTCTCTGATCACCCACCAAAAAACCGACCATATGGTCGTTTTTTTTATACATACCAAATCTAAATTCATTTCCTATACACCAAAATATTTTAAAAAACAGGTTATAGTTGTATAAATCAGTCCTACATTTAACAAACAACCAAAAAAAACAAAAAAGCATTCCCACGAGCTCACTTTTGCATCTGGAATATTTTTTTCAGTTGCATAAAAAGAAATTGCCTTTTGATATTTAACAAACAAACAAATTGTTAAGGCAATCATCAACCAATAAAAAAGAACTGTCACCATTAATAAATTTAATGGTAACAGTTCACCTTCTTGACCATTAAATTCAAACCCATATAATCCGGTTAAAAGAAAAACAAAGAAGGCAGAGCCAACTGGTTTTAAATCTTCTTTATATCCCAAAGATTTCACCGAATAAGCAATGGCTTTAAATATATGAATTGATGTGAAAGATAACAAAATCGCTTGCCAAAAAGGATTTACGGGATCTTTTTGAAAATCTCTAACCGCCTTAATGTTTTTATATACCCAATACATCAAATAAAAACCACCTGTAATCAAAGATAAAAAAATCAGCCGCGCATTAGAAATATTAAAATAAGGCGTTGTTTCATCTGGATTAAAACGGGCATACTTTTCTTTTTTATTCTTCAAAAAATTTATATAATAAGTATTAACGCGTATTGCTAAAAATAATGACAATAAAACATATAGCAATAATCCTATATAATACCCATAAGTAAAAAACAATAAACTTAAAATAATATAGAAAATACTTTTATTGATTCCTAAATAAAGATAGTAAAAAGGACCAAACAAAAAGGCCCAAGTATTCACCAATGACCCATCTATTAATTCTTCTTTTTTTTGTGGGGATATTTTAGGAATAAATTTAAAATCTTTAAACTTTTCTTGTGATGACCATTCAATATATTCATTTAAAAAGCGTTCATTTTCATTCATAATAAACTCCTATTCAATTATATAAAACATTAGGTCATTAAAAAATATTATTGTCAATACATTTAAAATCATTGCAGATTCAATTCATTTTTGTTATAACCATAAAAAACGAAAGGATACCTCATGCAACATATTTCATATACCCCTCATGGCGTTTGCGCACAAAATATTAGTTTTGATATCAAAGATGGAAAAATTTTTAATTTAAAATTCATTGGTGGATGCATGGGAAATTTATGCGCCATTTCAAAATTGGTTGAAGGAAAAGAGGCAAAAGAAGTTGCCACCATTTTAAAGGGCAATGATTGTCGTGGCAAAGGAACTTCTTGCGCTGATCAATTGGCAAGAGCCATTGAGGAAGCTTTAAAAAAATAACTATTTATCTGTTTGATAAAAACAAGTTGGATACCCCTCTTCTTTTGTCATCGGTTCAAATCGTTTTAAACGATCTGAAAAAATTTCTTCATTAATCACAAATTGTGTTATATCTTTTTCAGTTCGTTTTAACGCCCTTTGTTTTGCAATTTCAATATCACATTGAACCGCATGAAAAATAACATGCGGGGTTAAACTTTTTGCCCAATTATAATATTTTTTTCTGGTTTCTTTTTCCCAAAAACCATAATCCATAATAACTGAATGGCCATTTAAAATTTCTTCTGCGGCAATCTTTTTAATTTTCTCATCAATAATATCAAAGCGCTCTTTTGAAAAATCCTCTGGATTTCGGCCATATTCTTTAATCATAAAATCATCATGCGTTAATAAAACAGCCGATTCTTCTTGTGCTATTTTTTTCGCAATACTGGTTTTGCCACAACCAATAAACCCATGCATAAGATGAATTGTCACTTCTTTTTTCATAATTCCTCCTTTAGATATTTAAATATATATAAGAAAATATCAAACATCTATAAAAAAAAGACCGAAAGAATTTTCTTTCAGCCTTTTTTTATTTCAAATTCAATTATTTTTTTGTGAATGAAAATGCTTCTGATTTTCTCTGCAATTCTTTTGTTAATGTGGATAATTTTCCACCATTTTTATGTAAGAAGGCAACATATTCATTCCGATAACTTGTTACCATACTAACCCCTTCAATCACAATATCTGTAATTTTATAAGAGTTGGCAACTTTTTTGATACGCCACAAAACTTCGGCAGGTGGATTTCCTTCTACAACACTTGAAACAAAAAACTGGCCAGATTTTGCTTCTTGAATACCCGTGAAATTAATTTTTTGTCCTGTATAAAGGTTAAATTTATCTGCCCAAGACTTAGTTGCGAAATCAAGAAAAGCTTCTAAAAATTCTTGTTGTTCAGATGCAGAGGCTTTTTTCCAATAAACACCTGTCACATGCTTTCCAATTGTTTGAATATCCAAATCTTCTTTAAATCTATCATGAAAAATTTTAAGTTTTTCTTCATCAGAAATATTTGCACTTAAAACATCCACAATAATATCATCAGCTAACTTTTTTGTAAAATCAATTCCAGCTTGATCTGCTTTTACTGGCGATGCCATAAAAAATAATGATAAAAACAATAACGTAATTTTTTTCATTTTGATACTCTACTCCTTACTCCTCATCATCAAAATCAAAATCATATGCTAACGGCTCTTTTTCATCCACTGTATCTAAAGCTTTATCAATTTTCTTTTCTCTATTTTGACGATACATGCTACGCACCGTTGCATATAAATCAGTTGTTCCTTTTTCTAAACTTTCCATAAACTCAATGCTTTTTTCGCGTTTTTGAACAGAATCTAAAGCAATAATTCCATATCGAACTGCAGGTTCATGAATCACACTGAGCTCAGCCGTTGTAAGCGCCATGTTAAGCCCAGCTCCAATTGTATCTCTTGGATTTGAAGGACCTAAAACTGGCCACACAATATAAGGTTCACTCTTTTCCCAACCCCAAACAGCTAATGTTTCACCAAAATCACTGGTGTAAACAGGAATATCCATATCAGAAGCAACATCAAAAAGACCACCAAGCCCTAACAATGTATTTGCCAAAAAGCGCCTTGAAATATCATAAGCTTCTTCACCTTTTCCTTGCAATAAAGAATTCACCAAATATCCTGGTTGCTTAATGTTATTAAAAACATTTGAAACACCTTGGCGAACAAATGTTGGAGTAACAGCGCGATATCCTTTTGCAATTGGTTCTAAAATAGCCGTATCTAACAATAAATTTGTTTCAAACATAACCCTATTAAATGGTTCAAGAGGGTCATTAGCTTCTTCATATGCTTTTAAAGCAATAGGATCTGTTGGCTTAATCGCACACCCAGAAACAAATAAAAGAGCACAAGAAATCAAAACAATTGATTGTTTTTTCATCAACACATTCTCCTTATGATTGTTCCGCTTGTTTTGCCATTAAAAGCTGATGTTCAATTTCAGGCAAAACTTCATCAACAGATCTAACAAAAGTGAGCAACTTTATTTGATGAGGTTTCACAAACCCTTCTCCAACCATTTCATATAAAAATTGTTGTAAGGTATTATAAAATCCATCAATGTTCACAACGATAATTGGAGAAGTAATAATACCAAGCTGTCTTAAAGTTAACACTTCAAAAAGCTCATCCATTGTTCCAAACCCACCAGGTAAAATTGCAATAGCATCCGCTTGATCCACCATTGAAACTTTGCGTTTTGCCATTTGATCCCAAACTTCAAATTCAGCTGCTTTTTTTGCAATTTCTGCTGGTTTTTCAATATCATAAAGCTCCCTAATCGTTGCACCGATCACATAACCATTCTCTGAAAATGCCCCATCAGCAACAGCGCCCATCAACCCAGTTGTCCCGGCGCCATAAATTAATTTAATTTCTCGACGAGCCAAAATTTCGCCCAAACGATGAGCTTCTTGCATATAAACGGCTTTTCTGCCAGAGCTACCCCCACAAAAAACAGCCACAGAATTTAAATTCAACATGTTTTTCCTTGATTTAAAAATATTTACTTGTTACTTTAAAGAATATATGTATAATAAGAAAAGGTCAAGACAAATCTAGGGGGTCAGATATGAAAATAGCGTTTTTTTGTTTAAGTCTTCTCTTTTTAAGTTCAACAGCCATGGCAGGCGAAGTTGTGCCTCTCTTTGATGAAATACCCTCCTTTAAAAAAGAAGAGGTTAGATCTTCAAAAAAAGAAAATGATTCTTTGTTTGATTTAACCACACCGGATTCGACCCAAAGTGCACCAAAAGAAGTTAAATCGCAAAAAAAACAATCAAATATAAATTCAAAAAAACCAAATTTAGGAAGACATGCAACCCCTATTCAGTCTTTACGCTTAACACCAATTCCTGATCTTAGAATCGATTTAGACCCTTCTATTAAACAAGCCGTACAAGAAAAGAAGTTTGAAGAAAAATTACTTGACGATAAAGATATTTTAAGACGTGACACGCCTTTAAATATGACAGAATCCAAAGAAGATGAACTTTCCCGTTTAATCGCCTCAAGAAGACAAAAAGGGCAAACTGGAAGATATGAATCACCTTTAGGAAAAAGACATGATGCCAATGGTTTTTTACTTGCTGGTGTTGGTCTTGGAATGAATACGGTTGAAGTCGAAGATATTTTAACTGATCAAGGATATATCTTAACAAGAGTTGATGAAACGCTCCCACCAGCTTTATCCATCGCTTATGAAAAAGATTGTCGCTTAACAAAAAAATTA
Source organism: Alphaproteobacteria bacterium (assembly GCA_045614025.1). Classification (GTDB taxonomy): domain Bacteria; phylum Pseudomonadota; class Alphaproteobacteria; order CAAHEQ01; family UBA3637; genus RGIG4140. Next base: position 70,724 of record JAZLCE010000038.1, read on the forward strand.
TATGTTATTTCTGATATTAAAAACTGCATTTTTGATAGATCAAAAGAGGAAGAAACGCGTTATATCAAGCAAATGACATTTGAAAGAGCTGATACAAGAGAAACCATGGTTATTAATTTCACATCTCTTGCAACAGAAAATATTGCCTATCGTGTTTTTTATCAAAATAAAGGGGATGCTTCTTTAAATACAAGCGCTCGAAATATGAAGATTAAAAAGGATCGCCAAAATGAATTTTGGGATTTAGTCTTCACTGTTTATGGTCTTCCAGATGATAGCGACAAGCTGATTTGGGGAAATGAAAAAACATCTTATTTGCATGCCAAAATGATGGGATCTGCATATGATGCATATTTGGTTTTAGAAAGCAATGACCTTCAAAATGAAGATTATTTCAAATGGGAAGATTCTCTTGCTGAAATGAAAACAATTAAAACATTTAACTTTGTTTCCGAAGATGATAACTTTGGTGAATAGAGGGCGCTCATGTCATTAAGAATTGAAGAGTATCTCATCAATTATACCAATCAAGCAAGAAAAAATGAAATCGGACATTTAATCGGTCGCGAAAAAGAACTGGAACGACTGGTTCACGTTTTACTTAAAAATAAGAAAAATAATCCTGTTGTGGTTGGAACAAATGGTATTGGGAAAACCGCTCTTTTAGAAGGACTTATCGCCTTCATGGCTTCAGAAGATGCCCCAGACTTTTTGCAGGCCAAGCAAGTTGTTGGTATTGATATTGCAAAAGTGATGATGGCAACATCTAATGAAACCGAATATGCTGATCTTGTTAAAAAAGTGATGCAATACATAAAAGAATCAGAAGGTGAATTAATCTTATATCTTCAAGATATTTCTTTATTGGTTCAAATGGATACGGCGCCTGAAAACAAAGAGCCAGCCAAATTTTTAAAACTTTGTTTATTAAATGGAACCATTAATTGCTTGATTGAAGCTGAAACAACCACATTTGTTAGCTATATGGAAAAAGACAATCAAGTTATGAATGCTGTTCAGCGACTTTTGTTAGAAGAACCATCACTTAATGAAAGCATTGAAATTGTTAGGGAACTAAAAACAACTTTTGAAAATCATTATAATGTTCAAATTCCAAATGAAACAGTGACTGCTGCTTGCCAGTTAGCTCATCGCTATGTTAAACAACGCGCCTTCCCTTCTAAAGCATTAGATTTATTAGATGATGCAGCTTCTTTATTGATGATTGATATTGCTAAAGGCGAATTAGATGAAGAAAATAATGTGTTAACTGTTGATTTTTGCAATCGAATTATTTCTTCATGGACCGGCATCCCAGTTGAAAAAGTTGATGCTGAAGATAAACAACGTTTAGCCAATGCTGAAATTTACTTAAAACAACGCGTTGTTGGGCAAGATAATGCCGTTGTTGTGGTTGCAAACGCATTACGAAGAGCCAGATCTGGTTTGCAAGATCCAAACAGACCTATTGGTTCATTTCTTTTTATCGGGACAACAGGTGTTGGTAAAACAGAGCTAGCCAAATCTTTAGCTGACTTTATGTTTAATGATGAAACAGCCCTTCTTCGCCTTGATATGAGCGAATATATGGAGCGCACCTCTGTTGCAAGAATGATTGGTCCTCCTCCAGGAACTCCTGGATTTGAGGCAGGTGGATTGCTTACAGAATCTGTAAGATTAAAACCATTTCAAGTTGTTTTATTTGACGAAATTGAAAAAGCTCATTTAGATATTTTAAACTTAATGTTGCAACTTCTTGATGAAGGCCGTTTAACAGATAGTAAAGGTGTAACTGTTGATTTTAGGAATACAATCATCATCTTAACATCAAACGTTGGTGCAAATTTACCAAGCTATCAACGTGTGGAAAAATTAAGCGAATATTTTAGACCGGAATTTTTAAACCGTTTAGATGATATCGTTTCTTTCCACCAACTTAATGAAGAACATTTGCGCGTTATTGTTGATATCCATCTCAATAAACTTTTAAAAAGAGCAAAAGCCATTGGGTATAATGTTATTGTTACAGATTTAGCAAAAAATTGGTTTGTTGATGAAGTATTCACTTCAAAATTTGGGGTTCGTGCTTTAAAACGACTTATTCAAAATCAAGTTGAAAACCCTCTTTCATTCTTGATTATGCAAGAAAAAATCAAACCTGGACAAGATATCTATTTAAACGTTGATAAAACAGGACGAAAACTTCAAATTTATTCAAAATCAAAAAAGAAAGCGGAACAAGAATCTGAAAAAAGTTTGCCACTAGAAGATCCCTTAAAAGAAGATAATACTCCATTAATACCTGAACATAAAGAAGATCTTCAAAAAGAGCAACCAGATATTGAGGAAGAAGATTATTTTTCAGAAAAAATTCCTTCCCCTACTCCACTTTTTCAAGAAAAAGAAAACATTGAAGAAACGTTAGAAGACGCACCATCTTCTCATAATTCAAAAAATCAATCTGAATCTGATGAAGAAACATCTTCTGATTTATGGGAAAATGAAAAATCTTTATTTAATAATCTTAACGATCAGGAAGATGATGAAGATCAAGAGGATACTGACGAACTATTTAATCCTTCGGCAGATACCTTGACCCCTCAAACAAAAAATAGGCTTCTAAAAGATATTCAAAATGAGATTCTTTCATTGACTGAATCAAAAAATCAAGATAAACTTAATCTTGATGAAGAATAATAAAGAACTCTCAACTGAATTGATCCACTGGTATCATCAAAATGCAAGACGGCTTCCATGGCGCACAATTGGTGGCGCGCATTTTGACCCCTATCAAGTTTGGATCAGTGAAATTATGTTGCAACAAACAACAGTTAAAACTGTTATAGATTATTTTGAAAAGTGGATGAAGCGTTTCCCAACGCTTGACTCTTTAGCAAATGCTCATATTGAAGAAGTTCTTCTTTATTGGCAAGGACTTGGATATTATACGAGAGCCAGAAAAATTCACGAATGCGCCAAAGTTTTGTTAGAACAATATCAAGGAACATTTCCAAGAGAAAGAGAAAAACTTTTAAAACTTCCAGGAATTGGACCATATAGCGCTTCAAGCATTTTAGCATTTGCCTTTAATCAAAAAGAAACCGTAATGGATGGAAATGTTATTCGTGTAATTTCTAGACTTTATGGGATTGAAACTGAAATTGATAAAAACAAAATTTTTGAACTTGCTAGCCATTTAACAGATGATGAATCTCCTGCCGATTATGCTTCTGCCATTATGGATTTAGGTGCAACAATTTGCACACCACAAAGCCCAAAATGTTTGCTTTGTCCATGGCAAAAGTTTTGCATTGCTAATAAAAAGAATATCCAAGATAAAATACCTTATATTAAAAAACCTGAAAAAAAACGTTTTGAAGGCTATGTGCATTTAATTCAAAATAAGAAAGGCGATTTTTTAATTAGGAAAAGGGAAGAAAAAGGTCTTCTTCATGGCTTATATGAATTTCCATGGACAAAAGAAAAAAATATTTTGTTTGAAAGCAACTGGAACGATATGGACAAAACTGTTTCCCATACTTTTACCCATTTTCATTTAACACTTCATTTAATTCAAACTTATTCAGATGCCACTCCCATAAATGGACTATTTGTTTCAAAAGAAGAATTTTCAAAATTCCCATTTTCAACATTAATGAAAAAAGTGATTCATCAGATATAAAATTGACAATAAAAAAAATTTTTGTTACTTTATTTTTTTAATAAAAGAATGGGTTTATATGTTTTCAATCAAAGAAAAAAATTTTTTAATCAGAGAGTTTTCAGAACAAGATTTTAAAGATCTTTATGTTATTGCTAATAACATTAATCAACAAGCGCATCAAAACAAAGAATTTCAACCATTCTATGCTTTTAATGTATCTGTTGAAGATAAATCTTATAAAGAAAAACTCTCTCAAAAAACAATTGATTTTATTAATAAAGCAATTAACGAAAAAAACGCTCAACCACGCTCAACATATCGTTTGGCTCTTTGCTTACCAAACAATGAATTAATTGGAAATATCACTCTAGATATGATTCCAACTCAAGACAAAGAAGGAAAACTTATCTATGGTGATTTAGGATACTTCATTGATCCAAAACATGGGCGCAATGGCCTTATGAGCCAAGCTCTTGAAAAAGTTCTTAATAAATATTTTCGTTATCATAACACAATGGACTTAACCATTCATCCTGAAAATATTCATTCCCTTAGATTAATGCAACGCTTTCATGCTCAAATTATTGGAATTAAAATCAAAACTGATTATCAAGGAGAACCTCGGCTTCTTTTAAGTCTATCCAAAAAAGATTTTTTATCAAGACCCCGACTTATTTGTCCGCATAAAAAAACAATTTCTATTCTAAGTGCCCAACGTGAAAGAGAAAAAAATGTTTAGCGATAAAAACTTACCTGAACCTTTATTCATAACTGAAATTGAAAAAGAAATTTCTCTTTCAATTATTGATGAACAAGATCATATTTTTTTTGATGATCAGTTTACAAATGAAAAACGCATTCGAACTTATATTTACAAGATGCTTTTAAGCGCTCAAAAATTTTTACCAGATGGTTATTATTTTAAAATTTATGAAGCATATCGGCCATTAGAAGCGCAAAAAAAATTATGGGACGAGGTAAAAAAAGAACAAAAAATATTGCATCCAGATATGGATGAAAACTCCGAAGAATTTATTGGTCTTTGTGATACTTATTGTGCCAATCCTTATCGACAAGGAAGTGGTCATCAAACTGGTGCTGCCATTGATGTTTCTCTTTGTGATAAAGATGGCAATGATTACTTTATGGGATCAGAAGTTCGAGCATTTAGCGAAAAGTCTGATTTTAATTATTTTGTTTCTGAAGAAGCACAAAAAAATCGTTTACTTTTAAAAGATGCTCTTGAAAAAGCCGGATTTATCAATTATCCTTCTGAATGGTGGCATTATTCATTTGGGGATCGCCTTTGGGCAAAATTAACGGGTTCAAAAATAGCAATTTTTGGTAAAATAGATGTGTAATTTTTTTTTAAAAATAAAATCTTTCATTTATAAAAATTTTATTTCTGGAATTAAAAGCAAAAATAAAATGAGGAAAAACGTTTCTATTTTATACTTATTTTCATTTTTTATTCGCATGAATTTTTCTTTACCAATTGAATTGCTTTTTTTTGTTTCTCTTTCAGATTCATACACAAAAGCCATGTCTGTGATTTTTATTGCTCATATGACAAGCACCTGTCTTGGCGTTCCTCTTGGGTTATTATCTGATAAAATTGGCCGAAAAAAAGTGGCTGTTTTATGCTCGTTTTTTAGATTATCTTCCTTCATTATTTATGCGTTATCTCCTTGTTATGAATTTTTAATTTTGGGAGCTCTTTGTTCTGGCTTTTATCGTTTTTCCTCTGTGAATGCGGATACGCTTTTATATGAAAGTTTAGCCTCTATGCGTCTTAAAAATAAATACCATAAAGCTATTTCAAAATTAAAATCCGTTTCTTCATTTTCACTTGGTATTGGCGCTGTTTTATCTGGATTATTTTATTATTTTCTCTCTTTAAGAGGCGTTGTTATTATAACAATATTACCAATGCTTGTAGCCTTTTTACTCTCCTTTTTGTTAAAAGAAGCCCCCTTTCATAAAGAAACAAAAAATAATCCATTTAAACACTTTTTTAAAGCACTTCTCTATTTCAAAAAAAACAAACGCCTTTTTTCATTTACACTGGCCGATTCCATGCATTATGGGCTTAATGAATCAGCTTTTACAATTAACTCTGCATTTTTCAAAACTATCATCCCCGTTGAATTTTTAGGGGTTTTAAGATTTGCTGGGTATATGCTTTCTTCCGTTACAAGTTTTTTATCTGCAAAAATTGCAAGCTTTATTGGATTAAATAACACCATTTTTTTTGCCGCCATGATGGATAATATCGTAAACATTTTTTCAGTTCTTTGTGCCAATATTTTCAGCCCCATCTTAAAAACATTTGGTTCTGGTTTTTTTGGCATATATTCGCCAGCAACTGGGGCATTTATTCAAAAAGAAGTTTCCGACGAAGAACGCGCAACCCTTGTTTCATTTACCTCTTTATTAAACAGTGGTTTTTTTGCTCTTGGAACTTTATTAATGGGCTTTTTAGCCGATTTATATAGCCCTTGGATGGCTATGCTTATCGGCTATTTGTCAGCCTTAAGTATTAATTTTCTTTTCTTAATTGCATTTAAACAAAAAGGAAAAGACTCTTTTTAATCAAACATTTTTTTTATGCGATTTTGAAAAGGTTCTGCCCCTTTGTTTTTTAAAACATTGATCATCACATTTCGAATTGTATCAGAAGAAATCTCGTTCACAATTTCTAAAACAGGGAATCCATCTCCTCCATTTGCAAGAAAAGAAGGCATCACAACCAAATATTCTTTATTTAAATCAAGAGAACCTTTATTTAAAAAGATTTTTTTAATTTTCTTATTTTTCCCTGAAAATAAATACCCTAACCCTGCAGTTTGAATAAAAGTATTTGTTCGATCATCTGGCACATATTCTTTTAATCCAAAATTTAAATAGCTTTCTAAATCAGCTCCTTTGATTTTAACAATAACCGCCTTTGAATCAAACGGATAACTTTGAGCCATATTTTTAAAAGTTACCTCCCCAGCTTTCATTCCAGAGCGAATACCTCCCGCATTTAAAAAAGCAAAATCCACCTTTTCATCCACTTCTTTTGCAGCCGTTAACAAGGAATTGGTAAGAACTTCTCCCACGTAACAAGATTCTGAACAAAACAATTTATTATGCGTTAAAGGAATATCTTTTGAGGCCTTAAAAATTTTTTCATTTAAAATTAGATCCACTTTTTTTTCAATCTCTTTAATTTTGCTTTCTAATTCCAAATTAGGTTTAATGCTGTTATCTATGGCAACTGTATCTCCAGAATATGAAACAACTTCTCCCTTTTCATCAAAATAAGCTTTTAAATGCCCCAAATGTTGTCCACCATATCCCGAAGAAACAATTAAAACATTTTTCCCTTCTTTATCAGGAACAACAACTGGATAACTTCCTTTTGATTCTTTTTCATTTAAATTATTTGAAAGCAATGTGTGTGTATGTGCACTCACAATAATATCAACATTTGTTAGCTGGCTTGCTAATTTAACATCTTCATCAATCCCAATGTGATTCAATAAAATAATAATATCAACACCTTGATCTTTTAATTTTTGAATTAATGGCATAACAGTTTCATAATGTTCTGCTAATTCAATATCAGAAGCTTTTGAACTTGTTATTTTTGCATCCATTGTTAATAAAGAAATCACACCGATTTGACGGTTATTTTTATGAAGAACAAGGGCCTTTTGAATGTTTTTTTCAAGAGTATGTCCTGATGGAAAAATCGTATTTGCTGAAAGTAATGGGGCATTCATTTTTTCTTCAAATGCTTCTAACTCACTTAATCCATCATCAAAATCATGGTTTCCAAGAGCCATGGCATCATAGCCCATTTCATTTAATAACAAAGGAATATCTTGTCCTTTTCGAAGCGTATAAAACACGGTTCCAGAAAAACGATCCCCCGCATCAAGCAAAACAAGATTTGGATTTTCATTTCTTTTTTCATCAATAAATGTTTTAATTCTTGCAAAACCACCCAAACAATTTTGATCTTCGCAACTTGAGCCATCCATTTTAAATGGCAAAAAATTAGAATGCAAATCATTTGAATGAATAAGTTCTAACATATAATTTTCTGCTGAAGCTGAAAAAGTGGCTAAACTTAAACCCAAAAATAATGTCATTGATAAAAAGCGCATAAAAAAAATCCTTTCCCTATTAAAATCTTTTTTAATTTTTAATCAAAAAGTTAAAAAAAAGAAATAAAAAAATCGTCTTTTTAATTTTTTTGTGATATAATAAATGAAAGAAACTTATAACAAAGGGGTAAAAAATGGTTTTTAATTTTGGATGGGCACCTCAACGTTTTGGCGCAAGCAGATCAGGAGGCAGACGCCGTCATGCTGGAATAGATCTTGGAACTGGGGGTAAAAAAAATGTGCCACTTGGTTGTCCTGTTTCTGGATTTAAAGTTCATTCTGTTTCATATAGACGTGGATATGGCCACACGGTTGATTTAATCAGCGAAGATGGCACTAAAATGATGCGTTTCGCACACTTAGCTAGTTCACCCAAACATTTAACTGTTGGAAGCCCGGTGCAACAAGGAGATTGGCTTGGAAATGTTGGCAATTCTGGTGGAAACTATGCTATTCACCTTCACTTTGAATACCGAATCAAAGAAAATGGCACTTTTGTTCCAGTTAATCCTTTTAATAATAGGTATCATACTTTCTCAAAAGCAGATTTTGAACGCTCAACTATAATGGCAACAGAAAGTAGAAAACTTATTCAATCAGGCAGGTCTTTAGCTGAATCTCAAAATGTATTACATCCAAACAATCCACAAACTGAAACCATCACTTTATTTAATCAAGGAAAATTAGCCGCTTATACACCGACAAATTCTTCTTTGATGAATTTGAACCCTATTCAAGGTCTTTTTTCACAAAACATGAATATGAATGATCAAATGCAAGATGTTTGGCAATTAAATAAAACATATGGAGAACCTGACTTTTGGGATCGTTATATGCCTGAATTTTTGGGTGGCTGGTCAAGTAATCAACTTTTAGAATTTGATACTCAACGCAAATTAGATGAAGAAGTTTTCAGAGGCATCAGACGTTCAGAAATGCTACAGGCTGGTATTTCAAATCAAGAAATTGATTTGGTTCGCCAATATGTGGATGATCAAATCAAAGAACATGGCGCCAATTATCATTTAGGCATGTCAAGTATCCCAATTGATTTTGATGCTGTTTTTGAAGATAAAGATCGCGCAGCCGTTGTTCGCAATTATTTTGATAATCGCAGTCAACAGCAAAATCAACTGGGCATTCCTTTAGCTGATTTATTAAATAATCAAAGAAACGGCTCTAATGGCATGAGATAATAAAAAAACCTCAAAACTTTTTAAAGCTTTGAGGTTTTTTTATAACTAAATATTAAAATTGTTCAATATCTTCTGCTAAAATAGACATATTCCAATCAAAAGAAATTTCCCCATCATCATTGTTTTTATAAATAACACCAACAAATTCTTTACCAACAAAAACTTCAGCTGGCGCATCAATACCTGACCCTTTTTGAACATTAATTTCAGGATTCCAAAACAATTGTTGCAAATATGTTTGAACTTTTTTCATTTCATTTTCTGAAAGAGTCATCCATTCCTCCTTTTCTTTTGATTTTTTTATCTAAATAGTCTATAATCTTGCAAATAAAATAATTTATAACGTAAAGATACATTAAAAATGCGCGAAATTCAAGAAAAAAACTTATTAAACCACAAAATATCTATTGCTCCAATGTTGGATTGGACAGATAGACACTTTCGCTTTTTTTTGCGACAAATTACAAAACACGCAGTTTTTTATTCCGAAATGATTGCAGCTCCTGCGATTTTATTAGGGGATAAAGAAAAATTATTAGGATATGATGAAACAGAACACCCTCTTGTTTTGCAAATCGGAGGGTCCCATCCTTCAATGATGAAAGAATGTGCCCGCATTGGTGCTGATTATGGATATAAAGAAATTAACATTAATGCTGGTTGCCCCTCTTCTCGTGTTCAAGCAGGACGTTTTGGCGCCATTTTAATGCAAACGCCTGAACTTGTTGCTGAATGTGTAAATGAAATGAAAACTGCCGTCAATATACCCATCAGCGTTAAAACAAGGATTTCTCTTTCTGATGTTCCAGGAGATGGATTTAATGCGCTTTTTAATTTTGCAAATTTGGTTAAACAAGCAGGATGTTCTCATTTAATTGTTCATGCTCGAAAAGCAAAACTAAATTGGTCACCTAAAGATAATCGTGCCGATAAAATGGGGCTAAATTATGAAGTTGTTTACCGATTAAAAAAAAGCTTCCCTGATATGCTTATTTCAATAAATGGTAATATTTTATCTTTAGAAAGCGCTCAAGAACACTTAAGCCAACTTGATGGCGCTATGATCGGGCGCTTAGCTTATGGGAATCCATATGCATTAGCAAATGTTGATAATCTTTTTTATCAAGATAATTCCGCCATTCCTTCTCGAAAAGAAATTCTTAAAAAAATGATTCCTTACTTGGAAAAAAATAAAGATAAATTAAGCATTATTTGCCCTCATTTAATGGGTCTTTTCCATTCAACACCAAATGCAAAAATTTATAAGCAAATTTTAGCTGCAAGAGATTTGGATGCGCTTAAAAACTTTTTAAATACTCAAATAGATTAATTTATTCTTTTTTTTGCTTTTGAGTGCGCTTTACCGATTTCTTTTGAGTCAGTTTTTTTTCTGCATGATTTTTTGATAAATCACTTTCTTTTGGTGGAATAATCCCCGTTGATAAAACAACTTTCAAAGCATCATCAACCGATATATCCAATTCTTTCACATCTTTTTTGGGCAAATAAAGAAAAAAGCCCGAAGTTGGATTTGGAGTTGTTGGCACATAAACGCTGATTAAATCTTTTTGATTTAATGCTTCATTAATTTGAGGTGCAACTGGCCCCGTTAAAAAAGCAATTGTCCATAAATCTCTTCTTGGATATTCGATTAAAACAGCTTTTCTAAATGCTTTTGTTTTATCTTCACCTAATAACGTTTCAAAAATTTTACGTATTGCATTATAAAGTCCAGAAATAACAGGCATTTTGCCAATCACTTTTAATCCTAAACGCATAAAATATTGGCCAATAAAATTAGCCGTTAACACGCCAACACCTGTAAAAAACAAAAGAAGAAGAATAATACCAATACCAGGCAACCCATATGGCAAAAAGGTGTTTGGATTATAGGCGGCGGGAATAAAACCCGTTACCTTTGTGTCAATAAAAGCAATAAACTCTATTGCCAAATAAAGCGTAATAGCAATAGGTGCTGTAACAATCACTCCTGTAAAAAAATATGTTTTAAGCGTTGTCTTTTTTTCATTATTTTTCTTTGAAAAGAACATTTGTTTTCCTTGCCTGTTTGACTTAAAATTTTATTAGAATTTTATTTTATCCTTTTTTAAGTAAAAAGGCAAGCATTTGAAATCTTTTTTAATTATTTCAACAAACTAATAAAAAACGCTTATGAAAAATATTGAAGAAGATCATATTCTTCTTGTGTCATTTGCGAAATAAAATATGTTTTACAAGAACCATCTGCTTGCATATCTTCATAAAAACAATCAACCGACCCATTTTCAGCGCGCTTATATTTAATATCTTGCGCACCAATTGTGCCACGTGGCATTAATTTATTTTCTTTTTCATCATATTGCAAAATTGTATACCCTTGAAAATGTCCATTTTGAACTTTTGCCTTAAATTTGAGTTGCGCTTCCGTTGCTATTTCATGTTCTTTTTCATGAATATTCCACTTTTCGCCTTGATAAGAAACAAATAATCCTTTTGGATCTGTTTGAACAGATAAAATAATTTTTTTACCATTTTGATCCTTTAAGAAAGATGATCCTTGTTTAATGGCATACCCCAAAAACATGCCATTTTTTTCATCATATTCTGGAAAAACTGATAAATTCTTTTTCTTCGTCATAATTATTTCCCCCTTTTTAAATAACAATAACTTTTAAAAGATATTTTTATGAAAGTTTTAAAGCGGCCCCTTCATCAACAACAAAAATTCCATTTGGATGATTTTGAATCATTGATGCAGGACATTGATAAGAAACATCCTCTCTTATACTTTGGTAAACAGCTTCTTTCTTTTTATCTCCAAGTGCCAATACGATCACTTCTTTTGCATTAAAAATAGTTTTAAGTCCAATGGTTAAAGCTTTTTGAGGAACATCAGATTTTTTATTAAAAAATCTTGAGTTTACTTCAATTGTGTTTTCAGTTAACTGTTGAACATGCGTTAACGAATCAAAAGATGTTCCAGGTTCATTAAAAGCCAAGTGGCCATTTTCGCCAATACCACCTAATTGGATATCAATCCCTCCAAAAGAAGCAATTTTTTCCTCATAAAGACGACATTCTTCTTCTGGATCTATGGCCAATCCATCTAAAATATGAATTTGATCTTTTGGTATATCAATATGATTAAATAAATTTTCATCCATAAAATAATGATAACTTTGATCATGTGTTGGAGAAAGACCCAAATATTCATCCATATTAAAAGTAACAACATTTTTAAATGAAATTTCTTTTTCTTGATAAGCCTTTACCAATTTTTCATAAACAAAAATTGGTGTTGAACCTGTGGGCAATCCTAAAACCAAAAATGGTTTTTCTTTTGTTGGCGAAAACTCTTTAATCGCTTGAATTAAATGATTTGCAACCCATTCACAAGCCTCTTCTTTTGTTTTTAAAATAAGAACTTTCATGTTTCCTCCCAAATAAATAATGCTTCTTTTTTTTAGCGTATAACTATTTTTTTTTAATTTCAAGATTATTTTTTATTGACAGAAAATCTTTTTATTTTTTATACTTCCATGCATCTATGACTATATACCGATAGGGGACTTTTATGCATATCGAAGAGATTAAAGAGGTTTTAAATCTTAAAACAATACCTGAAACTTTCATCAAATATGAACAAAGTATCTCATTAAAAAAATCTGTTATCACAAAAAAAGAATTAGCAACCGCTTTTAAATTTTATGGGTTGGAAGAAGAAGTTGAATTTTATCAACATTGTTTAAACTTAATTGATAAATTTAAAACAAATAAAGTTCTTAAAAAAGCCGCCCTGTTAATCAAATATATTTCTTTTGAAACCAAAGATGATGAATTTTTGGAAATGGAATATTGGAAAGCAAAACCTCCTCGTGCGGATATTTCAGCCTTAGTTCTTTTAAGTGCCGTTCAAAAACATAAAAAAGCATTAAAAGGCATTGATAAAGAACAAAAAGAACACCAAATTATTGGTATTAGAGAAACCATTTTAAGAGGACTGAAACTTTATAAAATCAATGGCATTAGTTATGGTTCTTTAGCTTGGGGAATTAGATTTGTTCGCCAGCTATTAATGAAATTCGGGCGCCTTCAATTTGAATATTCTTATTACCGTGATCCTTTTATTGTTGTTAAAGATAAAAAAGGAAATAAGAAAATTTTAGATAAAACTCATAAAAAAATCAAAGACGAAGTTTTAATTCAGCCCGGGGATATTTGCATTAACATTCATATTGATAGACACGGCAGATTAGAACCGGATATGGTTGATAAGTCATTAGCCTTAGCTAAAAAGAACATAAAAAAATATTTCCCGAACACACAAAAACTTATCTATCGTTGCCATTCTTGGTTACTTAGTCTGCAAATGGAACTATTTTTAACAAAAGACCGTCATATTATGTATTTTCAAAGTCTCTTTTTGTTATTGCCTCCTCATGAAGAAGATACTGGAGATGATTTCTTCCGCTTTTTATTCAACACACAAAAATCTAATCTTGATTTTTCAATCGACGCATTACCTGAGGATACTTCTTTAAGAAAAAATGTTAAAAAACATTTATTAGAAGGAAATTCCGTTCAAGAAGGACGTGGGCTGATTTTTGATGAAGATGAATAAAACAAATCAATAAGAAACTTTAATTTTATCACCTATTTGAATATTTTTTTCATCAACAGTTCCAGCAATAACCTCGATAACCCCTTTCGCTGGCACTTTTGATAAAATCAATTCTTCGCTGAATGGCACGGCATTTTTATGGATATGAGTTATAATACCTTGCGCATCAAAAAAAATCATATCTAATGGAATATATGTATTTTTCATCCACATTTTTAAGATAGATATTTTATCAAATAAAAAAGTCATCCCATAATTTTCAGGTAATTCTTTTTGAAACATTAAACCTAATTGTTGTTTTTCAACCGTATCTGCAATATCTGTTTGATATAGGTATGTGTTTTCTTTTGTTTGAATTATCAATTCTGCCGCATTTACGTCAAAACCAACCCCTAACATTAATGATAAAATCAAACGTTTCATTTTGTTAACTCACATCCTTTATCAAAACAAGCACCATCTGTTTCTTTGATATATCCAAGAGAATAAACAAGCATAATTTGATCCATAAAAGAAGGGATAAAATGCGCATAATTTCTTAAACCATAAACAAGATCTTGACCAAATGTTGACCTGTTTTTAAATAACCGAAAGTGAGCGCGTGTGGCTCTTATTTGCGAAAGTTGTGATCTTGAATTTAATTGCAATGCAAAACTTTCAGTCGCTTGTGAAAGTTTTTCAAATTTGATTGGCGTATATTGAACAGATTCATCCCAGGCGTGTTCAAAAAAAGGCGATTGTTTTTCTTTTTGCCCCCAATTCGTTGTCCAAATTGCAACAGATAATCCAACCGAAACAGGAATAACATCAACGCGAAGAACTAACTCTGAAATTTGAGCAATTTTGCTCTTTAAATGAACAACATCATATTTTTCAACCATCTCTTTGAAAAATTGTTCTTCTTGTAGCGTTAATTTATCATTATTTTTAATCTTTTCTTCCAAAATTAAAATCACTTTTCTTTCGCGCATAATTTTTTCATTTACACGCAACAAATGTGGCGTCATCAACTTCATAAAAAGAGTTTGATCAGATACTTTTGTAACTTTAAAATCATCTGGAATTTTTTCAACAAAAACATAAGGAACACTTTCGGCTTTAATATCTTTATAAAGTTCTTCAAGCCCCTTCATATCGATAGATTCAATATATTTACCCTCAACATCTTGTTTAGCTTTATTAATCAAAGAATCAAGGTTATAATTAATTTTTGAAATTGACTGTTGCGGATATGTTTTTAAACTCTGACTTGCTTCATGTTGGTATTTTAAAGAACCAGCCATATATCCCAAACTTGAAAATATTACCAAACAAATACCAGTTAACAAGATATGTTTTTTCAATTTTCATCTCCTATTTTATCTTTTAATGAGCTTTTTAACATCACTTAATAAAATACCTTTTAAAAGAATAATAAATCCAAAGAAAACAATCAATGCTGAACCAATTAAAACAGCCAACAACGAAACAGATAACAAGGATGCTCCATTTTGCCATCCTTCAAAAACTTGATTGAACAGAATTTTTAACCCAAAAACAGTTAAACCCATTAATAAAGTTGAAAACAAAATACGGGGCAAACGAAATTTACAAAGACTATCTATTTTAAATTCCCCTTGCTTATAAAGGCGAATTATATATTGAAATGCATTAATCCAAACGGTGATTCCTGTTGCAAGTGCAATACCCAAATACCCCATAAATTGCATCAAAATAATTGCAAATACTGCATTTAAAATCACGCCAACAATAGCTATTTGAACTGGAGATTTTGTATCCCCCTTTGCAAAGAAAAATGGGGAAAGAGTTTTTGTTAACATATAAGCTGGCAACCCAATTGAAAACACAATCAATGCCCAAGCTGTATGAACCGAATCTTGAAAAGAAAACAATCCTCGCTCAAA
This sequence comes from Alphaproteobacteria bacterium, assembly GCA_045614025.1. Taxonomy (GTDB): domain Bacteria; phylum Pseudomonadota; class Alphaproteobacteria; order CAAHEQ01; family UBA3637; genus RGIG4140. The sequence continues at coordinate 86,266 of JAZLCE010000038.1, forward strand.
TAAAATCCTTACAATTGGTTCACTTAAAAGCATTAATCCAACCATCGAAGCTGTTGACATTGCAACCGACAATTCAAGCGCGCGACTTACTTGTTGATTAGCTTTTTCCAATTCTTTTGCCTTAATATGCTTTGAAAGTAAAGGTAAAAGAGCCGTTCCAATCGCCGTTCCAATAATACCAACTGGCAACTGAAATAAATGGTGAGCATAATTGAGCCAGGAAATGGCTCCTGCCCCAACGAATGAAACTAAAAATGTATCAAAAAATAAATTAATTTGATAAACACCTGAACCCAAAACACCTGGCGCCATTTTTTTGAGCAATGTTTTCACTTCTTTTGATAAATGAAAAAGCGCTTTAATCGGAGAAATAAGACCAATTAAAAAATCAGCTTTTTTTAGATGCCAAAAAAGAAAAATAAACTCTATAACACCAGCCAATAAAACACCTATAGAAAGAGCATATGCTGCCGCATAAGGTGTATCTAAAAAAGGACGAATCAAAAACAAAGATCCAATCATAGTTAAATTTAAAATGGTGGGGGTAAAAGCTGCCGCCCAAAATTTTTCTTTTGCATTTAACATTCCAGCAAAAAGAGAAACAAGAGAAACAAAAATTAAAAAAGGAAAAGTAATTCGACTTAAATTTGTTGTTAACGCAAGTTTCCCATCAATTTCATCAAATCCTGGTGCCAAAACAAACATAAAATCTGGCATAAAAATTTCAACCAAAATCGTAAAAATCAGCAACACATAAAACAAAAAACTAAAAACATTTCTTGCAAAAACACGAGCCTTCTTTTCACCTTTTGATTGCATAATTCCAGCCAAAATCGGCACAAATGCCACATTCAATGTGCCTTCTGCAAAAAGCGATCTGAAAAGATTTGGGAATCTTAACGCAACAAAAAAAGCATCAGCCATCATACTGGCACCAAGAAATTTGGCGATTAGAATATCTCTAATAAACCCAACAACACGGCTTAAACTTGTTCCAAATGCAACACTGATAATCGATTTCATTAAACTCATGGCTTTAAGTATAAAGAATTTAAAAGTGAATTACAAGAAAATAAACTCTTTATTTTTATTTTAAAATGTGTATAATCGAAAAAAATTAATTAACAAAAGGCTGTTTTTAAGCCCAAAAAACCAGAAAGGATAAAATATGACACTTGCATTCGTTTTTCCAGGACAAGGATCCCAAACTGTTGGAATGGGTAAAGATTTATATGATAATTTTGATGTTGCTAAGGCCGTTTTTGAAGAAGTGGATGAAGCCGTTTCTTTTAAACTTTCATCATTAATGTTTGAAGGCGATATGGCCGAATTAACAAAAACAACAAATGCCCAACCAGCAATTATGGCAACATCTATTGCCGCTTTAAGAGTTATTGAAAAAGAAACTGGAAAATCTGTAAAAGATTTAGCTTCTTATGTTGCAGGTCATTCATTAGGGGAATATGGCGCTTTATGTGCAGCCCAAGCTTTAAGCCTTTTTGATACTGCAAAACTTTTAAAAGCCCGCGGAGAATATATGCAAGAAGCAGCTCTTAAAAATCCAGGAGCAATGGCTGCTGTTTTAGGTCTTTCTTTAAAAGAAGTTAATGAACTTGTTTCAAGAGCAAGTGATGACAAATGCAAATGCTATATCGCAAATGATAACTGCCAAGGTCAAATCGTTATTAGCGGCGACAAAGCCGCCATTGAAAAAGCAGCACCAATTGCAACTGAGTTAGGGGCAAAAAAATGCGTTGTTTTACCTGTTTCTGGCGGGTTCCATTCCCCATTAATGCAAGAAGCTGCTTTAAAAATGAAAGAAGAATTAAGCCATACAAATATTATTAATCCTGTTATCCCTGTTATTTCTAACGTAACTGCTGAAGCAGAAACAAATGCTGACAAAATCAAAGAATTATTGGTTGCACAAGTAACAGGAGCTGTTCGTTGGACTGAATCTGTTTCTTACATGCAAATGAAAGGGGTAACAGATTTTGTTGAATGTGGTAATGGCAAAGTTTTAACAGGTTTGATTAAACGAATTGCACCTGATGCTCGTTTATTAAATATCAGCAATAAAGATCAAGTTGAACAAGCGTTAACTTTTTTCTAATTCTAACCTAAATAAAAAGCATCCAGAATAAAAAATATTCTGGGTGTTTTTTTATCTTTTTTTTCGAGCCAAAGTTCAAAAAAAGATATTATGAACCTAAACGAATACTATTTTTTCCAAATTTTTCTTCAATCTCATCAATGAGATGTGATATTTTATCATCTTCAAATTTTTCTTGATCAAATAAGGATATTTGAGGTTCTTTTCCAAATGAAAGATTGGTTAATGTGACCCCTAAAGATCGATAAATAACAGTTGGCGCATACATTAGCTCAATCAATTTTATAGCAGCTTTTAAAAGAGTGCTTTCAGAATTGGTTGCCATTGGCAAGCAAAATTTTTTTTCAAAAACTTGAAAATTTTTAGTGCGAAGTGTCACAGCAATTTCTTTTGCATATCCATCCCACGCTCTTAATTTTTGAGAAGATTTATGAATATGATAATTCAATCTTCCAATTAAAAAATCCTTATCACTTGTAAATGATTCAAATGATTTTGTATCTTGAATTGATTGTGGCGGAAGAATTTTTGAATCAACCAAACTAATAGCCTGACCTTTCAATTCATAATAAAGTTTTTCAGCAGCATATGAAATTTTATTTCGAATCCACAACACATCTTTTTGAACAAAATCACCCACCGTATAAATATCATGATATTCAAGAAGCCGAGCCGTTTGCATTCCAACACCAGAAACATCTTTCATCAAAATATCTTTAGTCAAATCAAAAATTTTTTCTGGGCGAATCACAAAAATTCCCCCTCTTTTTTTAGCTATATCGCTCGCTAATTTCGCCAATGTTTTACTTGTTGAAAGCCCAATTGAAACGGGAATATCAATTGTTTTTAATATATCTAAACGAATATCCTTAATTAGTTCCGTATAACTTTTATTATATAGTTTTTTAACCCCAGTAAGATCCATAAACGCTTCATCAATAGAAACAACCTCAACATCTGGAGAAAAACTTTTTAATCTATCCATCACTAAGGCTGAAATTTCATCATAACGATCATGTCTAACGGGAAGGAAATGAACCATTTTATATTCATCTTTAATTTGAAAATATGGCGCCCCCATTTGTATCCCTAAAGCTTTTGCTTCTTTTGATCTTGAAACAACAACCCCTCTTGAATTCACACTCGTCAATGTGCAAACAGGTTTGTTTTTTAATAAGGGATTATCTTTTTGTTCACAAGAAACAAAAAAAGAATCACAATCAACAAGAGCAATAACTTTATTCATATCAACAGCATATCATTTTTTTTATAATTTAACAATTCTTTTAGCTAGACAAACCTCTTCTTTTTTGTTTATGATGATAAAAAAAGGGGGCAATAATGATTAAAGTTCTGTTCGTTTGCTTAGGCAATATTTGCCGTTCACCAATGGCTCATTTTGTGTTTAAAGATTTAATTAAACAAGATGGGTGTTCTTCATTATTTGAAATCGAATCAGCCGGAACTGAAAAATTTAACGCATTATGCAAGGCAGGCATTCATGCAGGGACAAAAGAGATTTTTAAACGCATGAATATTCCATTTGAAGAACATGTTGCCCGACATTTTCAAGCCCAAGATTATGAAGAATATGATTATATTTTAGTGATGGATAATGAAAATTTAAAAGATGTTTTATCCATAATTGGTGGCGTTGATAAAGAACATAAAGTCAAAAGATTATTGGATTACACTGAAACTGGAGGCAATGTAAAAGATCCATGGTATACAGGTAATTTTGATGAAACATACTGGGATATTTATGAAGGAACAAGAGCCTTTTTAAATCATTTAAAATTAAGGGGAAAAATATGAAAAAATTTTTATTGGGGATATTAGCAACATCATTTATTTCATATTCAGCATTGGCTGAAAATATTAAATTACCTATTCCAAATAAATTAAATCCCACCAGTTTAATGCATGCATTAAATTTTCGTCAGTCAACAAAGAATTTTGATGCTAAAGAAATTGATGATAAAACCCTTTCTTCTTTATTATGGGCAGCGTATGGGATTAATCGATCAACTGGGGAACGCACCATTCCAACGGCTATGAATCAAAAAGAACTTTCTTTATATGCTTTTAAAAAAGAAGGCGCTTTTTTATATGAAGCAAATACACATTCTTTAATTCAAATAACACCAAATGATTCTAGAGAAATTTTTCAAACACAAGACTATATGAAAAATGTCCCCCTTGTTTTAGTATGGACCTCAACAAATAAAGATTATGGTGCTATGCATGCCGGTTCAAGCTATCAAAATGTTGGCCTTTTTGCTTCTGCTTATAAAATGGGAGCTGTTGTTAGAGGATATTTTGATAAAGAACAAGTAAAACAAGCGTTAAAATTAAATCCAAATGAATATGTTTTAATTTCAATGGCTGTTGGCTATCCTGTTTTTGCTGAAACAGATGATAAAGAAATTCCAAATGATGTGCAAGATCCTGACTTAATTGAAACAAAACCTGAAGAAGTGGCTCAACCTCAAACAACTTTAACGCCTGAAGCAAGCCCTTCATCCATACCGCCAACACCAACATCAAATGAAACCAGCACTATGCCTAAACCAACGCCACAAGTAAACACTTAAAATAGCGCTGTGCCAGAGTCAATCCCTCAAACACCTCCAGAAAATAACTAAAATCAGCCCATTCAGGCATAAGATATAAGAATAAAAAAGCGCATAAAATAATTCATTATGCGCTTTTTTCAATATTTAAGATAAATAAAACTTCTAAGAAAAACTTTTCAAATACCAATCATAAAAGTTTTTCACACCCTCATTAAGCGAAATTTTTGGCATCCACCCAAGAGATTTAATTTTTGTTGCATCCATCATTTTTCTTGGCGTTCCATTTGGTTTAGTGGTATCGTAAGAAATTTCGCCTTTAAATCCAACTGTTTGTTTAACAAGTTCAAACAAATCTTTAAGCAAAATATCATCCCCATTTGTGATATTTACATGTTCACCAATTTCTTGATATTCTTTATTTTGCATTAAATAAAAACAAGCATCAGCTAAATCATCAGAACACATCAATTCCCGATAAACGGACCCATCGCCCCATAAAACAACTTTATCAGAAAAAGCTCCAACTTTATTGAGTGTTTGTTCAATAGATTCGTCACTTTCAAAATCAATTGAATCATCCAAACCCCAACCTAATTTATATCGTTTTAAATCTTTTCTAATGGCATCAAAATCTCTCAAAGAAAGAAGTTTAGCCAAATGGAAGCGACGCATAATCATGGGCAACAAATGCGCTGTTTCCATATTAAAATTATCCCCCTCCCCATATTGATTTGTTGGCATCACAGAGATAAAATTTGTGCCATATTGTTCATTATAATAACGGCATAATTTAATTGCTGAAATTTTTGCTAAAGCATAAGCTTCATTTGTTTCTTCTAAAGGCCCTGTTAATAAACTTTCTTCTTTCATAGGCTGGGGCGCTAAACGAGGATAAATACAAGAGCTCCCTAAATTTAAAAGTTTTTTAACGCCAGTTTTATAGGCACTATGAATCACATTTGTTGCAATCATCAAATTAATATAAATAAACTCTGCTGGATATGTTTTATTTGCCAAAATGCCACCTACTTTTGCTGCTGCTAAAAAAACATAATCTGGTTTTTCTTTTTCAAAAAAAGCAAGTGTTTCAGCTTGATTTGTTAAATCTAATTCATCTGGCGTTTTGGTAATAATATTTTTAAACCCTTCTTTTTGAAGACGCCTTAAAATGGCAGATCCAACTAACCCCTTATGCCCAGCAACAAAAATTTTTGCTTCTTTTTCCATTTTATTCCTCCGCACTTGCTGTAATCCGATATCCATTCTCTTTTAAAAGTTTTTCTTTTTTAGCCAACTCAAAATCAGCCGCCACCATTTCTTGACAAAGCGTTTTTAAATCTCGTTTAGGTTGCCATCCCAATTCTTTTCTTGCCTTACTTGAATCACCTAAAAGAAGGTCCACTTCAGCTGGGCGGAAATATCTTGGATCAACCTCAACTAAAATCTTTCCTGTTTTGTCATCAATTCCTTTTTCATCAATACCCTCTCCTTCCCATCTTAAGTGAATATCTAATTCCTTAAATGTCATACTCACAAAATCACGAATAGAAGTGGTTACCCCTGTAGCTAAAACAAAATCATCTGGCTTATCTGCTTGCAAAATGCGCCACATTCCTTCAACATAATCTTCTGCATGCCCCCAATCTCGTTTTGCATTTAAATTTCCAAGATAAAGCTTTTCTTGCAAACCAAGTTTAATTCGAGCAGCAGCCATTGTTATTTTACGTGTTACAAATGTTTCGCCACGTCTTGGACTTTCATGATTAAATAAAATACCATTGGATGCAAAAATACCAAAACTTTCGCGATAATTAACGGTAATCCAATAACCATAAAGTTTTGCAACACCATAAGGCGATCTTGGATAAAAAGGTGTTTTTTCAGATTGAATAGGCTCTTGAATTAAACCATAAAGTTCGCTGGTTGAAGCCTGATAAAATCTTGTTTTTTTCTCCAATTTATTCACACGGATGGCTTCTAATAATCTTAAAGGACCAAGCGCATCTGTATCCGCGGTAAATTCTGGACAATCCCATGAAACTTTCACATGGCTTTGAGCCGCTAAATTATAAATTTCATCTGGTTGAATTTCACCAACCAAACGAATTAAATTTGAGCTATCTGTCATATCAGCATAATGAAGAAAAAATCTGGCATCTTCCTTATGAAAATCTTCATAAATATGATCAATTCGCGCTGTATTAAAGGAAGAAACTCTGCGCTTTAATCCATGAACTTCATATCCTTTTTTCAACAAAAATTCGGCTAAATATGAGCCATCTTGCCCTGTTACACCTGTGATCAATGCCTTTTTCATTTAATTTTCTCCCTTTTTAAAACTTCTTTTGTTTCATCTGGTCCTGAAACTTGAACAACACTTGAATTTCCCAATTTTAAAACAGCCAAGGCTAAAGAATAATCATTTCCACCTTCAAAAGTTTTATCCCCAAAAAAGATTATTTTTTCTTCAGGGAATTGAGCACGCAATTTTGCAGCAACTTGTTCTTTTCCACATCCTTTTGGCGTGATATCCATTGAAATCATTCCACCAATAGCGATATCATATGAAGGAAATTGAGCAATTAATTCATTTTTAATTTTTTCGCGTTCTTGATGCTCTTTATCATATTGATAATACCTTTCCCGTTCTTCATAAGGACAATTGCGTCCTAAAACAGAAAAATTGATCATCCCATCTCGTTTTTCAATATAATTATCAAATAATTGATATGGGTATGCAGTTGTTGCTCGATAATTTTCAAGCATTTGAAAAAGCTTTTCATCCGCTTTAAATTCATTTTTATAAATAAACGTTCCTTTTTGCCACAAAACATTGCCCATTGAACAATAAATTCCTTCAAAAGCATTCATAGCATCTTCTGAAATCTGTTCTGTCACTTTTTTAAAATCTGACCCTGTGGCAATAAAACATTTTTTGCCCCTTGCCCAAGGGATGAAAAAATCTTCAAATTCCTTTGTCATCGCTAATCTAGGGGGCGTTAAAGTCCCATCTAAATCAAACACAAATAACGTCATTTATTTTCCTTATTTTTTCCAATTATTCAAAATCCATGAAGAAGAATTTGCTTTATTTTCTCCTCCAACGCCAAAACAAAGAGCAACATCTAATTCATTACAAACTGCAGTTTCAGGGATATTTTCTTTTGTTCGATCTCCCCCATTAGCAAACACAAGCATGGCATCTGGATATTTTTCTCTGGCTTTTCTAATACCATCAGAAGCAGAGTTATCACTATCATCAAAACCAATCACATCAATCACATTTTTTAAATATCCACAAACTGATGCTCTTGTTTTAAAATTCATAAAATTTTTGCCTTTTTTTCTGATAAGCCACTCATCAGAATTTAAAAGAAGAATAACCCCATCTGAATTCAAAGCGGCATCTTTAATCATTTCAATATGCCCCTCATGTAATGGATCAAATCCACCAGAAACAATATAATAAGTTGTCATACTCATATCCTTTCAAAATAATGAATTCATTATGCGAAAGGGTATCAAAAAAAGCAAGTGTTTTTTCACTTTTATCAAGCCATAGCTCGTTTAAGCGTTAAAACAAATAATAGCTATTTATTTATTAAAAACCATTTTTTTTAATTGCTTTAATCAAGGCTTTTTTCGTGATTTCTGGTTTTAAATTTAAGTCTAATAATTCGCTTATATTTGCTTCATAAAGCTCATATTTATTTTTTTCAGTTGAGCGAGCCCATTCAGATCCCGTTGGAACTCCTCTTGAAACTTCTTTACAAATATAAAAATCAACACTGTTATTCATATCAACATCATCTAAATGAAATAAAAAAGAAATATCTGAAACCAAACTTCCCGTTTCTTCTTTTAGTTCGCGTTTAACAGCATCAATTGAAGTTTCATTTTCTTCAATCCCACCACCTGGTGTCACATAGTAAGGTTCAACCCCCTCTTTTATGCGTTTAATTAATAAAATTTTACCTTCTTTTGTTAAAACAAGCGCTCTTGCCGAATGACGAAATTGTTGCATGTTTTTTACCTCCTTGTTGTTTATAATATAGCATAAAACGCACCTCTTTTTCAAGCAAAAAATCCTTTGATTTTTTAAAGAAAATATGCTAAAATGTATTCAATATTTAAAAGGAGTTTTCATGATTAGAAATGCCACGATGAAAGATGCTGAAAGCATTTTAAATTTAGTGAACGAAAATGCCTCTAAAGGACTAATGCTAGGCAAATCCCCTTATGCGGTTTATAAAGATATCCAAGCTTATATTGTTTATGAAGAAGATGGCAAAATTTTAGGCTGTGCCAGATTAAATATTGCTTGGAATGACTTGGCTGAAATCGCTTCCTTAGCAGTTGACTTAAATGCAAGAGGAAAAGGCATTGGCAAAAAACTTGTTCTTCATTTGGTTGAAAGAGCCAAATATCTTGATATCAAACGCGTGTTTACATTAACCTATCAAGTGGCTTTTTTTTCTAAATGTGGTTTTCATGAAGTTGAAAGACAAGCCCTTTCTTATAAAGTTTTTGGCGATTGTTTAAGTTGTCCAAAAGTCAATAACTGTGATGAACATGCGCTTGTTTTAGATATTTAAAATTTTTATTGATAAATAAGGCCATATTATTGTATGATACAAGAAGTGTTTGACTTCTTTTAATGAGGCCTATATGAAAAAATATCTTTTATTTTCCACTCTTTGTTTTATCCCATTTGTTGCTCATGCTGGATCTTTTGAAACAAGTGTTCACGGACTTGCCGGGGCATATTTTGGCATTAGTGAAACAAAATATGAAAACAAATATCCCTCTCGTTTTGTTACCAGAGGTGATGCAACCTTAAAAGTTGATTATAAAATTGACTCAACGCATAAAATCGGCATTCATGCTGCCTCAACATTAATGTATCGCCAAGACGATAAGGATCGTTCGGAAGGGGAAGTAAGATTTTACCCTTATTTACAAGATGAATCAAAACTTGGAACCATTCAAGGTGGTTACACTAAAAATGCAGCCAATCAATTACATAAAGGCGCAACGGAAATAACATTTTTAGGCATTGATGATTCAAATGCAACTTATTTCTTAAGTAATCCAAACTGGTCAAGCGGTTTTAAATCAACTGCGTTATATACACCAAAATCAACATCAATTATGACGGATGGCCGCGCACCAAAAATCACTTATATTTCCCCCAAATTTTATGGGATTAAATTGGGTGCTTCTTATACGGTGCATAACGCAAACCGCCGTGGGATGACATCAAGATATGTTGATTATGAAACCAATGAGGATGGATATACTTTTGCAGCGCAAAAAGAATTTATTCTTTCAGACAAATCAAAGATTTACACTTCTTTAGGCTATGGCGTTTTCAACTCAACAGATAAAGAAGTTTCTTTTGGTTCACAATATCATTATGGTGCATTTAATATTGGAGTTGGATATAAAAAAGCATATATTGATGGAACCAAAAACCCAATTTCAACAACAAGAGTGAACTCTTATTTACCTGCCTATTTTGATAATTTCAGAGAATCCGATGCTTATAATATCAGCATGGGATATGGATGGGAAAAATTCAAAACAAATATCGCTTATTTGCACACAAGCGCAGAAAACACGCGTCATCAAGATAATTTATTCTTGTGGTCAAATGTTTATAATTTAACAAAAAGCGTTGAACTTTATGGCGTTTTATCTCATTTAAATGCAAACAGCGAAACGCATGAAAAAGATAACGAAGGCTGTTCTTTCATTATGGGAATTGGCTATCGCTTTTAATCTCAAATAAAATAAAGAACAAAAAGAGCTGATAAATTTTTATCGGATCTTTTTGTTTTGCTGATTTCACTTTAAAAAAATATTGACTTTTATTTTTTATAAGAGCACCCTTAAACATATAAAAACAACAAGAGGAGGAAAAAATGAATCCATATATTGAAATCATGGGACGAAAAATTGGGCTTGATTACGCTCCGTTAGTCATTGCAGAAATTGGCATTAATCATAAGGGATCTTTAAAAAAAGCAAAAAAACAAAGAAGAAAACCATTAAACATCATTATAGAGAAGCCTTTTTTAAAACGCTTAAAAAAGTTTTCACGGATGATTTTTTTGATGTGAAAGTTCAAAAAACATTTTCAAAACTTGAAAAATAAAAAATATAAATCTTACTATTTTTTATTTTTAATTAAAGAAG
>JAZLCE010000039.1:0-89326 GCA_045614025.1 Alphaproteobacteria bacterium
CATTAATGAAGTTGGTTCTTGAGCAGGTTCTGATAAAGCTGGAGAAGCCTCTTGTGAAATGGCAGTTGTTGGTTTCATTAATTGTTCAGCTTCTTTTTTAACTTCTTCAACAGAATCTGGTTTCCAAGCAATTTCTTTGGTATCAATAATATTCATATTTAAGCCCCAGAAAAGGCAATATAAATCATAGGCTTGGTTGAATAAATCATAAGCATCTTTTGTGTTGCCCATGCTTTGTTGTTTTGTTCCAACTTCCATTAATCGCATAGATGTTGCAAGCAAATGTTTTGAAATGCACCAAACTTCGCCTTCATAAGAAGGGATGATTTTAAGCATTAAATTTTTGCGCATTTCTCTGACATCAGTGATCATATCATAGAATGAATTTTTTCCTGTTTTTGCACCAGAAAACATTAAGTGTTCTTCAATTGAAATCAAATTCATAATGGCAATTGTTAAATCTTGATCTGAAGATAAATCTTTTGGATTTTTTTTCTTCATATTATCAATGCGTTCAACGAATTCTTTTACATTTTCTGCTTTTTTCATTTGATTTCTCCTAATTTTCTAACACGGGAATTTCTTGAATTTTATCGTTTGAAACTGGCAGTTTTGTAGCGCAATCACAAAGTGGATAAAAATAAAATAAAACACTTAAAAGAGCTGTAAATAAAACGGGGACAACAACTTTTTCAAAAGGGAAGTGGGCATGACCCCCATTTTTTTCTTTCATCCAAGCATAAAAGTTAATCCCTGCAATAAAAACAAGTGCGCCTAAAATATTGCTTAGTAAAAAAGAATCAATATATAAAAAACCAATAATAACAGGATCGTAAGGTAAATCACCTAAATAAAGAAATCCAATTGATCCAATTGAAAGGGCCATTAATGAAAAATCACGCCCTTTATAGTTCCAGTTTTTCTTATTAAAATATCTGATTAAAAAATAACCAAAAATGGCAAGAAGTGCACCAGACCAAACCCCGATAACACATTCATCTAAACCTGATTTTTCAGCCAAATATAATGAAGCACCAACCGTTACCATACAAACTGGGCAAGCAGGGCCTGCAAAAGCTTTTAATGAGGATAAAAAAGTTAAGAATAAAGCACAGATTTTTAGCATGATAACTCCAATAATTTTGTTTTGATTTTTTATATTATATATTTTTTTTATTTGCAAGTGATAAAATATCTAATGTTTTTTGTTTAAATAAAACTTATATTTGACAGATTTAAAATTTAAGTGTAATTTAAATAAAAAAGAGGTAAAAATGGCAAAAAAAATATCAAATTTAAGAAAAATGGATGAAATAATGCAAAACGAGTCTCGTTTTATTATTTCAAGAAATGTAAAATTTTATCGAAAAAAAAGAAGATTAACTCAGTTTCAATTGGCAGAAAAAATTGGAAAGACGGTTGAAATGGTTTGTCAAATTGAAAACAATGTGGCCGGAACTAAATTGGCAACTTTAGATGCTATTGCAAATGCATTAGATATTGAAACATATATGCTTTTTTTGAATAAAGATCGACCAAGTCTTGAAAATATTTCGCCTGAAATTTTGGAATTAATCTTTGATTTAGAGGATGAAACGCCCGAATTTATTGCGGCTTTAAGAGAATTTATTCGTCAATGCCGATATAAAACGATTGAAAAGATATAAAAAAAATGCTATCCTTAAAAGAACTTTGAAGGAGCGTTTGGCTATGTCTAACAAAGAAATTATAAACTGTGCCGCGACTTTTTGCGGCTTTTTTCTTTTTGCAAATGGGGTAAGCGGTATTGTTCAAAATAGAACTTATGCTGTTCCTCAAACATTTATATCAGTTGCAGCCCTTTCTTATATGGGATATAAAAAATTTCAATCTCCGCATAAAAGATTAAAAAATCGTTTAGATGAGTTATTTTCTTCCAAAACAATTTTAACAAAAGGCCAACTTTTGTTTTGGGATTCTAAATCAAAAACAAAGGGGTTTGGCAATAATAAAAGAATTTGGTGGACAAAAGTTGAAATAGAGCAAGATTCTTTTAATCGATATATTCCGGTTAATATGAGAAATCTTTGGTCTGGTGTTTTTTCTTCTGCAGTTTATGAAAATTTGGTGAATGGTTATTCAATTAAAACAAGCGTTTTAAGAGCGTTATCGCAAACAGTATTAGAAAATATCCCTGATTTTTTTCAAAATGAAAGTATTCGCTCTTATGTTGAAAAAGATAGAATGATAGATGTTTTTGCATTAAAAATGATCCGTGAAGCTTATGAAAAAGTTGAAAATTGCAAATCGGATGAAGCGGTGTTGGATTTTTTAGAAAATGCCTTTAATGAAAAAAATTCGTTATTTTATAATATGGGTTTAAACTTTGAGGGGAAAACAAGTTCTTTTTTAAATCGGTCGGTTTATGATGAGGGGCGTCAAAAAGAGTTTAAAGTGCTGGAGACAACTTCTTATGCTTCAATTTTGGGATGCGGTGTTTCTGCGATGTTTTTTTCTCCTTTTGAATATCCAATTGTTTATTCTGGGTTAACATTGGGATCTTCTTTATTTTATGTGTTTTCTCAGTTGCATCAAAAAAATCATTTAGAGAAGCAATTGGCAAGATTTGAAGCAAATTCTTTTCAATTAGCTGAAATTGGTTTAAAAAGAGCTCCGTTATCACAAAAAGATGGATATATTATTTGGTATCAAACTCTTAAAAATTTAACCAAAAGAGAAGAAGCTAAAATCACTTATCAAACGGCCTTGAAAGTGAATGATATTTTAAAATCTTTTCCGCAGGATATGTCGTGCAAAAAAGCAGGGGAGTTGTTGTTTTTAGAAGGCGTTTTAAAAAATAATGCTTGTTATCAGGCTTATAAAAAAATTGAAACGGGTTTAACGCTTGAAAAAGCTGTTTCAGAATGTGGATTGAAAGCAGTTTATCAGATGTTGCTTTTTAATCATTTTGTAGACAAAGTGAAAAAGGAACAAGAAAGATCGCTTCGTGGATTTTTATTTGATTTTCAAAGTAATTTGGTTGAATTAAAAGAAGCAAAAGTTTTAGCTAATCAAAAAATAAGCAAAAGAGTGTATCAAGAATTGAAAAAAGTTGAGAAGCTTTATCAAGAAGGAGAAATTTCATCTGCTGAGCGTAAAGAATTTGTGGTTCAAATGCTTGAAATGGAAGAAAAAGGAATTTTTATGCATGTGCCAGTTGGGGTGAAATTGCCTCGCGCTGTTCAACGAACATTGAAAACACAAAATGTTCGGAATTAGTTTATGCAATTTTTTTTGAATTTTTTGTCAATAAAAATTTTAGCTAATTCTTTCTTTTTTATATAAAAAAATCAAAAGAAGACTTGACTTTATTTAAAAAATATGGTTTAATATCAAGACCTAAAGCTAAAGGTGGCTTTATCAAAAACAAGATAGTTGTCACCCGCTTTCTTTGGGTTTTGCTAATAAAAACAAAGGGTTACCTTTATGTTGATTGGCAATTTTTGAGTGCTTTTATTTGCTCGAAAGGGGTCGATAAAAGTTTGGTATAATAGGTAGAATAAAAGGAAAAATTTTAATGCCTACAATTAATCAGTTAATCCGTAAGTCACGGAAATCAAAAACGGCAAGAAATAAAGTGCCGGCTTTGCAAGCATGTCCTCAAAAAAGAGGTGTTTGCACACGTGTTTATACAACAACACCGAAAAAACCGAACTCAGCTTTGCGTAAAGTTGCTCGTGTTCGTTTAACAAACGGTTTTGAAGTTACATGCTATATCCCAGGTGAGGGACATAACCTTCAAGAACACTCAGTTGTAATGATCAGAGGCGGTCGTGTAAAGGACTTGCCTGGTGTTCGTTACCATATTATTCGCGGTACACTTGATACTCAAGGTGTTGCCAAACGTAAACAAGCTCGTTCGCTTTACGGCGCTAAACGACCAAAGTAATTAAGGAGAAGGAAATATGTCTCGTAGACATGCTGCGGTTAAACGCGAAGTGACACCTGATGCAAAGTATCATAACACAGTTGTTACAAAATTTATGAATAGTTTAATGTACGACGGTCAAAAAAGTAAAGCTGAAGAAATTTTATATGGTGCAATTAATGAACTTGAAAACAAATTGCACAAATCTGGCTTGGAAGTTTTCACAGAAGCTTTAAACAATGTGAAACCATTACTTGAAGTTCGTTCACGTCGTGTTGGTGGTGCAACATACCAAGTTCCTGTTGAAGTTCGTCCAGATCGTCAACAAGCTTTGGCAATTCGTTGGATCATCGGCGCTGCTCGCAATCGTTCTGAAAAAACAATGGTAGAACGTTTGTTTGGTGAATTGCAAGATGCATACAATAATCGTGGTGCTGCAATTCGTAAACGCGAAGATACACATCGTATGGCTGATGCTAACAAAGCTTTTGCTCACTTTAAATGGTAGGGGGAAATCATGGCTCGTACAACACCGATTGAAAGATATAGAAATATTGGTATTATGGCTCACATTGATGCTGGTAAAACAACTACAACAGAACGTATTTTGTTTTATACAGGTAAGTCACACAAAATCGGCGAAGTTCATGATGGCGCTGCTACAATGGACTGGATGGAACAAGAACAAGAACGTGGTATCACAATTACATCAGCTGCTACAACAGCTTTCTGGAAAGATCACCGCATTAACGTTATTGACACGCCGGGTCACGTTGACTTTACAGTAGAAGTTGAACGTTGTTTGCGTGTTCTTGATGGTGCTATCACAGTTTTTGACGGCGTTGCAGGTGTTGAACCTCAATCAGAAACAGTTTGGCGTCAAGCTGATAAATACGGTGTTCCACGTATTTGCTTTGCAAACAAAATGGACCGTATTGGTGCTAACTTTGAACGTTGCGTTGATATGATTAAAACACGTTTGGGTGCTCGTCCAATGGTGATGGCTCTCCCAATTGGTGCTGAATCAGAATTCAAAGGTATCGTTGATATCTTAATGCGCAAAGCAATTATCTGGAAATCAGAAGATTTGGGTGCAACATTCGAATATCAAGAAATTCCAGCTGATTTAAAAGAAAAAGCAGATAAATATTACAATGAACTCGTTGAAATGGCTGTCGAAATGGATGATGATGCCATGGAAAAATACTTGGAAGGTGTTGAACCTGATATGGAAACATTGAAAAAATGTATCCGTAAAGGAACAATTTCACAATCTTTCATCCCAGTATTTTGTGGTTCTGCCTTTAAAAATAAAGGTATTCAAACATTGTTGGACGCTGTTGTTGATTATTTGCCATCTCCAATTGATATTCCTCAAGCAAAAGGTGTTATCGCTGGTTCAGAAACAGAATATGTTTGTGGTTCAGTTGATGATAAACCATTTGCTGGTTTGGCATTTAAAATTATGACAGACCCATTCGTTGGTTCTTTAACATTCTTGCGTATTTATCAAGGTACTTTAACAAGTGGTAGTTATGTAACAAACACTGTTAAAGATAAAAAAGAACGTATCGGTCGTATGCTTTTAATGCATGCTAACCACCGTGAAGAAATTAAAGAAGCTACAGCAGGTGATATCGTTGCTTTAGTTGGTTTGAAAGACACAACAACAGGTGATTCATTGTGCGGTGATGGTTTGAAAGTTATCTTGGAAAAGATGGACTTCCCAGATCCAGTTATTGAAATTGCTGTTGAACCAAAAACAAAAGCTGACGTTGAAAAAATGGCTTTAGCTTTGAACCGTTTAGCAATGGAAGACCCATCTTTCCGTGTTACAAGTAACACAGAGACTGGTCAAACAGTTATTAAAGGTATGGGTGAATTACACTTAGAAATTATTGTTGATCGTTTGAAACGTGAATTTAAAGTGGAAGCCAATGTTGGTGCTCCTCAAGTTGCTTATCGTGAAACAATTTCTAAAGAATTTGATGAAGATTACACACACAAAAAACAATCTGGTGGTTCAGGTCAATTTGCTCGTGTTCGCATCAAATTCACTCCATTGGAACCAGGTTCAGGTTTCGTCTTTGAAAACACTGTTGTTGGTGGTGCTGTTCCAAAAGAATATATCCCAGGTGTTGAAAAAGGTTTGCGTGCCTCACTTGAAACAGGTGTTTTGGCAGGCTTCCCTTGCACAGACTTTAAAGCAAACCTCTATGATGGTGCTTACCATGATGTTGACTCCAGCACAATGGCCTTTGAAATTGCTGCTCGTGCAGCTTTCCGCGAAGGTATGGCAAAAGCTGGTCCGAAGTTGTTAGAACCGATTATGAAAATCGAAGTTGTAACACCAGAAGATTACATGGGTGATATTATCGGTGACTTGAACTCACGTCGTGGTCAAGTTTCAGGTATGGATCAACGTGGTAATGCCCGTGTTATTGATGCTCTCGTTCCACTTGCAAACATGTTCGGTTATGTAAACACACTCCGTTCAATGAGCCAAGGACGTGCACAATACACAATGGTATTCTCACACTATGCTGATGTACCACAAATGGTTGCTGATGAAATTAAAGCAAAAGTAGCAGGTTAAGAAAGGTAACAATTATGTTAGAAAACCAAAATATTAGAATTCGTTTAAGAGCGTTCGATCATAGGTTGTTGGATCAATCAACCCGTGAGATCGTCAATACGGCTAAACGCACAGGGGCCCAAGTTGTTGGACCAATCCCTTTGCCAACTCGTATTGAAAAATTTACCGTGAACCGTTCCGTGCACGTCGATAAGAAGTCACGTGAACAGTTTGAAATTCGTACCCATAAGCGGGTGCTCGACATTATTGATCCGACACCGCAAACTGTTGATGCTCTGATGAAATTAGACTTAGCAGCGGGTGTAGATGTTGAGATTAAATTATAAGGAAGAAATATTATGCGTTCAGGAGTTATAGCTGAAAAAGTCGGCATGATGAGCTTGTTCCAAGAAAACGGCGTTCAAATCCCTGTAACTGTTTTAAAAATTGACAGTACAGTGGTTGACGTTCGAACAATGGAACGTGATGGTTATGTCGCTGTCCAGTTGGGACATGGTAAAGCAAAAACAAAAAATGTTGCTAAACCACAGCTCGGACATTTTGCAAAAGCAAAAGTAGAACCAAAGAAAACACTCGTTGAATTCCGTGTTTCTGATGACTGCGTTTTGCCAGTTGGTGCTGAATTAAGCGCTAACCATTTCGTTGTTGGTCAAAAAGTGGATGTTACAGGTGTTTCCATTGGTAAAGGTTTTGCCGGTGTTATGAAAAAATATCACTTCGGTGGTGACAACGCAACACACGGTGTTTCTAGAACACACCGTGCCGGTGGTTCAACCGGTCAACGCGAATGGCCTGGTAAAGTTTTCAAAAACGTTAAAATGCCTGGTCAAATGGGAAACAAACAAGTGACAGTTCAAAATTTGGAAGTTGTTTCAATTGACGAAGCCAGAAATTTGGTTATGGTCAAAGGATCAGTTCCTGGTTTTGATTCAGCCATTGTAACAATCAAAGATTCAGTAAAGATTTCAAAACAGCCAGCTTTACCACTTCCTGGTGGATTAAAAGCAGCTGCAGTTGAAACATCTGCTGAAGTTGAAACTGAAGTAAAGGAATAGACCATGAAATATGATGTAATCAATTTAGATGGAAAATCAGTTGGTTCTATTGACTTGGCTGACACAGTGTTTGGTGTTGAAGTTCGCGAAGACATTTTAGCTCGTGTTATCCAATGGCAATTAGATAAACGTCGTGCAGGAACTCACAAAACAAAAGATATTGGTGAAGTTTCTGGCTCAGGTAAAAAACCATTTAAGCAAAAAGGAACAGGCCGTGCTCGTCAAGGTCAAGATCGTGCTCCTCAAATGCGTCACGGTGGTGTAGCTTTTGGTCCAGTTGTTCGCTCACATGCTTACGGCTTGACGAAAAAACTCCGTGCTTTAGGAATGCGTGTTGCACTTTCTTTAAAAGCCAAAAATGGAAAACTCTTTATTGTTGACAGCTTGACAGCTGAAAAACCAAACACAAAAGCAATGAAAGCTGCTTTTGATAAAAATGGTTGGAAATCAGTTTTGTTTGTTGGCGGCGAAACAGTTGATAGCAATTTTGCTTTATCAGCTCGTAACATCATCAATGTTGATGTGTTGCCATCTCAAGGTGCTAACGTTTATGATATTATCCGCAGAGACGTCTTAGTCTTATCACAAGACGCCGTTGCGAATTTGGAAGGTCGTTTGAAATGATTAAGAAAAATACACAAGTAGCTGCAACAGCTGAAATGTTTGATGTCATTCGCAGACCTGTTATCACAGAAAAAGCAATGAAGAGTTCTGAACACAATCAAGTTGTTTTTTTAGTTGACGTCAATGCAACAAAAACAGACGTTAAAAAAGCAGTTGAATCTGTGTTTGGTGTAAAGGTCGTTTCTGTAAACACACTTCGCCAACAAGGAAAACAAAAAATGTTCCGTGGCATTAAAGGTGTTCGCAATGAAACAAAGAAAGCTATTGTGACTTTGGCTGAAGGTCAAAGCATTGATGTGACAGCGGGGATTTAGTTATGGCATTAAAAACATATAAACCAGTAACCTCTACAGTCAGACATCTCGTTGGTATTGACAGATCTGACTTACATAAAGGGGCTCCTGTAAAAACATTAACAGAAGGCCAGTCCCGTACGGGCGGTCGTAACAACCATGGTCATATTACAACACGTCGTCGTGGTGGCGGTCATAAACAAGCTTATCGTTTAATTGACTTTAAACGTAAAAAATTGGATATGCCTGCAACAGTTGAACGTTTGGAATATGATCCAAACAGAACAGCATTTATTGCTTTGATCAAATATACTGATGGTGAATTAGCATACATCTTAGCACCTCAACGTTTAGCTGCTGGTGACACAGTTATTGCTGCTCAACAAGCAGATATTAAACCAGGCAATGCAATGCCAATGAAAAACATGCCAGTCGGCACGATTATTCATAACATTGAATTAAAACCAGGCAAGGGCGGACAAATTGCTCGTTCAGCTGGATGTTATGCTCAATTAATCGGTAAAGATTCAGGCTATGTTCAAGTTCGCTTAAATTCAGGTGAACTTCGCATGGTTCGTGGTGAATGTTTTGCTTCCGTTGGTGCTGTTTCTAACCCAGATAACCAAAATACGGTTATGGCAAAAGCTGGTCGTGCTCGTTGGAATGACCACCGTCCAGCCGTTCGCGGTATTGCTATGAACCCAGTTGATCACCCACATGGTGGTCGTACAAATGGTGGCCGTCATCCGGTTTCTCCATGGGGATGGCAAACTAAGGGTAAGAAAACTCGTAATAACAAACGGACAGACGGTTTAATTATCCGTTCTCGTCACGCAGCAAAGAAATCCTAAGGAGGCATAAATGACAAGATCCGTATGGAAAGGTCCGTTCGTTGACGGTTATCTGTTGAAAAAAGCAGAAAAGGTTAAACAATCAGGACGTCACGAGGTAATTAAAACTTGGTCACGCAGATCAACAATAATTCCTCAATTTGTGGGCTTGACTTTTGGCGTATATAATGGTAAAAAGTTTATCCCAGTGTTAGTGAGCGAAAATATGATTGGGCACAAGTTCGGTGAATTCTCACCAACAAGAACTTTCCCAGGTCATACGGCAAATGACGCAAAAGCAAAGAAAGCAGGTAAATAATGACAACAAATACACAAGTAAAAACAGCAAGAGCTAAAGCTCGCACGCTTCGTATTTCACCAAGAAAATTAAACTTGGTGGCTGCAAGCATCCGCGGTTTAAAAGCTGATAAAGCTGTTGCTCAACTCACATTTTCAACAAAACGTATTGCTGAAGAAGTGAAAAAAGTTTTGATGTCCGCTATTGCCAATGCTGAAAACAATCATAACATGGATGTCGATCGTTTATTCGTTCGCGAAGCATTCGTTGGCAAAGCCATGGTAATGAAAAGATTCCAAGCTGGTGCTAAAGGCCGGGCAAATCGTATTATTAAGCCATTTTCAAATTTAACAATTGTTGTTGCTGAAAGAGAAATTGAAGCTCCTAAAGCAAAAAAAACAACAAAGAAAGCGGCAACAACAAAAGAGGAGAATAACTAATGGGTCAAAAAGTTAATCCAACAGGTTTGCGCCTCGGCATCAACCGCACATGGGATTCACGTTGGTTCGCTGATGAAAATTATGCTGAATTATTGCATGAAGACATCAAAATCCGTGAATTCTTAACAAAAAAATTAGCAGCTGCTGGTATTAGCCATATCGTTATTGAACGTCCAGCTAAAAAAGCAATTGTTACAATTTATTGTGCACGTCCAGGCGTTATTATTGGTAAAAAAGGTCAAGATATTGATACACTCAAAAAAGAATTGACAGCTTTGTCACAAAACAATGATGTGAATGTTAATATCGTTGAAATTCGCAAACCAGAAATCAATGCTAAACTCGTTGCAGATAATATTGCACAACAACTTGAAAAACGTATTTCATTCCGTCGTGCTATGAAACGCGCTGTTCAAGCAGCTTTACGCCAAGGTGCAGAAGGTATTCGTATCAACTGTGGTGGTCGTTTAGGCGGTGCTGAAATCGCTCGTACAGAATGGTATCGTGAAGGTCGTGTGCCTTTGCATACACTTCGTGCAGACGTTGATTACGGTGTATCAACAGCTCATACAGCTTATGGTACATGCGGTATTAAAGTTTGGATTTACAAAGGTGACATCTTGGCTCATGATCCAATGGCTCAAGATAAACATTTGTCAGAACAACGCTAATTAAAGGAACAAGAAGATGTTAAGTCCTAAAAAAACAAAATTTCGTAAAGCATTTAAGGGTCGCATTCATGGCGACGCTAAATCAGCTACGACATTAGACTTCGGTGCCTTTGGTTTAAAAGCATTAGAACCAGAACGTATTACAGCTCGTCAAATCGAAGCTGCTCGTCGTGCTATTTCTCGTGCAATGAAGAGACAAGGTCGTCTGTGGATTCGTATTTTCCCAGATGTCCCTGTTTCAAAAAAGCCACCTGAAGTTCGTCAAGGTAAAGGTAAAGGTTCACCGGAATACTGGGTAGCTCGTGTGAAACCAGGTCGTATTATGTTTGAAGCTGACGGGGTTTCTGAAGAAATCGCACGTGAAGCATTCAGATTGGCAGCTATGAAATTGCCAATCAAGACACGCTTTATTGTCAGAACAGCAGATGAAGAGGTATAACTTATGGAAAAATTTCAAGATTTAACGGCTAAAAGTGAAGCTGAATTGGCCGAATTAGAAGTTCAGTTGAAAAAAGAAGCCTTAAACTTACGATTCCAGCAAGCGGGCGGTGTTTTAAAGAACACCGCACGCCGCCGCCAGGTTCGTCGTGAGATCGCAAGAATTAAAACAGCAGCTGCTCAAAAAAAGAACAGCAAAAAAAGTGCATAAGGAGATATAAGAATGCCTAAAAGAATTTTACAAGGTGTTGTTGTAAGCGATAAGATGGATAAATCTGTCGTTGTTCGTGTTGAACGTCGTGTTATGCACCCTGTTTATAAAAAATACATCAAACGCAGTAAAAAATATACTGCACATGATGAAAACAATTTGTGCAAAGTCGGTGACGTTGTACAAATTATCGAGAGCCGTCCATTATCTAAAACAAAAACTTGGGTAGTGGTTTCGGAAGAAAGTAAATAATTGGATTCTAACTAAGGAAGGAAATACCAATGATTCAAGTAGAAACAAACCTTGATGTTGCTGACAACTCTGGTGCATTGAAAGTTCAATGTATTAAAGTTATCGGTGGCTCAAAACGTAAGGTTGCTTCAGTCGGTGACGTAATTATCGTTTCCGTTAAAAAAGCAAAACCACGTGGGAAAGTCAAGAAAGGTGATGTTCAACGCGCTTTAATCGTTAGAACATCAAAAGAAATTCATAGACAAGATGGTACAGCCATTCGCTTTGATTCAAATGCGGTTGTTTTAGTGAACAAAGACGGTGAACCAATCGGCACACGTATCTTTGGCCCGGTTACCCGTGAATTGCGCGCTAAAAACTATACCAAAATTATGTCTTTAGCTCCGGAGGTATTATAAGATGGCTATGAAAATTAAAAAAGGTGATCAAGTAATTGTGATTACTGGCCGTGATAAAGGTAAAACAGGTGAAGTGATCAAATCAATGCCAAAAGAAAACAAAGTAATCGTTCAAGGCATCAATTTGGTTAAACGTCACACAAAACCAACTCAAGAATCAGCAGGTGGCATCGTTTCAAAAGAAGCCCCAATCCATGTTTCAAATGTTGCATTAATTGATCCAAAAGATGGTAAAGCAACAAGAGTCGGTTTCAAAGTTGAAGACGGTAAAAAAGTTCGTGTTTCAAAACGCTCAGGCGAAGTAATCAGTAAATAAGGGAATACATCATGACAGCAAGATTAAAAAAGAAATATGATGAAGAAATTGCTCCCGCTTTGTTAGCTAAATTTGGCTACAAAAACAAGATGGAACTCCCACGTTTAGATAAAATCGTTTTAAACATGGGTGTTGGGGAAGCAACTGAAGATCGTAAAGCTCTTGAAGGTGCTTTGAAAGACATGGAAGCCATTGCAGGTCAAAAACCTGTTTTGACTCATTCCAAAAAATCTATTGCCACATTCAAATTACGTGAAGGTATGCCAATCGGATGTAAAGTTACACTCCGTCGTGAAAAAATGTATGAATTTTTAGATCGTTTAATCACAATGGCTCTCCCACGCGTTCGTGACTTTAGAGGTGTCCCAAACAAAAGTTTTGATGGCCATGGCAACTATGCTTTTGGTTTGAAAGAACAAATCGTTTTCCTCGAAATCAACTATGATACAGTTGATAAAATCAGAGGTATGGACATTGTTATCGCAACAACAGCTAAAACAGACGAAGAAGCTAAAGCTCTCTTAGCCGGTTTTGGTATGCCATTTATGAAATAAGGAATGAGAACATGTCAAAAAAATGTTTAATTAATAGAAACTTAAAGCGCGAAAAAATGGTGAAAAAATTTGCCAACAAACGTGCAGAGTTAAAGGCTATTGTTGCGGATCCTAATGCTACACCAGAACAACGCTGGGAAGCTGGTATCAAATTAGCCAAGTTACCAAGAAACTCTTCTCAAACAAGAGTTCACAGACGCTGTAAATTAACAGGTCGTTCACATGGTAACTATCGTAAATTAGAAATGAGTCGTATCCAGTTAAGAAAATTGGCCAACGAAGGTCAAATTCCTGGTATGACAAAGTCAAGTTGGTAAGGAGGACGCAACATGTCTATGACAGATCCTTTGGGCGATATGCTCACACGCATCAGAAATGGTGGGCAAGCTCATAAAAGTTTTGTAACTGCTCCTGCTTCAAAATTACGCGCTAGCGTCTTAGAAGTTTTGAAAAGAGAAGGTTACATTCGTGATTTTGAACGCATTGATGTCCGTCCAGGTGTCAGCGAATTCAAAATTGAATTAAAATATTTTGAAGATAAACCGGTTATCAAAGAAATCCAACGTGTTTCAACACCAGGTCGCCGTGTTTATTCAAAAGTTAAAGATTTACCAAGATTTTACAACGGTCTCGGTATCTATGTTTTATCAACACCATCAGGCGTTATGTCTGATCATGAAGCTCGTCAAGCCAATTTGGGTGGCGAAGTTTTATGTAAAGTATTTTAATAGGAGGAAGATATGTCACGTATTGGTAAACATCCTGTTAAATTACCTGCCGGTGTTACAGCCACAATTTCTGCCAATGAAATCGTTATCAAAGGCAAATTGGGTGAATTAAAAGCCACACTTCCAGCTGGTGTTTCAGTGAAATTGGAAAATGACGAAGTTGTTGTTCGTCCAGTTTCAGAAACAAAAGAACACCGCATGTTGTGGGGTACAATGCGCGCTAATATCCAAAATATGGTTATTGGTGTTTCAGAAGGTTTTAAACGCAAATTAGAATTAATCGGTGTTGGTTATAAAGCTCAAGCTCAAGGCACAAAACTTAAACTTTCTTTAGGTTACAGCCACGATATCGATTATGAAATGCCAGCTGGCGTTCAATGCGTAACTCCACAACCAACAGTTATCGAATTAACAAGTGCTGATAAGCAATTGGTTGGACAAGTTGCCTCTGAAATTCGTTCTTATCGTTCACCTGAACCGTATAAAGGCAAAGGGGTTAAATATGAAGAAGAAACCGTTTTGCGTAAAGTCGGTAAGAAGAAATAAAGGATAGAAAAATGAAACAAATTACAAAACATGACCGTCGTAAAGCGCGCATTCGCTGGGGTTTGAAACAAAACGCTGGTGGACGCTTGAGATTATCAGTGTATCGTTCTGAAAAGAACATTTACGCTCAAATTATTGACGATTCAAAAGGAGTGACTTTGGTTTCTGCTTCTTCAAAAGATAAAGAAATCACAGCTAAAGGTTCAACAGTTGCAGGTGCTGCTGCTGTTGGTAAACTTGTTGCTGAAAGAGCTATCAAAGCAGGCCTTAAAGAAGTCGTTTTTGACCGTAGCGGTTATTTATATCATGGCCGAGTCAAAGCGGTTGCAGAAGCAGCTCGTGAAGCCGGATTATCTTTCTAGGAGAAAACAATGGCAGAAAATGAAATTCAAGAAAAGAAACGTCGTCCTCGCAAAGATCGCGAAGCTGATGTTAAAATGGAAAGAGCTGCAGATGAATTCACAGATCGCGTGATTCACGTTAATCGTGTTTCTAAAACAGTTAAAGGTGGTAAAAGATTTGCTTTTGCAGCTTTAGTTGTTGTTGGAGACCAAAAAGGACGTTTAGGTTTTGCTCACGCAAAAGCTAAAGAAGTTCCAGATGCAATTAAAAAAGCAACAGAACGTGCTCGTCGCAATTTGATTCGTGTTCCTTTAAGAGAAGGTCGCACATTACATCATGACGTTCTTGGCACATTTGGTGCTGGCCACGTAACACTTAGAACAGCTCCTGCTGGTACTGGTATTATTGCTGGTGGTCCTATGCGTGCTATTTTTGAAGTGATGGGTATTCAAGACGTTGTTGCAAAATGCACAGGTTCTTCAAACCCACATAACATGGTTCGTGCAACATTTAATGCATTAACATCTTTGTATTCACCAAGAACAATTGCTGCAAAACGTGGTAAAAAAGTTGGTGATATCGTCAGCCGCCGTGATGGTGCTGTTGCCAAAGATGCTGAATAAGGAAGTAAGCTATGAAATTAAATCAAATTCGTGATAACAAAGGGGCTCGTAAAGAGTCAATGCGTGTTGCACGTGGTGTCGGTTCTGGAAAAGGCCGCACAGGTGGACGCGGGTTCAAAGGTCAAAAATCAAGAACTGGTGTTTCCATTAAAGGATTTGAAGGCGGTCAAATGCCGATCTTCCGTCGCTTACCACGTCGTGGATTTAACAATCCATTACGTATGAGCTACGTTGAAATCAATTTGGGAACAATCCAAAAAGCAATCGATGCTTCTATTTTAGCAGCAGATCAAGAAATTAACGGTGTTTCATTAATGGAAGCTGGCTTGATCAAACATGTTAAAGATGGCGTTCGTTTGTTGGCAACTGGCACATTAACAAGCAAAGTTACAATTCGTGTAGCAGGTGCTTCAAAAGCTGCTCAAACAGCTGTTGAAAATGCTGGTGGTCAATTGATTTTAGAACCAAAAAAAGAAACAGTTCTTGTTAAAGGTCAAAAGACTTCTAAAAAAGAACCAAAAACAGCCCCAAAAAAAACAAAAAAAGCATAATATAAAAAAATAAGGAGAGAACAACAATGGCGTCAATGTCTGATAAATTATCATCAAATATGGATTTTTCTGCTTTTTCAAAAGCAAAAGATCTTCAGAAGCGGTTGTTGTTCACCTTATTTGCTTTAATTGTGTTTCGTTTGGGAACATATATTCCATTGCCAGGAATTAACCCCTCTGTTTTAAATGAGTTTTTCTCTGAAAACAGCGGGGGTCTCCTTGGCATGTTTAACGCTTTTACGGGAGGCGCTTTATCCCGTATGTCAATTTTAGCTTTGAACATTATGCCATATATTTCGGCATCTATTATTGTTCAATTAGGTACAAGCGTTTTACCTTCTTTGAGTGCTTTGAAAAAAGAAGGCGAATCGGGTCACAGAAAAATCAATCAATATACCCGTTATTTAACAGTTTTAATTACAGTTGTTCAAGCGTTCTTTATGGCTCAAGCGCTTGAAAATGGAAATGCGGTGATTATGCCATCTCATTTCATGTTTGAGTTATCAACTATTGTATCATTATTAGGCGGAACAATGTTTGTTGTTTGGCTTGGAGAGCAAATTACTGCTCGGGGTGTTGGAAATGGCGCCTCTTTAATTATTATGACTGGTATCGTTGCCGGTATTCCTGGTGCAATGGTTCGTGTTTTCGAAGAAAACAGAGTCGGAGCTTTATCAACTCCATTATTGCTTTTCTTGTTATTATTAACATTTGCAACGATTTATATTGTTGTTTTCGTTGAAAGAGCACAACGCAGAATTCCAATTCAATATCCAAAACGTCAAATGGGTAACAGAATGATGCAAGGGGCAAATTCACATTTACCACTTAAAATTAACCCAACAGGTGTGATGCCTCCAATTTTTGCTAGTGCTATTTTAGCTGTTCCATTGGCCATTGTTCAATTTTCATCTAAAGAATCAACATCTGATGTTGTGAATTCTTTAGCGGTTGCATTGAATCCAGGAAATTGGTTATATTTGCTTACATTTGCATCTTTAATCTTTTTCTTCACATTCTTTTACACTGGCATTCAATCTAATCCAACTGAAACAGCTGATAATTTGAAGAAACAAGGTGGTTTTGTTGCTGGGATTCGTCCAGGCAAGCAAACAGCTGAATATTTGGATTATGTTATTTCAAGATTAACATTTGTTGGGGCAACATATTTAACACTTTTATGTGTTGTTCCTGAAGTTTTGATTGCACAATTAGGTGTGCCATTTGTTTTGGGAGGAACAACGCTTTTGATTGTGGTTTCTGTTATTATGGAAACAGTTTCACAAATTCAATCCCATTTGATTGCTCACAGATATGAAGGATTGATTAAAAAAGCAAAATTAAAAGGTCGTTTATAATCAACAAAAAGGGGAACAGGGATGCAAACACCAAAAAGACATATCGTATTGATGGGAGCGCCGGGTAGCGGCAAGGGAACGCAAGGTGCTATTTTGGCTGAAAAGCTTGGAATTAAATCATTTTCAATGGGTGATATTTTAAGAGGTGTTGCAAAAGGAGATTCAAAAGAAGCCCAAGCAATTAAAAAATTAATTGATAAAGGGCGTATGGTTCCAAATAAATTAGCTGTTCGTTTGATGGAAAATGAGTTGCTAAAACCTGAAAACGCAGAAGGCTATATTTTAGATGGATTTCCAAGAGAATTGCCACAAGCAAAAGTATTGGATAAAGATTTAGCGTCACGCAAATATAAAAAATATAATATGGGCGTGGATTTGGTATTGCTTTTACAAGTGCCAGACGATTATGTGATTGATCGGATTATCGGTCGTTATCAATGCGCAAAATGTAAAGAGCTTTACCATGAAAAGTTTAAACAACCAAAACAATTTGGCATTTGCGATGTTTGTGGTTGTAAAGAATTTACAAGGCGGGCTGACGATACCTATGAAACGGTTGTATCTAGACTCCGGACGTTCCGCTCTGTAACGGCTCCAGTTATACCTTACTACGAACAAAAGGGGCTCTTAGTGTGCGTTGATGGGACGGGACCCATTGACGTTGTTAGTGAAAAAATAAGAAAAATAGTAGGCTATTGATTTAGCGCTTGACACTGAACGAAAAATAGTATATAATTCCCACTCGTTTAAGTGTCTAGTCGTAATGATTAGATGAAATAGTTATTATTTTTTATTAGGTTAATGGAGAAAGTACCTTGGCACGTATTGCTGGTGTAAATATACCGACCTCTAAAATTGTTGTTATCGGTTTAACATATATTTATGGTATCGGTCGGAAAAAAGCTGAAGAAATTTGCAGCACTCTTAATATTGATTCACATAAACGTGTGAATGAATTAACAGACGAAGAAACATTGAAAATTCGCGAATTAATTGACAATAATTATCGCGTTGAAGGTGACTTGCGTCGTGAAGTATCTTTAAACATCAAACGTTTGATGGATTTAGGTTGTTATCGTGGTTTGCGTCATCGTAAAGGGTTGCCTGTTCGTGGACAACGCACTCATACGAACGCTCGTACTCGCAAAGGTAAAGCAGTTGCCATTGCAGGTAAGAAAAAAGTAACAAAGTAATTTAGAAAGGGTATTTTATGGCTGAAAAGAAAGTCGCAACGCGAACAAAAAATCGCGATAGAAAGAATATCTCTGTGGGCGTTGCTCATGTGAATTCTACGTTTAATAATACAATGGTAACCATTACAGATACACAAGGAAACACAATTTCTTGGTCATCTGCTGGTTTAAAAGGATTTAAAGGTTCAAGAAAATCAACACCATATGCTGCTCAAATGGCTGCTGATGATGCTGCTCGTAAAGCAGTTGAACATGGTTTGAAAACAATTGATGTTTTGGTTACAGGTCCTGGTTCAGGCCGTGAATCAGCTCTTCGTGCTTTTCAAGCTGTTGGTTTGGTTATCACATCTATTAAGGATATTACCTCAATTCCGCACAATGGCTGCCGCGCACGTAAACGTCGCAGAGTCTAATTGTATTGTATAAGAAGAAGAAACAGTTCTTCTTCTCAACTTTTTTTGTAAAGGGAACCTTATAATGATTCAAAAAAACTGGCAAGATTTGATTAAACCGTCTAACCTTTCCGTGGATACACATGTTCCAGGGTTTAAGGCTACGATGGTGGTTGAACCTTTAGAAAGAGGCTTTGGGACAACATTAGGAAACGCTTTACGCCGTATTTTGCTTTCATCACTTCAAGGCGGTGCTGTTAATGCAATTAAAATTGATGGCGTTTTGCATGAGTTTTCATCAATTCCAGGTGTGCGTGAAGATGTAACAGAAATTATCTTAAACATCAAAGGATTGGCTTTAAAAGTTGAATCCGAAACACCACAACGTATTTATTTGAACGCAACAGGTCCTTGTGTTGTTACTGCTGGTCAAATTACAACGAATCAAAGCGTTGAAATTATGAATCCAGAAGCAGTTATCTGCACATTAGATGCTGGTGCTTCAATTAATATTGAAATGATGGTTTCAACAGGTAAAGGATATGTTGTTGCCTCTCAAAACAGACCGGAAGATTGCCCAATTGGCTTGATCCCAATTGATTCTGTTTATTCTCCGGTTAAATCAGTTGTCTATAAAGTTGTTAACGCTCGCGTTGGTCAACAAACAGACTATGATAAACTTTATTTAACAGTTGAAACAAATGGTGTTGTTTCTCCAGAAGATGCAGTTGCTTTAGCAGCTCGTATTATGCAAGAACAACTTAAATCATTCATCAACTTTGAAGAACCAGAAGAAGCAACAATTGAAGATAAAATTGCAGAATTGCCATTTAATAAAAACTTGTTGCTCAAAGTGGATGAACTTGAATTATCTGTTCGTTCTGCAAACTGTTTGAAAAACGACAACATTATTTACATTGGTGATTTAGTCCAAAAAACAGAATCTGAAATGCTCAGAACTCCAAACTTTGGTCGTAAATCATTAAATGAAATCAAAGAATTATTGGCCGAAATGGACTTGCACCTCGGTATGCAAGTTGAAGGTTGGCCACCAGAAGATTTAGAAGTTTTATCTGCAACAGTAGATACAGAAAACTAATAAGTCAGAAAAATCGTCGAAGTTGTTTTCGGCGTCTGGCCTTTACATTGCCAAGGTTGGAGGTGTGGATGGTCAGCATGTATTATCAGCTTTGCGCGTCAAGGCTTTAGTGATGAAGAAAGGAATGAAAAATGCGTCACGGATTTAAAAAAAGAACATTGAATAAAAAAGCAGCTCATCGCCGTTCAATGTTTGCAAATATGGCAGTTTCTTTAATTAAACATGAACAAATTAAAACAACATTGCCAAAAGCAAAAGAGTTGCGCCCAATTGTTGAAAAATTAATCACAAAAGGAAAGACAAACACATTGCACGTTCGTCGTCAATTGATTTCTTTCTTACGTGACGAAGCAATGGTTGAAAAACTTTTAACTGTTTTGGCTCCACGTTACCAATCTCGTCCAGGTGGATATGTTCGTGTTTTAAAAGCAGGTTTCCGTTTTGGTGACTGCGCTCCAATGGGTATCATTGAACTTGTTGACAGAGATGTAA
Source organism: Alphaproteobacteria bacterium (assembly GCA_045614025.1). Lineage (GTDB taxonomy): Bacteria > Pseudomonadota > Alphaproteobacteria > CAAHEQ01 > UBA3637 > RGIG4140. Next base: position 20,208 of record JAZLCE010000039.1, read on the forward strand.
CAGCTAAAGGCAAAGATTCAGCTCAAGTTGTTGAAGTTGCTGAAGAAGTTGTTGTTGAAAAACCAGCTAAAGCAAAAAGAACAACAAAAAAAGCAGTTAAAGAAGAAACAGCTGAATAAGACTATTTCAACTTAAACGCTTAAAACCCCCGAAAATATCGGGGGTTTTTTGTTTGTGATGAGTAAATTAGAAAATCATTTCAATTTTTTTGTAAAGATAAAATATTTAAAGTTAATAGTGAAAAATTTGGTTTATTAATTACAGATACAATTTTTTTAATTTGACATAAAAATCATTTTGTGACATACTTTTTTCGTATCAGATGATTACTGATATGAGGTTTAGAACCCTCTAGATCGTTGTCTGCGAAAGCAGATGTAAAAAACTACCTTTTTGCCTATGGCAGGAAGGTAGTAAAATAGGTTTATATAACTGAATATACTACACTATTCGATCAATAGGTTCTAACTTCCTGCCACCTCTCATCAAGGTGGTATTTATTTTGAAATTGAAAGGAAGTTGTTATGTTTATTTTTTTTAAACAATGCATATTAAATGTAAATACTGTTTCTTTAAGTCAATTTCCGTGTGTTTATAAAATATTAACAGCTGTATAGAGATTAGGACAAAATATGGCTGATAGTTTTATTTCGCAAGGTGAATATGCAGGGTTTCCCGTATCTATAAATGATAATATGTTAATTATTGAGACAGGTTATAGTATGGGAGGATTAATAAATACAGGAGAAAAAATAGAATTAAACTTATTAGATTCTGTTGATTCTTGGCTTTTGATTTCATCTAAAATGGCTCCTCCTTTAAAATCAATTATTGGAAGAAGTCTTTTGGGTGGTATTGTTTTGGGGCCTTGGGGTGCTGGAATTGGCGCTCTTTCAAGCTTGAAAAACAGAAACAGACAAGTTGTTCAACTCTTTTTTAAAAATGGAGAAAAAAGCATAGTTATTTTTTCTGAACAGGATTTTTTTAAATTAAATTTAGTATTAAGTGAAAGGAAAAAAAATGTTTAAAACGTTATGTTTGGTTATGGTGTGGTGTTTGGCTTTCAATTCTTTTGCTCAGACAACAAATTGTCAGAGAAATGAAATGTCTTCTTGTATGAATAGTTCTTGGAGTGAAAGGGCAGCAAAGGCATCGTATATGTCTAAAGGTGAATATTGTGCGATGGTCGCTATTGAAAAATGTAGTCCTGGAACATTTCGTTAAACTTTATAATTTAAAAGGGGTTAATTATGAAAAAAGTGATAATATTATCAACGATTATTTTACTTTCCGGTTGCAAGAATATTACGCATCAAGATTATATTTTAGACGTGAACAATCAAACAAAATTACCAGCATTGTTTCAGCTGATTGTGGAGAGACAATTACCTCATTCATAAAATCACCAGAAAGAGGGGGATTAAAGCGATAGCGCGAATTTTCGGAGCCATCTTCTCTAAATGGGTAGCGATAGAAACCATAAATTGATCCTTTAATTGGTTTATCTCCCATTAATATATTATAACCAATTTTAGGTGCTGGACGGATTCCATTTTTAAGCAAGTTATGTTCAATAAGTTGTGTAAAATAAGTCATAAATTTGGGATTATCTTGGTCTTTGCCAATATAAATGGTGAAATCTTTTCCATCTTGCTCGTTAGGGGAATTAGGATCTTTTTGTGGCATGCCAGGAAGCAGTTTTTCTTTAAAAGGTTTGTTTGCAAATTTGAAACCAGGGATGTTGTTTTTAGAACAAATTTCACCAATAATTTCAATTGCTTTTTCAAGATCGCGATGGTCAATGGCATAATGCAATTTAAATTTTGATTGAGGTCTACAATTTTGATCATTTTGTTTTAGTTCTGGTGTATAAAGGCCTGTAAATGACCAAGGGTAAAGATTTACTTTATATTTATCATAAAATGTCTTCTTTATGTCGCTATAATATTTTTTTATGATAAAATCATAAACGTTTTCATCTGCTAAAAGTTCCATTAATTCATTATTTTTATTAGGTTGAGCGCTTACATTTTCCATGAAATCTCCTTCTGCGGGGGCTTGAAACATATTTCTATGACCAAGAGTTTCATATCTATAAAAGCCATAATCCGATCCGTTGATGCGTTTATCTCCTGTTAAAATACTTGAACCTAATTTATTGGAAGGTCGAATATTATTTTCTTTTAAAGCGGTTTCAAGTTCTTGTGTAAAATTGGATATAAATTCGGCATTATATTGGTTTTGATTAATATAGATGGTGAAATCTTTGCCTTCTTGATGATGGGGTAAAATTTCATAGCTAGTGTCTGTATATGTAAGTCCGATTGGGGCTGTAACTACTTTAAATTCAGGAATATTATATTTGCTGCAAATGGCACCCATAACTTCAATTGCTTTTTCTAAATCTCGATGATCAACAGCATAATGAAGTTTAAAATGATATTGGGCTAATGATTCCTCATCGAAGTCTTTTTTTCTAAATCCGATAAAGCTCATTCTTTTATAAGGATTAATACGATATTCGCCTTCGAAAAAAGAGAGTTTTTTTTTGTTGTGAAAAAGATTTTTCTTATTCTTTTTTTTAGATATATACTTTTCAAAAAAGGCGTATCCATAAAATGGAATTTCTTCCATATCAAAGAGATATAAAGTTGTTATTTCTAGATTAGTCACAAAAGGCCTCCTTTAATTTATATATATGGTATCATAAAATGATCAGACTTGCAAATCATTTTATGAAATCAATTTGTTTTATAATAGGCTTTACTTAAACAAAGAAATAGGTATTTTTTTTGTTTTTATTGACAGAAAATAAAAGAATATGATATAAAATCATTATTTTTTAAAAGGGAAGAAGAATTATATGCATACCGAACAAGAATTTTGCTTCGATATTAATACACATAAGATGTTAAATGGAGGAATAAATCCAGCTGTTTTTCATCAGCTTGTGAAAGATAAAAATTTAAAAATTATTCGTTCAATGATTAAAAATAAAGCTGATTTAAATCAGCAAGGTGTTTATGGTTATACACCCTTGATGGTTGCAGCATTAACAGGAAATCTTGAAGGCGTTAAATTATTAATTGAGGCAGGGGCAAAGATTGATATGGCGCAAAAAGAAGGACAAACACCTCTTTGGTTGGCCTCTTTAAATGGATATTCTGATATTGTTTCTTGTTTGGCAAAAGAAGGGGCAAATGTTAATATTGTTGATAAAGATAAAAAACAAACACCTTTAATGGTTGCTGCAGATTTTGGATATTTAGATACAGTGCGTGCGCTTTTAAAGGCTGGTGCTGATGTGAATTTAGTTTCTCCTTGTGGGCAAACGGCTTTATCATATGCATTGATTGGTAGATCGCGTAGTTTAGATGTTGTGAAAAAATTAGTGAGCGCTGGCGCGGATATTCATTCTTGCCCTCAGGCTGATAATGATAGGATTTATACTTTGCCTCCCTTGGTTTTAGCTGTATTGCATAAAAATGAAAAAGGGGTTAAATATCTTCTTTCAAAAGGGGCAGAAGGAGCGGATATTGCTTTAAGATTAATTCATTCGCATACAAATGAAAATTTAAAAAAAATGCTCAATAAACAACTTCTTTTAGAGCAAGGAAGACAGCATTCATAAAACAAATTTATTAAAAATATTGACAAATTTTAAAAAATCAAGTATAATACTCCTTAATCAAAAAAAAGGAGTGGTAAATGGGTGTAAAAAAATTTCAACAAACATGTGAAAATTGCGCATATCTTACAAGCAGTCAGTTGATCACTTATTTTGGGTTAACTGAAATAAATAATCGAAAAAAATTTCATGAAATAATCGAAAAATTATATAAAAAAAATGTTTGTTATCAAGATGAAAAAGGAAATGTTGTTCCGTTGGTTGAGTTGCGTCAATCTAAAGGTCGTTTCCCAACATATTATGCCATAAAAAATTCAGAGCACTGTTTAAAATTGATGGCGCGCATTATTCAAGAACATGGATTAGATGCTTATTGTTTTAGAGAAGGGGTCTATGCCCTTGAATTGCGCGAAAGATTAAATCATCAATTTGGATTGGCAAAATTGCATCAAAAATTAGAAAAGCTATATCGTTTAAAAGCGCAGTTTATTGATGAAAATGGGATTATGCAAGATTTGGTTCTTCAAAATAAAAAGGAAACAACTTGTTTTTTAAATCCTTCTGAAAAAGCTTTTGAAATTTTTAAAGAAAAAATGCAAAAGCTTGCAAATATCCCCGTTTTATCGCCAGCAAAAGTTTCGGTGAAATTAGGGTATCATAAAGGGTATGGAACTTGCCTTGAAACGCAACTTGCCAAAATGTATCGTCAAAATTACGTGTATTTTGATGAAAAGGGAGAATCTTTTCCCTTAATCAGAAAATATATTATAGAGGGCAAAGAAAGATTTTTCCTTTCTTCTCATCCAAATGCCTTTGAAGTTTTTAAAGATATTTATACAGAGGCTAAGACACGCATTGAGTTGTCACCAGGCTTAGAAAAGTTAAAACAAGAAAATCAAACAGCTTTTTATGATGAATTATATGCTTCTTATCATGAAGGTGTTTTATTTCAAAATGATAGTGGGAAATCGCATCCACTTGTTGAAATGCGTGCGTCTATTAGCAAAGGTAATCGATTGGTTCTTGCGCCCCATTCCAATGCTTATAAACTTTTTACAGATAGATTGAAAAAAAGAATTAAAGAATATAATCTTTTGAAACAAAGTTTAGGAATCACGGCGCTGGCATCAAAGCTAAAACTAACGAATGGTTATACTTTTTGTTTAAAAGAAGTTTTAAAAATGCTTCATGATGAAAATATTTCATATGTTGATTCTTCAAAAAAAGTGCGACCTCTTGTGATGAAAAAAAATGATAAATATCTTTTATTTGGGGATAATGAGGCTTTAAAAGCATTTGGGGTGCATTTAAAAGCTTTTGTTTATTCTTATGCCGAAAAGCCTAAAAATTATCTTTCATTTGAAAAAGTTTCCTCTTTAATTGATGAAAAAATAACAAAAACGCAATTTTGCGCTCTTTTAGAAGAGATGCAAAAAGAAGGAATTATTGTTTCAAATAAGAATGGAAATGTTTCTTTGGCTGTTCAACGTTTTCGTTTGAAAAATAATGTGATGCCTTTTTTAAGTAATTCACCAGAAGCTCTTCATATTTTAAGAGATAAATTAATTATGAATGAGAGATAAATATATAGGCGTTTTATTGATTAAAAAAGCCACTTATGAAAAGTGGCTTTTTCTTTTAGCTATCTCTTTGTCTGTCATCTGAAAAATTGTTAGCATTTTTATTTTTTTGATCTCCAATTTTAATTGGATTAAAAGGAGGAGGGGGAGGTGGGCTTAACAAATCAATTATTCTGCCACAATTATTTTCTTTAGCGATATCTAAAGGCAATAAACCATCATTATTTCTGATATCAATATCTGCACCTTGTTCAAGCAATAGTTTGGTTACAGATTCGTTGTTTTTTTTAACAGCAAGATGAAGAGGTGCCTCTCCATTTGATAATAAATTAACATTTGGTTGATATTTTAAAAGTTCTGTTACAACTTTATAATTGCTGTTTTCAATGGCGCTATAAAGTGGTGTTTTGCCTGAAACTTTTAAATTAATGTTTGCACCTAACTGAATTAATGAGTCAATTGATTTTTCTTTTTTTCTTTTGATAGCATATAAAAGAGGTGTGACATGATTTTTATATTCTGCATTGATATCAAAATTTTTGTCTTGCTTATATATCAATTCAATTGTTTGTTTATCTTCTGATAAAATAGCATCAAAAAAGAGGTGTCTTTTAGGGGATATTTCAGGTTCTTTATTTAATATAAAAGGCGCAAGAACGGGAAAGCTTGCAGCTTTAAAAAAATCACCAATGGTTGCTTTTTGAGGTATCTTTGTTGGCTGAATATAGGCCCCTTCTTGAATAAGTGTTTTAGCAGCATCAAAATACCCTTTTTTCACAGAAATTTGAAGAGCCGTTTGATCATTTTGATCCAGCTGGTGAACAGAAATTCCATGTTTAATTAAAACCGGGATACATAAAGATGAGTAGAGTTCAGCTGCATAATGCAACAGATATGTGTTTTTGTTTTTTTTAGGATCTGTTGGTAACCCATTTTTTAACAAATTATCCAAAACTTTTGGATTGTTAAATTTAATTGCTTCCATTACAGGGGTATCGCTATTATCTAACCAAACAAAGGCATTAGAGGTGATACGTTTAGATATAAAATCGGCCATTTCATCTTCAGCGCCTACTAATGCTTGGCTAAGAGCTTCGCGCAAAGAGACTTGCTGGATTTTGGGATGCGTTGCAAGTAATTTTACCATTTGAAAATCGTTATAATATACAGCATCAGCAAGTGGATTATAGTGATCAAAATTATTAATATCTGCGCCTTTTTTAATAAGTTCTAACACTTCATAATAATTATGCTGTGCAATGGCATTTGTTAATTGTTCATTGAGTGTCATATAAATCCTTTCGTTAATCGTTTCTTGTTCGATCAGCATTTGGCCCGCGACCAGGAAAATAAATTGGTTTTTGATTCACAACTTTTTGAGGGTTTGCTTTTGCATATTTTAAAAGATCAATTAATTCTGGATTTTTAATGCCATATCTTTTGTTTTTATTTAAAAGAAATTCCAAAGCAGAGGGTCCAGACATATTTTTTGTTTGATCAAAGCCATATTCTAAAAGCAATTTTGCAATTTCAATTGAATTGACCTCAACCGCATAGTGAAGAGCGCTTTTATACGTGCATTTACAATTTACATTTACGCCAAGTTTTAATAAATGATGAACCATTTCTTTATTCTTGTTTTCAACGGCAATCATAAGCGGTGTTTTAAGATCCGTTCCAAACTTATTCAAATTTAAGGTATGTCTGTATTTTAGTAAAACATCAATTGTTTTGGGGTTTTTAGATGAGGCTGCTTTATGAATCACGCTGTCAATCGTTGTCATCGTTGAGGCAACAAAGAAAGCTCTTAACATTGAGGGAACCAAAAAGTTAATAGTAACACGGGGTTTTTGCTCTGCTTCCGGATTGGCTCCAAGCGAAAGCAAGGCGTCCATTGTTTGATCATTGCCATTTTCAGCGGCAACCATTAAAGGGGTATATTCTTCATCTTCATAAGAATCAACCGGCACAACTCTTGCTAAAATTTTAACAAATTCAGGCGAGGGGGATTTTGCGGCATAATGCATAGGATTCACATCTATGGAGTCATATTTTTTAAAAGTTGCTCCTCTGTTAACCATCAATTCCAACACGTCAGGCCAATTCTTATCTATTGCTAATTGATGATAAGATCCATCAGCCGATAACAGCCAACCTAGTTTGAAATCCGTCATGTGATTCACAAGTTCTGTGGCAATTTCTTTAGTGCTATCATTCATAGCCGATTGCAATAAATATTTAAGGCTTTTATTATCAAATTTATATTGTTTAAGAAGGGTTTTAACTTTTCTTAAATTATGGTTTAAAATGGCATTTGAAATCGAACTATATGCTGTCATCTTTTACTCCTTATTCTCTTGGACCTCGTCCACCTTTTGGGAAACGGTAAAATGGTTTTTTTGAGGAAATAGAGGCGCCTTTTTTCCAATAATATTCTAATTTTTCAATGAAATGAGAATAATTATAACAATGGTTTTCGTGGCAATATTTGGCGTATTCAAGTGGCGTTTTTTTGCATGGGCCAGTTAATCTTTGATCAGCGCCATATTCAAATAAAAGATTTATTATTTCATATTGTTGTTCGCGAACAGCAGCATGAAGCGGTGTTCCAATATCATCCATAACATTAGGATCAGCGCCATATTCAAGTAATAATTTTGCCGTTTGATATTCGCCATGTTCAACTGCTTGTGTTAAGGCACTTTTGTTATCAGTTCCAAGCTCATTAATATAAAAGAGATCGGGGCATTTTTTTGCAATTAATTTAAGAACTTTTGTGCTCCCCGATTTTGCAGCATAATGCATTGCGGTGTTTTGATTTGAGAGTTTGGGCTGATATAAAAATGCGGTTGAAAACATGGCCAAGATTTTGATGCCATCAAGCAGTGAACTGTTTGTTGAATTTAAGCAGGCTCCTGCATCAAGAAGAACTTCAAAAACTTTATCATAATCATAAAAAGCGGCCAGTTGTAAAGCATTTTTTTCTCTGTTTCTATATCGATCTATATCATCAATATATTTGCAAAGAACTTTCACGCATTCAGGCTTGTTTTCCCCTACAGCATAATAAAGAACATCTTCACCTAAATTATCTCGATCTTCAAGTGAAGCATTCTTTTTAATCAAGGTTTCCAACACTTCTGGCCAATTAAGTTGGATGGTTCCTAATATAAATGTTGGGTTATATTGAGAGCCAACACTGGCATCTTCCATATGAGTTGCAATAATTTGCGCAACTTCTTTTCTGTTAGAGTTTTGAAAAGTTTTAAACAACCCTTTTTCTAAACTGGATTGATAAATTTTATTTTGCCCTTTTTCAAAAAGTAATTTTGTTATCTTGGGATTATTGTTTTGAATAGCGATATCAAGCACAGAGTGGTATGTATCAACGGCATTGACATCAGCTCCTTTTAAAAGAGCATTTAAAACGCCTTTTTCATCATTAGATTGAACGGCTTTTATTAATTCATTTTCATAAGGCATGACGCACCCTCCTTTTCGTATGAGATAGGAAAAATTGATTTTAAATTATTGTGGCAATTTTTTTTAGTCGCATGTCTTTATTCTTCCTCCTTGTTTTAGATTACCCTAATTAAAAAATACATGAAAAAGAATGTTTTTTCAATGAAGTTTTAAAAAAATAACAAGAATGGTTGTTTTTTTATATAAAATTTGACATAAAATTTTAAATATGATAATCTTTATTTTATACGCTTTATTTGAAAATTGGTAATTTATTGATTTTAAAGGATAAAAAAAGCCCTCTTTGTTTTGAATAACAAAGAGGGCGATTCGCTTTGGTTTGATTAAAAGTTAAATAATGTATTTAAAATAACAATTGCTAAAATCAATGGTGCTGCAAAGCGAAAGAGCGTTTTCATATATTCAATATGAGTGTTTGGTAAATCTTTTGTGAATTGTTCTTTCAGTGTTGTATAAATAGTTTTAGCACCAATCCAACCGATAAAAAGACTCATAGTGAACACAGATATTAAGAGCATTGTATCTGTTGCCAGATTTGCGATATCAAATAAGCTCTTTTCAGATGTTTTGACTGCAAGAGATCCGCTGAATGAAAGAAGAACAATTGCAACTAAAACCAAATCAGCTGTTGCAACAATAGCAAAAGCAGAACCTCTTGAGATTTTTAATTTTTCAGTGATATATGAAATTAATGGCATGAAATGGGATACAAGAGATGTATATGCTGCCAAATATAAAACAGAATAAAATAAAAACATCACAAAAGAACCACCTAACATTTGTTCAAATGCAACTGGTAATGAGATAAATGTTAAATTAAATCCAACATCTTTTGGAATATTATAAGCGCTTGAAATACCCAAGATGAACATAGAGGCTAAAATAGAACATAATGTATCTAAAACAATGATATATCTGGTTGAAGTAACCATATTTGTTTCTTTTGTAACGCGCGTTCCATAAAAATAAGCAACGGCCATACCAATGGATAAAGAATAAAGTAATTGGGAAAGAGCTGCAAAAAACACAGTGGTAAATTGCTTAATATCGAAGCCATTTTCCGTGAACCCAAAAGCAACCCAATCTGGTTTAAATACTGATTTAATGCCTGTAAAAGAACCTTCTTGTGTCATTGCCCAGAAAATCAAATATACCAAAATGAAAAAGATTGCAGGAATGAAAATTGATGAGATCTTTTCAATTTGCTTTAATGAGCCTTTAACCAGAAGGATAGAGGCGGAAATAACACAAAGAAAACTCCAAAACAGTTGTTTTTGGAAATCATTTGTTAAATCAATAAACGTGTGAGGTGTAACAGCTGTAGATGAAATATCACCTAAATATAACATGTTTTGAACGATATAAAATAAAATCCAACCCATAATGATCAGATAAGTGATATTCATCATAAATGCCGTGAGTAATGGCGGAATACCAACAAGTTTTGTCCATCGAGATGTATTCGGTGTCAGCGATTGATCAGCAACTTCTTCGGTGCCAGCAATAATATTTTTTCTTGTTGTTTTACCAAAGGTGACTTCTCCTAATAATAAGAAATATCCTAAGAAAACAAGTAAAGCTAAATAGAGTAATAAAAATAGACCACCACCATAATTTGCAACAAGATATGGAAAGCGCCAAATATTTCCAAGACCAATGGCTGCACCAGCCATGGTGAAAATAAATCCTTTTTCGGATGAGAATAATTTTTGCATAAATCCCCCTTTGGTAAAATTCAATTTCTATTGAACCAAATAAGTAAAAAAAAATCAAGCGTTATTTATGTTTTTTTGCTAAAATAGAGTTTTTCTTGTCTCAATATTAAAATGCATGAATGTCAATCAATTGTTATAGAGAATTTGTTATGTATCAATTGATTGTTAAATAAAATAATAGTTGTTGCAAAAAGCAAGGAGATTGTGGCAAAGTTAAAAAACTTTCATCTGGGATTGAAATTTGTTGGGACCAATGGGGATGCGAAATTTATGAAAAAAAAGAAGACGGGAAGAATTATTTAAAACAATAGCAGGCTATCAAAAACAAAACCCACCAAGAAAATGGTGGGTTTTTAGTTTGTTTTATTAATCACGTTGATGGTCATTTTTTAAAGCGGGAAGGGTGCCTTCTTTTATCCAAACAGAGGCAAGCGCTTTAAAAATATGTTTTCTAAAATTATTTTTGTTTGTGTTTGAATAAGATTGATATTCATTTAAAAAGGGGATTAATTCTTTTTCTTCAAAATAGGGGTTATTTTGAAGCGAGTATTTTTTTAAAGTGATATTTTGAATCATATGACCTAAAAGATACATTTTTTGAATTAATTGATGATCCGTTTTTTTATTTTTTAAAACATCATATAAAACTTGCGCATCAGGATCATTTTGAATATCAATATTCAAAAACGGGAATTCTTTTTGAATATCTTGAAAACTTTTGGGTGTTGAAACAATGTTAGGATGATAATGTTTTGTTAAAGAAACATTGAATTTTTGTTGAGTGCAATTTGCTATTTTTATAATAATCGGCAAAACAATTTTAAAGGCATCTTGTGCTTTTTTAGCTAAAGAAGCATTCAGTTTTTCATGGCAAATGTCATTTCTTAATTTCAGCGCTTTGACGAGTTCTTTATTTTCTTGTTTCGTGATAAATCCGAGTTTTAAAAAAACATTCGGTTGATCGGAAGATAATTTGCCTTGTGTTACACAAAGCTCTCTATAGGCTTTTCTCATATCCATTAAGGATAAAAGGGAGTGAACATCATAATGAGTTTGCGGTTGAATAGAGTTAATTTTTTCATTGAGTTCAGCGCAAGGGATGGATAAAATCAAAGAAAGATATTGAACCATATTTTTTTTGAAATCTTTTAAAAGATTTGTTGTGTTAGATAACGTTGCAAATGGTTTGAAATTATATTCTGTTTGATGCGCAAAATGATCTCTGATTGAAAGATATGTTTTCATATTTGAAATATCATTTTTATCAATCGTTTGATTTTGAGGAAGAATTTTTTCAATATCATCAAAAACAGGAACGTTGGTTGGTAAGTTTTTATTTGTTTTGACCTCTTGAATGATTTTGCATAAAAGCTCGGTTGAAATTAAAAGATATTGTTCTAAATAGTTGGCGTTTTTTGTTTTGCCGTATTCAAGTTTTTTTGCCAAATATTCTTGCGTTAATGTTTCTTGAGAACGATTATCCCCCATTTTTTTAAAGATTTCTTCCGTGTATCCGATTAAATAAATGAGAGATCTTGCTGCATCAAATGACTGGTTGATATATTCGGATAAACTTTTATCTGTTTTAAAAGTTGCTCTTAACATTAATTCATCATTCAGCCAAATTTGATGGTAAACGGGTTTGTTTGGTTTTTTTTCGGAAAGCAAAATATGAATATTTTCAGAACCGGCTTTGTCTAAAATATTTGTTGTTTCAAAAACAGGACCAATGGATGTTAAGACATGATAATGATAATGAAGGCATTTGACTTCTTTATTAATATTTTCATCTGATCCGAGTAAATTATTTTTTCCAACCGAATCAAATGGTCTGGATGCTTCTTTTTGATTTGAAAAAACAGGTTCAAATTCGTTAAGCCATAAAGTTTTTTTTGCTACATGACGCGCCAAACTTTTGTTACCAGCAATTTGATAAATATTGCCTGCAAAAGTGTTTGTCAAATGGTTGATTTCATTTAAAAGAAATGTTTTAATGTTTTCATTTTTTTCAATGCGTAACTGTTTAGAATAGGCAGAAAGAATTTCCTTTCTTCTGATTGCTTCTTGATAGGTATTTTCAGTTGCGAAATCTATAAATTCTTCAAAACTTTGAATATGTTGAATGGGTTCATATTCTTGATAAAGATTGTTATATTGCGCTAAGTTATAACACAAAATTTCAAGCATATTTTGAAGTTTTGAAGAAAGATTTTGCATCATCTTAATTCTTTTGATTTTCTTGTTTAAGAGTTGGTAATGGATAGCCTTTTTCAAAGCCTTTTAAAATGCCTTTAGCAATTAGTTGCTTTAAATTTGGTAAGTCGGCAGAGTCGGGATTTTTACCAAGGTTATCAATTTCTTTATAAAAGGGATCAAATTCCTTTTCAACATAAGGGCAAGGCATTTTCCCATCATTTTGATTGATAAAATGATAAGTGATGAGCGCAAATGTATGTAATTTTTGCAAAAGCTCCATATTTGAAGATTGATCTTTTGTTGGGTTTGTTTTTTTAACCATATCTATAAAAAGTTTTTTATCTGGATCTGTTTCAAAATGAGTGTTCATAAATGGAAATTCTTTTTGAAAATCAGCTAAAGATAAAGTTGTTTTTGAAGGCGTTGGCTGATAATAGTCTTTTAATGAAATGCCATATTTTTTATCAATGCAGGTTGCGATTTTATTGATAATTGGTAATGTTTTTGTTGCCATTTCTTCAGCTTGCATGGCTAAAGAAGAATCAATTTTTTCATGGCAAAGAGTGTTTCTTAATTTAATGGCATCAACCAAAATTTGGTTTTCATTCGCATCTGTAAAACCAAGTGGCCCAAACACATCATTAATTTTTCCTGATATGTTTTCTTGTTGGATGCAAATTTGTCTCAAGACACTTCTGGTATCCATTAATGTGATCAATGCATGAATATTAAAAGATTCTTCTTCTTTTATAGAGGAAATCTTTTTGGTGATATCTTTTTCATCCATATTTAAAAGATTGGCCAAATAAGAAACCATATCTGTTTCAAATTGAGACAACATATCTGGATGATTATCATCCCCCATCGGGCGCAAATTAAATTCAGTTGGGTGAGCTAAATTATCTCGAATTTGAAGATAATCTTTCATCTTGGCAATATCTTGATTTGAAAAAGGCCCTTTAATTCCCGCAATGTTATTTAATTTATCGTAAAGATCAGAACTTTGAGCTTGAGGGGATTGTTTCTTTTTCAGCTTGATTAATTTTCCAAATAATTCCGTTGTGATTAATGCATATTGTTCCATATATTTTTCGCCTTCGCGTTTTAAATGTTCCATACGCATTTGTTTGATTTCAGAATTAATAAAGCTTTGTGTTAAATTGCCATTTGCTTTTTTTTCAATTTCTTCGGCATAGGCAACCAAATAAAATAAATCACTTATTCTTTTGGGATCTTGCATTAAAAAATCATAAAAACTTTGATTAGTTAATAAATTAGATTGAATCATTAAATGATCATTGATCCAAACTTGATGGCGAACAGGATCTTTTGGTTTTGCTAAAGAAAAAAGGGCTTCTAATCGATCATAATTTGGTTTATTTCCGCTAGATAAAGAATGAATGAGTGGGCCTAAAGCATATTTTTCTTGATAATGTGTTTCATATGTTTCTTTGATTTTGGGATTTGAACCTAAAAGATTTGTTTTGGCAACGGAATCAATTGGGCGTGCTTCTTTTTTTTGATCAGCTAAAATAATTTCAAAATCACCTAGTAAAAAAAGCGATTTAGCAACACATCTTGCCATATTTTTTTGCCGGACAACCCAAATAGGGCTATAAGGAAGTTTTGAATATTCTTGAAGCTTTGTTTCAATTTCTTGTAGCTTGTTAGAATCTGTTTCTTGGCGTTTTTGCTTCATTAATTGGTTGATTTCTTTTGCTTGCAAATAGGCTGTATCTTGAATTCTTTCAACCAAAGTTTCAAAAAATTGAGTGTAATTTGTTTCATCTTTAAGAGCGGAAAATCTTTTTTTTGCATAAGAAAGTTGCGCTAAATTATAACAGATTAAATCAAGAAAATCTGATTCAGTGAAATTTTTATTTGAAGAGTTGTTTTGTGCCATCTTATTCCCTTTTTTTATTGGTTTTAGCTATTATATCATGAAATTAAATATTTTTCAATTAAAAAATTGACAAAAAATAAAAAGCTTGATTTTTCTTCTTTTTTTTGAGTGTAGGAGAGGGTAAATGTGATTAAATAAAAAAAGATTAAGGAAAGTCCTTAATCTTTTTTTTTGTTTAAAAATCTTTTAATTATTTTTTATCTTCTTCGTTGTTTTCATCTTCTTCTAAAATATAAGCATGTTTAGTTGAAGAATAGATAAATGTTTCTTCTCCATATTGATCCCATTTAATCGTGATTTTTTCATAAGGAACAAAAAGCAAAACTTTAGCCATATCCCCATTTATTTGATTGTGAATCCTAGAGGCATCTTGTGAAAAAACAAGATAGCTATTCCAGTTTTTATGATGGGCTTTTATGTATGTATCTGTTTCTTTTGGGCATTCTGCAACTATTTTATTGCGATCATTATCAAGAGGGAAAATATTTGGAAATTTTTTCAAAACAGCTGATGTAACTTGACACTCGTTTGAGGGTTCTGGAGGATAAGAGATTGCCTCAGCTAGTTTTTGTTTAATGTGCGCATCAGCGAGGGAGCAATTTCCCATTGATAAGCCACCATATGCTCTGAATGCGACTAATGCTTCTCTTGTTTCAATTTTTGCAATAGTTGCGCCTTTTAATGCCATTTGAACCCAAAAATCCCAATCTTCACCACAGCTAAATTGAGTGTTATATTTAATTTTATGTTTTTCAATAAAATCTCTTTTAAAAATATTTCCAACATTTCCTAAACAATTATAGTTGGCAAAATTATGAACCGGATAATGCCAAGAAAAAAGATTTTGATCATATAATCCTAATTCTTTTTTTTCATAATAACCAGCTTTTGCAGGAACGCCAATGGTAACTTCAGGGTGCTTTTCCATAAAGGAAACGGCTTTTTCCAAAAAGTCTGGCATTGCATAATCATCACTATCAATAATGGTGATATATTTGCCTTTTGCCTTGCTGTTGCCATTATTTCTTGATTTTGAAACACCTTGATTTTTTTTATGAGTAATAACTTTTATTTTTTTGGATTTTTTTTGATATTCTTCTAACAGCTTGGCCGTTTCATCTGTGGAAGCATCATTAACAACAACAATTTCAAAGTTTTGAAATGTTTGTTTTAACAATGAATCAAGAGCTCTTGGCAATAAGTCTGCGCGATTATATGTTGGAATCACAACAGAAACAATAGGGCGGTTAGGAAAGATGATGATAAAGAGCGTTGAAAGAATACAAAGTATTGATAAACACCAGATTGCTTTTTGAATTGAAAATTTTTTTTGCATAGCCTTTTTTCCTTTTTTTGCAAAATCAACATATAATAAACTTATATGAAAGGCAAGATTTTTTTTGAAAAAAAGGCTGTTTTATGATGCTTTTTGTAATATAAGCGAAAATTAAAAATTTATTTATAAAATTGAATTATAGTTTTTTAATTTTTCCCAATCTTGTTCTTAAAAAGCAAGAAGCGCTTTTTTAGAATAAACAAATTTGCCATCACTTATTGAGTTTTGCTTTATTAAAAAAATGAAAACAAAAAAAGCTTCATTGATAAAAATCAACGAAGCTTTTTTATTACCTTAAAAAATTAAGAATTTTGCCTATCAGTTCTGTTTAAAGCTGATTTTAAAGGCGGTTGTTTGGTAATTAAACGCGCATTATTTGGTTTGCTAATAGCTTCTTTAACAAAATTTAAAAAATCAAGATTATTTGTTTGTTTTGCTATAAAAAGACTATCTTCCCCAAAATGGTTTTTAAGGGTTGCATCAGCGCCTTTTTCAAGAAGGGCTAAAACCATTTGTTTATTTTGGCGTTTGCAAGCATAATGAAGAGCTGTATACCCTAAATTATCTTGTTTATTAATATCAAGTTGCCCATCAAAACTTAATAAGGCATTTAATTGTTGTTCATCTTCTCTTTCACAAATATATTGAAGAGGGTTTTTCCCTTCATAAATAGGGATATTTAAATCAGGGGTATGTTTTAACAAATGCGCTGTTGAAACAACGCTTCTTGATTGAATGGCAACCGGTAACAATGAATTAATCATTGGATCTTTTAAGTAAATGGATTCATAAGGACGAAGCCAATGAAAAATGGTTTTTAAAATTTCAGAATTATTTGATTTAACAGCCAAAGTTGCAACGCTTTCTTTCCCAATGTTTTCTTGATAAATTGGAGTCCCATGTTTTTGAAGCAGTTTTAAAACTTCAATATTTGGATTTTGCATAGCCATATGCATTGGCAAATCTTTATTGTTGTTTTGAATAAGTGTGTTGGCATGATATTTTTCAATCAATTTTTTCACAAGTCTGATATTTCCATTTAATGCAGCAATATGAAGAGCTGTGTTCCCATCTTTATCTTGAGCATTAATGTTGGCTCCTTTTTCGGCCAAAAGGTCAATAACGCAAGGATGAGCTTTTCGTGTGGCCAAAACAGTAAGCGGTTCATCATTATGTGTGGCATTTGGATTAGCTCCTTTTTTTAACAATTGGCGAACCAGAAGTGGCGAATCCATTTCAATAGCTAAACCCAATGAACATTTTATTTTTGGTTCAAATCTTGAATCTGTTGAATATTTGAATGTTCCATTTGGATTGGCACCTTTTTTAAGCAATAGTTTAGCCATATTAAAATTATCATTTAAAATAGCATAATCTAAAGCATGCATACTGCCATCATAAGCAACATCGTTTGGATTTAATCCCATTTCTAATAAGATTTCGATGCCTTTTTCAAAATCAGTTTCTGCAGTGAGTTCCATCATGCTGAGGCTTTTATAAAAATAGCCTGATTTTGGGGACCATTGATGAAAAAATTGTCTCAATGAATTTTCATTTTTTGTTTTAATGGCGTTTAAAAACTGGTTTTGTTCACTATTTGGATAGCCGATAGGGTAATCTCCAGGGGCATAGAAGTTGTAATCATCATCACTCATAAAATCCTCCTTTTAATGAATTACACAAAGAAAATCTATCAAAAAAAGAGGGAAATGTCAATAAAAATAAGAATTGTATACTCTGTCTATTTTTATATATAAAATGAAAGAAAAAAGAGCTTTAAAAATCATTTTTTTATTATTAATCAAGGGGAAAAGGATTAAATTTTGCGAAATGACGAAAGTATGCTATAATATTCTTATATGCATCACAAGTTGATGGAGGGGGTAATGAAGAATTTTTTATTAAAAGCCTTGATAGGAGTGCTTGTTTTAAGTTTGCCAGCTGTGGCAACGGCAAGAGATATGAACTATGAAGTTGCTCAAGTAATTGGCGAAATTGAAGTTCAAGAAATGGATATTTTAAATCAATCGTCTTTGCCTCATATTAATCAGATTTTGTTGCTGATTGAAGAAAGCGTTTTTGAGCCAGCGATTACAAGCCTTGCGCAAAGTATTCAAGAAGAAACAGGCATGGTAGATCAAAGTTATTGTTTATTGAATTTGGATGTTAAAACAATTGGAATGGATACCATTTTGGAATATCGGGCTGGTGCTTTAGAACCAACAGATAGATATATTCCTATGGGAGTTGCTTTAGCTCTTGAAAAATGCCAAGTGATTCAAAAAGAAGATCGCAGAAGTCTTTATGAATTTTTTAGCACTTCTATGATAACTGAAGAAGAATATTCTTATTCTGATTGGGAAGAAGATGTGAAAGTAAAGGAAAAATGATTTATTTTTAGAAGGGGAGTCAGTTTGATTTTTTTGTTGGAGTGAAAATATATTGTTTAAATTTCTTTTGTTTGATATAATAGTTATATATCAATATTTAATAGGGGGTAAAAATGTATAAAGACTTAAGTGATGGACATTTGATTTCCGATAAAATCGAAAATAACGAGGCTTTTCCAGTTGGTGGAACTTCTCGTAATAGAAATAACACATTTATGGTTGCTGACTTTTCTTCTTTTGAAGGAGTGTTTGAAAGTATAAAACGAACGGCGGATGCATTGAAACGATCAGCTTCGGTTAAAGATTGGTATGGTAAATTAAAATTGGATTTTGATTATTCTTTGTTTTGTCATATGTTGGCATTTACTAACGTTATTCAAAAAAACTATCCTGATATTATTAATGTTCGAAAACATAACGGATTTTATGATGCTAAAACACCAAAAAAATTATCAGAAGCTGTGGAGGCAAAAGCTTGTGCTTGCACGGAATTTTCTGTTTTGGCGCAAGGATATTTTCAAAGTCAAAATATTCCAACCCGTTATGTTTCTGGTGACGTGGCTACAAAAGGTGATACGGATGATTTTGGCGCACATAGCTTTATTGCCTTATCAGATGGGGATAAACAGTATGTTTATGATCCGGTGAATGTTATAAAGAGAGCTGATGGTTCACTATTGCCACGGGTTGCTGAGGTTATTGATTTAAAATCTGGTTTTATGTTAGAAACAAAAAGTATGTTTAATAAGGATAGATGGTATTATGCAAGTGGAGAAAAAAGAGCTTTTCTAACTGATTTACCAACAAAAAAAAGCGTTATTCCAATGAAAAAGATAAGCACAATAAATGGTGGTGGTCGAGGTTAAGCTTTTAATTATGGATGATGAAAGAATATAACTAAGAAAAAGGGGGGGGTATGAAAGAAAAAGTGATTAATGGCTATCAAGTTGCAATTATTTCAAAGGAAGAGATGGCTGATTTTATCTCCCGTGCTTTGAATAACCCTAAAGTTCAAGATGCTTGTGTGCGTGCTACGGATTTTGTTAATTTGTCTCATTTGATTCAATCTTATGGTGTTGCAACAGGAGATCTTTCTGATACCATGATTGAAAAAATGGCCGAGCGTTTTTCTGATAATAAAGCAACATTGGAATATCGAGCAGCCAAACGAACAGAGTTATCCGATCGGGCAGCTTATTTTCATGATGTGATGTTAGAGGATATGATTAATCATCATGCCAAAAGATTGGGGATTGAGGATCCCACTTCTATTGAAAATAAAAAACGAATTTTATCGTCTATTTATATGCAAGCAAATTCTAATTTGTTTTTTACCCATTCGTTTCCAGGGGCGTTAATTGATATGGTTGAAAAAGAAGGGTTAGATGCCTCAAAAGAATTGTTTAAGTCTCAGTATGCATTGTTGCAAAAAGCAGGGATGGCTCAACCATTTAAAATAGGGAAAGTTTGTTATTGCGAGCTATCTCATGCCACTTTTGGTTATGCGATGAATGGTTCTCCTGAGCGTTTAAATATGGCGATTTGTGCGCCAGGGCGATATTGTAAAATTGATGAAACAAATGCCGATCATTTAAAAGCGCGTTTGGAAATTGCTGTTGATAACAATCCAAATGTTAATAGCTCAACGGCGCGAATTTTAAAATATGCGGCCAAGCAAATTATTGATTTTTATGATAACGAAGAAACTTCTTGTATTGCGATTATGCATGATGTGCATGAACCCTCTCTTCGTGATGAAAAACTTTATGAAAACAAGTTTGCTATGGGATTTCAGGAAAGATATTTTGACGCAAAAATGATGTTGAAAAGAACAGGTGATGCCGAAATGTTTGATCGCCTTGAAGCTGTTTATCAAGAGGCTAAAAAGGGCATCTTTTTGGATGAAAGTTTATCTTTTATAGCAGATTTTAATAAAAAATATCCTGAAAATAAGGTTTTTAATAATTTTGAATCGGTGGTTACAACGGATATTATTACAAGTTTTTGTATGAGCCATTTTTTAAGAAATGGCAACGCGGATGGGTATGAGGCTGATTTTATCCCTCGTTCAGATTTTGCCTTGGCTGTTATTCCAAAAGCACATGATTTTTATGCTGAGAGACACAGAACAGCTGTGACGGCAATTACTGAAGATCTTATTATGGATTGCTATCAAACAGAAAGATATCAAAGTGTTTATTGTGAAGATATTAAACGGGGTATAGATCCAAGTGTTAGTTTTGAAGAATTTAAAAAGTTAAATCCCGTTTTGAAAACTGATAAAGATTATATTGCTTGGCGTGTGGATCAAAAATCTCGTATGCCGCGAGAAGAGTGGTATCTTTCTTTTAGAGAAAAGGCAAGGGGGATTTATGAAAAGTCATTGAGGCAAAAGCCCGTTTTAGCTCAATCTTCAACAAAGGAGCTGGGAAGGTAATATAAGTTTACAGATTGATTTAAAATGAAGAAAAATAATGATGAATATATTTATGATGATTTTCTTTTTCTTATAATTTTTTATTTGAAATTGCTTATAGAACTAAGTTTATTTTTATAATTTATGTTAAATACATTATATAAAAAAACACCCCAAAGGGTGTTTTAAATGCAATGTTAGATTTGCTATTTTGATTAATAATCACGTTCATTACTTTTTGGGTTTCTAATCGTTGCAGGCATAGCAGGACCTAGGGCTACTTTCATTTTGGCTGTTGTGTTGCCTAAACGAGCATCTTTTGCCATTGAGAATGCCTTTGCTAATGCACCACTGATTAAAACAGTATTTAATGATGAAAACATTCCCCCACCAATCATAGCAATTGTTGCTAAAGTTTCAAATTGGGTTAATCTATGATCAGTGGTTTTTCCGATAGATTTAAAAGCAGAGCTATCGTTTAAAGGATCCATTGAAATGTTTTTAAATTTTTGATCTTGGCCATGACGCGTTGTTGTTTCTTTAATAATTTTAGCTTCTTCACGTTTGTGATGACGCCCTAAAGCTGACGCAGCTAAGTTAAGAGTAATAGCCGTTGTGGCCAATAAGTTTATATCTCCAGATTTAGGATTTTCCATCATCCCTAATAAAGCAGCTGTTGCCGCTGTTGCAGAAAGGGCTGTTGATGCGAACTTAATTTTCTTTTGTTTTTTTAAGTAATTTGCGTTTCTGTGATTGTAAATTTCATTATTAATGGCGTTGTTTAATTTAACTGTGGCTACTGCTTCTGTTGTTTCTTTTGATTGGTTATTTGTTGAAGCTGTCATTTTGTTAATCTCCTTGATAATTGTTGATATGGGATATATTATATCACACTTTTTAAAAAATGTATACAAAAAAAATAAAACAAAATTTTAATTTATTGTGTTTTGAATGATTTTTTTATTTTTTTTGATCTTAAATAATTAAATAATTTTAAAATTTCTGGTAGAAAAAGAGGTTTTGTGATGGGCTTTTATGGCAAAATTTTGTGCTTGTATTGAAAAAGTTGCTGATAAGGTGATTAAAAAGATTGAAATTTAATTAGTTGTGTGTCAAAATGAGTGTGTAAAAAAATATGTGATAAAAAGGGGAGTTTTAATGAAAAATTTTTTGCTAAAAAAATGGTTTGCGCCTATTATTTTGCTTATATGTTTGATTGTTGTTTTAAATTCTTATTTTTCAAAAATATTGACTTTGGTTGATCAAATTGGTGATGACTTTTTCCCAATTACCTTTCATCAAGGAGAAATTACTTATCCAGTGAACACCGTTATTGGAAAAAACGTTACTTTGGATGGTGAAACTATTAAAGTTGTGGTTGATACAAGAACAAATGTTATTGATTCTTTTTCTATAACAGTTCCTGGTGTATATTTGGGTAAAAAGTGTTTTTCCATTTATGATGGGAAAACAACGAGCACTGAGTGTTTTCAAAATGAACCCAAAAAACCATTTACAATTCAAAAAAACGATTTTCAACAGGCATCTAATATCTTAAAAAATATAAGTCCTTTTCTTGTTAGTATAAGTGTTTTTTGTTTGGTTTATTTCATTGTTTTGTTTTATACACTTATAACACATTTGATTGTGAATATGTTAAGTGCAACAACATTTTCTCAAACCTTATATGTTAATACATTGGCATATAGTGCGTTTTGGGTGATTGAAAGGGTTGCTTCGTTTGATCTAGGTTTTTTAATTAAACTTGTGTTATTTGTTCTTATTAACTATTTGATTTTAAAGAGAAAGGATAGATAAAAATTGATAAAAAAATAGCTCTCTTAAAAAAAGGGGGGCTATTTTTTTTGATTTATTCGTTTGTTTTAAAAAAAATAATCGGGAAATTAAAAAACTTTTTAAGGGTGCCTTTCATCCCTCGTATCCTTGGGACCGGCTGAAGCCGTCGCGTCTATAAATAGCCGCCGGATTCTTCGAATCCTCCAATCGACCACCATATAAAAAAACCACCCAAGAGGGTGGTTTTTAAAAAATGGTGCCGATTGTCGGATTCGAACTGACGACCTGATGATTACAAATCAACTGCTCTACCAACTGAGCTAAATCGGCTTTGTGAGAATACTTATACACGATAAAAAAAATAAATGCAAGTGTTTTTTTGAAAGAAAATCAAAAAAAATGCATTTTTTTTAAAAGTGATTGATTTTGTGTGATATTTATTTGTCATTTATCTGTAAATTTCAATGAAATATCTCAATTTTTTGTGTGATTTTAATGATATTCATTGTCGTGCTGTCTTTTTTTGGAGGGTAACGCGATTTTTTTTTGGTGGGGATTAAAACCGCGATATAATGAAAAATAATGCAGGACTTTTTAGACGGCAAAAGAAAATTAGAAAGTGATGTTTTTATAATTTAGATTTATCGCTTGTGAACGTGTCAAAACATTCTTTTTGATCTAATTGTTTTAACTCAGCTTGTTCTAATTCGTTTCAATCTTTTTTTTGTTAATGAGTTGCAATAGTCTTTTTCAATATTAACAACTTTTTTGATAAAGAAAGGAGGGACGGCCAACACAGAAAAAAAGATGACAAACATAAAGAAAACAGGATCTGTTTTTTCTCCATAATTATAACTTATTGAAATGCTTGAAACAATAAAAAGAATCAAGAGGCATAGATAGGCATGTCTGCGTTTAAATGTTCTAAATCCACCGGTGAAAATGTCACAAACAAAGTTGCTTTGTTTTTTTGCGATTAAAGCGATGCAAACAAAAGCTGTAATAGGCAAAAAAACAAGGAGAGGCCAACCAAGAATATCACACAGTCCAATAAAAAAAGGTTTGGAAGTTGTTCTTTCTATAGCTGTATTATTTGTTTTTGTGGAGTAGGTGTTCATTTTTTTTCTCCTGATTAAAAGTGTTTTTTTTAATATATCATAAAATGAATAAAAGTAAATCTTTTTTATCTTGTTGTTTTAAAAAAAATACATCAATAAAATCAATGTGTTATGTGTTACTGTTCACAAAAATGAATTTTTGTGCTATACTATAGATAAGTTGTGTTTAGGAGGCTTCATGACGGATATTACAGCAATATATCAAAAAATTTCAGAGCAAAATGGTTCGACATTTGCCCAAATGCTGCGAAAATATGATAAAAATATTTTAAATATGCCGGCATTGGATGATTTGTTGCAATATGCGGGGAAAGATTTGGTTGGAACGCTTTTCTTTTTAGATACGTTAAAAGAAAATAAAGATGCATTTAAAAATCAAGGATTTTGTGGGCACGAGGCTGTTTATTTTGATGATGATTTAATTGAGATTTTTATAAAAAAAGCTCATGAAATTAGAAAGATGGAAGGTGGTTATCCAAAATCATTTGTGGTGGCTCAAAATATTTTGAAAGAATATATGGATATTCGGCGCGAAAAATTAGCGATTGAAAAAGGTGTGTTGCCACAAGACATTAAGGATAATGAGATTTTTGCTGCAACAGAAAGAGAACAAGCTTTAAATTTGGATGTTGAGTTTATCAAAGAGGGGAATCCATCTTATCTTGTTGGGTATTTGCTCAACACAATGATTTCTAACGAAATTGAATTTTTGAAAAAGAAAGGGAAGGGTATTTCTGCCAGAAATTTAAATTTAGAGGAAGTGCGGGGCGAACTTTCAGCTTCTTTGGCGAAGTTTATGGGTAAATATCATTATGAGAATGGTAAGTTATATCGGTTTAATCTAGAGGCAAATGGTGTTTATTTTATGGACAATGCGATGCTGAAGGCTGGTGAGATTGTGCCCATTAACCCTGAAAAATATTTTCAAATTGATGGATTGATTGTTGATATAAAAACAGGAAAAATTTTAAATCCAGCAGGTGTTGATGCAAAAAAGGTTGAGGCGTTAAGAGAAAAAATCAAAAATAAATCTCTTTCAGTGAAAGAAGAAAAAAACATTTGCATTTTGTGTGCAAATGAAAAAGAAGTTGAGTTTGTTAAAGAAGGTAAAAGCATGTCGGTTTTTGAACAGGTTTGCAGGTTGAAAGGACGGGCATTTGCCGAAGCGTTAAGAGAAGCTGATAGCCGAATTTTTGATGTGCCAAAATTAACAGAGGTGATTAGATATGCTGATAAAGAGAATCCAGAATTTTTGATTTTTTATTTGCAATCATTGAAAGAAAAATTGGAAACGGATATTAAATCAGATGTGAATTCATTAACTCACTTGTTTATGGCTGGATATGTGCCTTGTTACACACAGGAATTGACGGATAAATATATTCAACGGGTTAATAAGCTTGTGCCAGTTCGGATTGATGAAGAAGGCAAGAATGATCCTTCTGTTCCAAAAGAATTGGCCATTCAATTGGCCCAAGATTATGCAAAAGATAAAAAAATCCTGCTTGCAAAAGAAAGAGGGTGTTTGGCTGAAGAAATTTCTGATTTAGATGTTTTAACCGTGACAAGTGAAACTGAAAAGAACGTGATTGCCCCTTATTATGCACCGGGGGAGGGCATTTGCACCTTGCGTGATCCAGATCGTCATGAGTCAAATTTTATGATAAACGCGGTAAAAAGAAATGTAAATGATCTGAAACGAGAGAATTTTAAAAACCCTCGACGAGAAGATGAATATGGCACCTCAGTTATTTCAATTCAAATTTCAAAATCACATAATGGTATTTCGATTAAAAACAGATATAATCACACTTTGCGAGAAGAAAATCCTGATAATACGTTCAACTCAAATCCTGATTATATTTCACCTGGAATGGTTTCTGCCTTGAAATCAGACTTGAATACATCATTTGAGACAACACAGGTTGATGTTCCTTATCATCATGTTGCTTATGATGGATCTTGCTTGTTTAATTATGACTATGAGATAAATGGGGTTTATTTTTCAAAGAATCATTATTTGAAAAATTATAAAGTTCATGATTTAAAAGACTGTCATCGTTTAAGATATGGATATTTAACACCTCAAGGTGAGATTCTTTTGACCAGTTTGGGAAATGGGGCAGAAGAATTTAAAACTGTAATGGAAGAGGAGCTTAAAAATAAGCAAATTCGTTATGAAAAAGATGAAACAACAGGTTTTTCATATTTATATGCTGATAATAAGTTGGTGGCAAAGTTCAAAGATAATGAGGTTGTTGCACTTCATTTGGCTGAAACAATGGAATTGCCTTATTCATTTTTAAAAGATGCACCTTTGTTGGAAGAGTTGACGGCTAAAAATGTGATCTGTGTGTCAAATGAGGTGTTAATGAATGCCCCGCGCTTAAAAAAAGTTGATTTGCCAAACTGTGTTTGTGTGCAGTATGATTTTTTACAAAATTCAACTGATGTAAAAATCAACATGCCATCTGTTTTTGAAAATAACCAGCTTAAAAGTTTTCATAAACGATTGAATTCTTCATTGGCTGTTAGTAATTTGGCCAAATGGGTGCCTGAGGAATTTAAAAATAAAAGTGTTAGCCTTAAAATTGTTAATGGATGGAAAATGGTTTTGGCAAATGGGAAACCAGTGGCTCGATTGACAAATGCAGGTGATCTTTATGGGCTTTATTTGAATAATAGCAAAAAATTTCCCCCTCTTTTATTTTTTGATATTGAAGAAATTGTGGCGCCACATGTTGAAACGATTGATAGATACACCTCATTTTTTGATAGCAAAAATCTAAAACGTGTGGAATTGCCAAATTGTTATTATATTGCAAGTGAAAAAGGTAAGGTTCAACACGAAGATTGTGTGATAAATGCGCCTTATATCTATAATGATGCAGAGGGGGTTTTGAGTGGGTGTTTGTTAAAAAAACTTTCACCAAATCTTACTTTTCCAGCCGAGATAGGAATCTTTTTTAACAAGTATTTTAAAGATAAAAAAGTCAGTTTTGAAAAAGAAGGGCAATTTTCTTATTTATGTGTTGATGGGCAACGAGTTGTTACCTGTGATTTAAAAAGAGATCAGATTACTCATTTAAAATTAACTGGATTAGAAGACTTTGATTTGAAGTTGTTGTGTGATCGCTCATTTGCGTTGAAAGAGCTTTCTTTGCCTGACACAAAAAGAATTTTGCCGGAAAAAGAGTTTTTGCCAAATTTAGAGTTGAACAATTTGCAAAAATTACATGTTCCGAATGCTGAAAGTTTGGGGGTGAATGGATTTTTTCTTTTGGAGCATGTTGAGTTAAACCCTGATGATTATAATAAAGAAAAGCTAGAAAAAAATGGTGTTTATTTCTTTAACAATATGGCATTTAATGCGAATTTAAAACGATTTGTTTCCCAAAAACATTATTTAAAAACGTTTTGTTCAATGGTGAATAAAAATATTGAGTTAGGTGCTGGTTTTGATGGTGTCTCGGGAGGTTTAACGGTTTCAAAAACAGATGATGGGGTATTTAAACTTTTTTTGAATAACAAGTTGATGGCTGAGTTAGAAGATGGGTGTTTTAAAAAGCTGAATTTGGCATATATTCAAAAAATGGAACCTTCAACAATTGGGTATTCAAGTGATCTTGTAGAATTAAAAATGGATAATTTGCAAGAGATGGGTTCTGGCAACATGAATTATATTTCTGTTGAAAAAATTCATTTCCCAAAATTAAAAAATATTGGAGATGATTGTTTTAATTCTTTTAATGGGAAGGAAATCTCTTTGCCCGAGGTTAAAACGATTGGTAAGGCCTCTTTTTGTGGAGAAGGAGAGGGTAAAAAAGTTTTGTTGCCAAATTTGGCTGAAGCTGATTTATCAACGTGTTTTTCGGATCAAGGTATTTTTTCAGGAATGGAAATTGAAACAAATTATTTTAAAGATAATAATCAAGTTGTTTTTGGTGAGGTGATTGTTAATTTGCATCAAAATAAGATTATTGTGCCGTCAAGAGATACACATAATAAATTTGAAAAAATGTTGGCACAAGAAACAGATTCTTGCAAATTAAGAATTGAAGAAAAAGATGGAATTGCTTTTTTATATAGCGATGAACGGCCGTTGATGCGGTTGGAAAATGGAAAAATAACGGGTCTTTATCTTGAAAAAGCTCAAACAATCAACCTGAATGTGCCGTTAAAGGGGTTAAAAGAAGTTGTCGCAAAAAATGCCACAAAAATTGAGCAAACAAGCTCATATTTATCAGCGCTTGAACGGCTTGAAGCAAATCATGTTGAGGAGATGTCAGATAATTGTTTGAATAGGATGATAAATTTGAAAGAAATTTCTCTTCCTAATTTGAAAAAAATGGGAGATAACTGTTGTGTTGATCTTAAAAAAACTTTAGTTTTGAAGTTTAATCAGTTGAAAGAATGCGGTAAAGGATGTTTTGTTAATATGCCTTTATTAAAAGAGTTTTCAGCCATCTATTTGGAAAAAGCTGGTGAGGGTTCTTTTGAACAAACACCCCAGTTGAAGCATATGAATACGCCATTTTTGCAAAATAGATTAGCTTTGTTAAAAGATCATCCCGAAAAACGCCGCTTGCTTAAAAGCATGAGAAAAAGACCGTTTTTCTCACACATCAATCATGCTGGTTTTTTGGCAAAATAAATTAAACAGGGTTTGTCATCAATCTCTTTGACGGGGTTTTGCAAGAAATAAACCAGATTGCTCATGAAATTTAGCATTAAATCCATTTTTGTTAAAGCAATCGAGCCACCATTTTTGGCTTTTAATTACACGGGGGCCAATTGTGCTTGCACGATATTCTGTGCCACCTGCTTTTTCATCATCTTCTGTTGTAAGATGAATGGCAACAACAAGTTTTGAATTTTTAAATTTATCTAAAACAGCGGGGATTTCTTCTTCTTTAACGCAAGTGAGCACTTCATTGCAATAAACAAGATCATGATTAATGGGTTGTTGATAATCCAAAATAGACCCGATTGTCACATTTGGATGAATAGGTTTATATTCTTTGATATCAATGCCGTTAACGCGCATGCCCATTTTTTCTGCTTGAACTAATAGTTTTCCAGAGGCGCAGCCACAATCAAAAAAGGAAAGAGGTTTTTCCCCCAATTCTTCTTGATATAACCCAATGATTTTTTTAATAGGTTGGGTGTAAATAATCCATAAGGCACCTGATTTTTCCCGACTATAGTAGGTGTATGGGCATTTAATTTCATAATAACACTTTTGTTTTTCGTCTTTTGATTTGCTAAATAATTTTTTAAAAAAATTAAACATTGGAATTTTGTTACTCTTATTAAAATTCCCTATCTTTGTTGGCGTTTACAATATCATATTTTTCAATAAATTTCAATGAAAATTTAGATGTTTTTTTAGTTGTTGACTTATGTATGGTTAAAATAAAATGGTTTTTTATTTGTGAGATTTTAAAGTTTTTGTTATTAAAAGAGTCAAAGGATCAAAAGGGTAGGGGGTGGAATTCATTTTATAGCACATCAGCTACTTAAATTCCTTTAAGTAGCTGAGCAAAATAAATATATTTTTCAAAAAGAATGATTCAACAAATGGATTAAATCATAAAAAAAGCTTGTTTAATATTCGCTCTTATTTTTTGCTTTGTAATATGAGTTTATTATCTTTATAAACACCTGTTTCAATGATTTGCCCTTGTTTGTTATAAATAGAATATTCTCCATTTAATTGATCATTTTGATATATTGCTTTTATTTTAAGCTCGCCAGTTTCATAGTGCCAAACAGCAACGCCTTCTTTAATATCTTTCCAAGAGTTTTCGGATATCTTTTTTTCTTGATATGGAATAATGGATTTTAAGGTGCCGTTGTCATAGTAGTAATAATATTTTGTTTCAGATGAATCATTTTTAAAGGTTTTAATGCTTTTTAGTTTACCATCACTATGATAATTTTTTCTCTCAATTATTTTTCCAAGTTTTTCAAAGGTTTCTGAATATCCTTTTTTGTTAAATTCTTTAATCATTGTATCAGCATACGCATGATTGGTTAAATGATGCTCTTCTTTTTCTAATTTATTATCTTTGTTATAATAGAAATCAACATTTCCAACTCGTTTGATTTTTGGAGAGTTTTCATCTGATATTTTGCAAGAATAGGTAATTGAAACGCCATTGGGATCAAAATTTATGATTTTGCTAAAATGTCTGTTTGGACATTTAAAGCATAAGTCAGATAAATCTAAAATCACATCACTTGGATTATCACAAGCATAACATTCCCCTTGATAATCCATTAAAGGCTTATCTTCAGGGCAATTGCTTTGTTTGATATTTGGTTCCAAAAAAGTTGAATTTTGAGTGGTTGTTTCTTCGTTTGTGTTTAAAATGCAATTTTTAGAATCGTTATCAATGGAGAGGATATCGTCATCCATTTCTTGTGTTTCTTCTATACGATTTGGGCAAATAGTGGCGCAATTTCCAGCTTTAACAAGAATGTCATCTTCTGTGTTACAAGAATAGCAGTTTCCCATAATATCTCTTAATGGTTTTTCTTTAGGGCAGCTAGATAAGGCGCAATAATCTATGGATTCATTTTCATCTTCAATATGAATTGTTGTTCTTTTCTCCTGACAGATGTTGCAATTTTTTGCATCTTGAATCGATAGAGGTTCATCGCAAGAAAGGCACTGTCCGTGGGATTTTATTGGTTTATCAGCAGGGCAATTTATTAATCCACAGCCTGCGTTTTTGTATAATTTGCGTGTAGGGTTTCCTTGTTCATCTGTGCACATACTTTGACATAAGTGAACATCATTTGGTGACATATCAAGCACCCCCTCATATGAACAATTATAGCAAGAGCCTTTTTCTCTTAATGGATGAGTTTCAGGGCAACTGATGGGTTCAATTTTGCAGTCACCAAAAGTGTTCTTGCTTGTATTTTCAGGGCATTCTTTTAATGCGCATCCAAAAAAAGTTTTTCTTCTTGTTGAAGAGCCGTTTATTTGGCATTTTGTTTCACAGTCATTTTCGTTTTTAAGTTTAATAACTTCAAGTTCAGAACAAGGGTAACAGTTGCCGTGAATATCTTTTAATGGCGCATTTTCTGGACATGTTTCCTTATTTATTGGTTCGCAGTGACCCCATGTGTCTTTTTTAAGTCCATCAGGGCAATTGATAAGTTCGCAATTGTCTGAATCAGATGTTTTTCGGATATAGGTTCCTTCTTGTGTTTTGCATAAACTGGAACAGTCGATCAATCTGTTGGGTTTAAAGCTTTTTAGGCTGTTACAACTTTGACAATAGCCATCTTTATCTAACACCATTCCTTGAGGGCAGATGGCTGGGACAGAGGAATTATCATTTGCAAAAGAGGATAAACTTAAAAAACAAATTAAACCTGTTAAGAGTATTTTTTTCATGTTATTCATCCTCTTTCATTTCGCAAGTATAAAAATATGTGTATGGTGATGCGCTGATGGTTGTAATTTCTCTATTTGGGCATTTTTCGCATCCTTTAATTGAGTTAACATCATGATGATAAAGGCAAGGTATGCAATTGCCATTTTCATCTAAAATCGGTTTATCATCAGGGCAGTTTTTGGCTGTTAACTCATCAAAAGCAGCTTGTTTTTCTTCTTCATAAAAATGATTATTTTCTTTTAGCTGACAAGATATTCCACCTAAGCCATTATCAAACCATGCGCCACTAGAGAATCGATTTTTGCAATTGTCGCAACCTGTCACAGCATTAATTGACTCTTCAACAGAAGTGCAACTATGGCAATTTCCCTCGCTATCCATTATTGGTGTTTCATCAGGGCATTTTTTTAGCAAACAATAGGGGCCAGATTGGTATCTGTTTGTTTTATTTAAACAGGCTTGTTCGCATAAGTTAAGTTTATCAAACGGCATTGAAATAGGAAGCGGGTCATCACAAGAACGGCAATTTCCATTATTATCAATCAATGGTTTATCATCAGGACATTCGCCATTTATAGCTTGTGTTGAAACTTCTTCTTCAGCTGATTCTTGCGTTGCCTCTTGGCAATTTTCTTGAGCGCTGGTAAGCATATTCATAAATTTAAAAAAATCATTTGGGTCTTTTGAGTGCGTGTTTCCCATTTTTTCAAGGTTTGTTTTGGTTTCTTCACAAGTGATGCAGTTGCCATCAATCCATATAACTGGTTTTTCTTTGGGGCATTCTTGGGCAAAGGCTGAATAAGAAATTGAAGTTGTTAATAAAATAAGTAAAAAAATATAACGCATAAGTCCTCCTTAATTTTTTTGTGCTTAATTTGTTATAAATCTTTTTTTATAACAAAGCAAACAAATTTTATTTTAAGTAATGGGTGGAAAACAGTTGCTTGTTTTTTTAATTGGTTAATGGTAAAAAAAACATATAAAACAAACTAAAGTAAATAAAAGGAGTTATATTAAATGGCGTTTTTTGAATTTTTAAAAAACTTGTTTTCGCCTGAAGCAAAGGAAAAACAATCCGTTTTGGATAATATAAAGGATGCTTTGGCGATTTTGGATGCTGAAAATTTGAAGAATAACATTATTTCGCAAGAAGAAAAGCTTGATTCTTTACCTCAAAGCGCAAAAGAAGAGGAAGAAGACTTGGCAGCTTTAGAGTTGCTTGATGAAGAGGAAGAATTTATGTGATTTAAGTTAAATGTTTGCCAAAATATCATTAATATGGTATAATATTTGATATAAGGAGGTGGGGTTAGTGGAAAAATCAGAAGAAACTGGTAAAACAGGTGTCTCGGCAAAGGAGAAATGCAAACAAGTAGCGCGTGTTGTTTTTGAAAATGTTCATTTTGGTGATGTTAAAAGTTTTGGTGGACTTTTAAATTGCTTTAAAGAGATAGGGGTTGGCATATATAATGCGGCAACATCTCCTGATTTAAATAAAATGCCAACACCCAAACAAAGTTTTGAAAGTTTTCAGAGTGATAATAGAGTAAAAACACTATCTCAGGCTTGGGATTTTCAACGTCCTCAAGAAACAGTTATAGACCCTACAACATTTTATCATGTCAGTTATACAGGCGATACACGCACAGTTTATAGATATAATCAGCGTTTTGATTGTTCCATAAATGCAAAAAACGCTAATTTATTACCATCGACTGTTTCATATGGTTTAAATATAAATGAAACTGCTTATGCAAGAAATCCTTATGAAAGAGAATTAGGAGATGCTATTACTACATCAGTTTTATCGCCAAATTTGGCTACAGCTTACAGTGCAATTCCTTTTTTTCGAGATGTTGCAGGTGGTAGGGTAATTGGCGGTACAAATGTTTTTCTTGAAAGGGAAATAAATCAAGGAAGAATGGGATTATCTTATGGTCGACATATGATGATGCCTGATATTGTTCATCCTATGATGAGTGCAAGTGGAAGCAATGAGTTATGGAATATGCGTCAACGTGTTTTAGAAACAACTGTTTCTCCATCTGCGTTTAGTGCTTATTATAAAGATGAAGATAATAATATAGAGTGTACGCTCTATGGTTCTGAAAAAGGATTTGTAGGTTTTGGGTGTAGCAGATCATTTGATTCTGAAAAAGGGCGGGTTAATTCTGTTATTAGCTATGATCCTGATAATGGTGGGGCAAGAGTTAATGTTGGTGTTAGTTATAATGTTGAAGACGGGTACCGATTGAATGCTTATGGTTCATTTTCTGGTCAGGAGCAAGCTTGGTGTGCTGATGCTCAGGTGGAACTTCCAGAAAACAAAGCAGGGGTTGATAGTTTAAATTTACATGCGTATGCGACAAAAGATAAACAAGGAAAAACAGAGGCTAGGGTAGGAATGGAAACTCTTTTTGAAAATGGTGTTATTGTTGGGGCTGAGGTAAGTAATAAAGATGGTTTTTCTATGTATGGTGGTGTGAATTATCGTTTTTAATATTTTGTGAGAAATTTTTTAATTCTTGTATTTTATTTTTTTAATAATAATCTGATTTTTTGATATTTTAAATAATTTTTTGACAGGGTTTTGAACCTATGGTATAATGATAAAATATCAGGGGATTATCAAGGAGTCTTAAATGAAAAAAGGATTATTTGTTTTTTTATTAATGTTTTGTTGTTCATTTTCAGCCATGGCAAAGGTTTATGGCCCAGGCGATCTTTCATCATGTGATGATAAAATGTGTGAACAATCAGGGAATTTAGCAAATGGTGTTTTAACAGAATATCATGAAAATGGGAATTTGGAGCGAGAAGTAACTTTTGAAAATGGCGTGCTTGAGGGTATTTCAAAAGTATATTATGAAAATGGGAATTTATTGGGAGAAGATCCTTGGAAAAATGGTATGGCTGAGGGAATTTCAAAATTGTATTATGAAAATGGGAATTTAAAATTTGAAATGCCTTGGAAAAATGGAGCGATAGAGGGAATTGCAAAAGGGTATTGCGAAAATGGAAATTTGTTGTCAGAAGTGCCTTGGAAAAATGGAGCGAGAGAGGGAATTTCAAAAGAGTATTACGAAAATGGAAATTTAAAGCGAGAAGTGCCTTGGAAAAATGGCGTGCGAGAGGGTATTTCAAAAGAGTATTATGAAAATGGGAATTTGTTGCTAGAAGTGCCTTATAAAAATGATAAGCTTGAGGGAATTGCAAAAGAGTATTATATAAATGGGAATTTGAAATGCGAAATTGTTTATAAAGAGGGGGAAGCGATTTCTGGATTTATGTATGATGCCATCACGGGCAAAAAACAAGAAATGACGAATGCGCATTTGCATAATTTGTTGAAATAGCTTTCATTTATTTAAAAATCAAATAAATGAGTTGTCTTAAATTAACATATTGATTTTAAAGATGTTATTTGCGCGCAATTTTTAATTATTGTTAAAAATCGAAAAATATGCTACAATAAATCTATTGGTTTTAAAAGGAGGGGACTATGGAAAATTCAATGGATTGTGTGTTGGTGCGCTTTGGGTTGCCCGTCTTAAGTGAAGAAGAGCAAAGAAAAGTTGCGTTTGCTGAAAAAGTTTTGCAAGATGCTGTTAAAAGTTCTTTATCGAGGAATATGGTAAAAGCTTTTTATACAGCAAAAGATATTAGAGAATTTCGAAAGTTGGTTGCTCAAAAGAAAAAGGCAAAAGAATTGCCGTTAAAAGACTTTTTAGCATTAGATCCAAAGGATTTGACACCTGAAGAAAAAATGATTCAATCGGCTTTATCATTTTTATATGAGCAAAATGCTCAAACGCCACCTATTTACAAATCTTTTCCTAAAAGAGATAAACCACTTGTAATTGATTGCACGATTGGGGTTGATAAGTATGCTGGTATATATATGACAGATCTCAATGAAATCCATTTAAAAGGAAAAGGAAAAAAATTATCCCGCGTTCTTGAAATACTTGCACATGAATTAAAGCATGCAGAACAACATATCGGTATTGATGGCTTAGAATTAAATAATTATCAAAAACAACAGTTGCATTTTTTAGATGAAGCGTTGGCATATGCGTGTGATAAATTTGTGTTAGATAGGTATTATAAAGAATTTCCAGAAGAAAGACGCGAAAAATCCATTTTAGAAAGATTGTTTGGCTCTCCAGAACTAGATGAATTTGAAGGGGATATGTCATCAAAATGGGTGGCTGATCATGTGATGAATTTTATGTATTCAGATGTTTCTTCAAATTATAAAAATAGATATGATGAAGATTTGCCAATTTTATATGCAGATAAGGGGTTAACAAGCATCCCAGATGCTTTTGGCGTTGATAAAAAAGATATGGTGTCTGTTATAAAAGCGTTGGATTCATTTGTTTCAAAAAAAGCAACAACGCCGTTGGGTATTTTAATACAAGCCGTTGCAAATGAAGATAGCAAAAAAATAACAAGAATTTGCAACGCAAAAAACAGCCAAAAAGAATATGCGATTGATCAAGAGAAGTTAAGGGTTTTTATTGAAAGTTCCTGTGTGAATAATGCCTCTGCTTTTAAAGCGATCATGGAAAGTAATCGCTTTGAAAAAGATGATTTTGCTGATTTTATGACCAGTGTGTTGCACATTTCAGATGAGGAAGTGTTAACAGAGTCTATTAAAGAAAATCGCTTGAAAAATTTTGAATTTTTAATCACCAAAACTGATGATAAAGGAAAGCCATTGTTTTCAAATAAAACGCTTAAAAAAATATTTTCTTTAATTGAAGAAACGGCTTTTAATGAGGGGGAAATCGCCCTTCAAAAAGAGGCTGAAAAAATATTAAATAAAGTGATAACAAAACCCATAAAAAAGATGGGTAAAGACCCAAGAGAATAAGCTCTTTTAAATATGAAATAAAAGCAAAATATAAATATTTATGCCATAAAAGAGGATATCCTTGATTTTTTGATAAATTTGGGATATTCTAACAGATATGTTGTTTAGTTAACTTAAAGAGGAAAACATGCTTTTATTATCTTTAGATACCGCGTCAACAACGCTTTCTCTTTCGTTGTTTGAAAATGAAAAAGTTTTGGCAAAATTTGATGAAACAATGCTTCGCGGTCAAGCAGAACGTTTGATCCCTGAAATTCAAACGTTGTTTCAAAAAGCAGGGCGCGAAGTTAAAGACTTGTCTGCTGTGTCTGTTGGAGTTGGCCCAGGGTCGTTTACGGGTGTTCGCGTGGCGTTGGCAACGGCTAGAGGGTTTGCCTTGGCGCTGAATGTTCCTGTTTATGGCGTTTCCTCTTTAGATGCTTATGCTTATGGAGCAGGGGAAGATGTTTTTGTTGCGCTTGATACAAAGCGTGGTGATTTTTATGTGGCAGGCTATAACAAAGATTTGGAAGAAGTTTTTGAGCCTCGTGTGATGTCAATGGATGAAATTAAGATTTTAAATCCCAAGTTAATTGCTTCAGATGTGCCTGATGTCTTTATGCAAGAAGGGTTTAAAATGCGCGAAAATGATTTTTCTCTTTCAGAACAAATTGCAAAAATTGCTCTTGCTCGTGGGGAAGAAAATTTGCCCGCAGAACCAATGTATTTAAGAGATGCAGATGTCACTGTGTGAGTTGACTTTAGCGCATGTTGAAGTGGCAAGTTTATTGCATGCATCAGCTTTTGATAAGCCTTGGAGTGAACAAGAATTTAAAGGCCTTCTTTCTTTATCAACCACTAAAGGCTGGATGGATGAAAGCTCTTTATTAATGATTTCTCATGTGTTAGATGAAATTGAAATTTTAACCATTTTAACGCATCCAAACGCCAGAGGGCAGGGCAAGGCAAAAGCTCTTTTAACTCACTTAATTCAATATGCCAAAGAAAATAATGTTACCCAAATTTTTTTAGAAGTGAACATTGAAAA
Organism: Alphaproteobacteria bacterium; assembly: GCA_045614025.1. Taxonomy (GTDB): domain Bacteria; phylum Pseudomonadota; class Alphaproteobacteria; order CAAHEQ01; family UBA3637; genus RGIG4140. The sequence goes on from JAZLCE010000039.1 coordinate 57,088, forward strand.
CAAACCGGCTATTTCTTTATATGAAACAATGGGTTTTATAAAAACAGGTGTGCGCAAAAATTATTATAAGATGAGGGATGGATCTTTTCGTGACGCTCTTTTATACAGGATTTTAACGAACATCTAAAGCGAAAAAAATTATCTTATGTAGGCTTTTCTACACTGCAATAAATTTTTTCATCTTTATCTGTTGCGCTAAAATCCTGTATCTTTTTAACGAACATCTAAAGTCAAAAAAATCATCTTGTGTGGGTTTTCTTGACTGCAATAAATTTTTCTTATATTTATTTGGATTTTTTATAAAATTTATTGTTCTAAATTACCAAATTTACCGAATTCGCCATTAAAGTAAAGTTTCACTGTTCCAACAGGGCCATGACGTTGTTTGGCGATAATGGCTTCTGCTTGATTGGCAAGAAGAATTTTCTTATCTTCCCATTCTTTCATGCGCAAAGCAAATTTTTCGGGTGTTTCATTTAAATGTTTGACTGGAACATCATTTTGCAAATAATAAATTTCGCGGAACACAAACATCACGATATCAGCATCTTGCTCAATAGACCCAGATTCACGAAGGTCAGAAAGTTGTGGCCGTTTATTATCACGTTGTTCAACCAAACGAGAGAGCTGGGATAAAACCAAAACTGGCACGTTTAATTCTTTGGCCATAATTTTAAGTTGACGCGTCATTTCAGAAAGTTCTTGAACGCGGTTTTCGCTTCTTCCTGCCGAATTAATCAGCTGCAAATAGTCGATCACAATCAGGCCAAGGCCTTTTTCTTTATCGCGTTTCATGCGACGAGCGCGGTTTTTAATGGCGGTTACTGTGATACCTGGTGTTTCATCCAAATAAAGTGGAACACGACTTAAAAGAGCCACCCCAGCAGCTAATTCATCAAATTGCTGATCGGTGAGTTTACCCGTTCTCATTTGATGGCCAGGAACTTCGGCTTTGGCAGATAAAATACGCCCAGCCAACTGTTCGGCAGACATTTCAAGCGAGAAAAAGGCAACAGATTTTTTTTCAGCACCCGGTTTTTTGTTTTCTTCTTCAAATTTAACAGCAGCGTTATAGGCAATTGTTAATGCTAAAGCGGATTTACCCATGGCAGGACGACCAGCTAAAATCAATAAGTCTGAATCATGAAGGCCACCAAGCAATTTATCCATTTCAATAAGGCCCGTTGTAACACCAGAAACGCCTGATGGCGTGTTCATGGCTTTTTGCGCGCTTAATAAGGTTGCTTGCAAAGCGGTGTTTAAAATTTGAGGGCCACCTGAAAGTTCGCCTGCATTTGCAATTTCATAAAGGCGTTTTTCTGCTTTTTCAACTTGGCTGATGGCTTCTTCATTAAGCGAAATGGCAAATGCATCATTCACCACATCATTTCCAAGCGCAATCATTTGACGGCGAATATATCGATCCAAAATTTGTTTGCCATAATCTCCAGCATTAATAATGGTGGCAGAAGCGGCAGCAAGTTGCATCAAATAGGATGCGCCGCCCACATCTTTTAATTGACCATCATGTTCAAAATAAGCTTTTAATGTGATCGGATCAGCAATGCGACCTTGATCAATATAAAATTTGCAAGCTTCATAAATGCGCCCATGAACAGGGTTTGCAAAACATTCGGGTCTTAAAAAATCAGAAACCTTTTCCATGGCGCGATTGTTCGACAAAATAGCGCCCAGAAGCGCTTGTTCGGCTTCTAGGTTTTGAGGAGGAATGCGCATGGTATCTTCTAGCATGAATAAAAAACTCCGCCTAAAGTGAATGGTTAATAATATATTAACATACAGTAAAAAAATTCTCTTGTAAAGATAAAATAAGTGATTGCAATTTTATTTTTTTTAAAGTAGATTTAAGCATAAGAACAAATAGTGATTAAAAAAGAGATATCCTTTTTGTTTTAAAGCATTTTTTATGAAAAGGATTGTCTTTAAAGAGAGGCTTTGATGATTGGAAAGTTAACGGGTTATATAGATGGAATAGGGGATGGATTTGTTTATTTGAACGTGCATGGTGTTGGGTATCGCGTGTTTTGTTCAACAAAAACAATCTCTTCGTTGCCAAAAGATGAAGAAGTTTCTTTATTTATTGAAACGCAGGTTCGGGAAGATCATATTCATTTGTTTGGTTTTTCATCTGTTTCTGAACAAGAAGTTTTTAACACGTTAACGGGTGTTCAAGGAGTGGGCGCTAAAGTTGGAATGGCAATTTTATCCGTGTTAGGTTTAAATGAAATTTCAATGGCAGTTGCAACGGGTGATAATAAGGCGTTTACGCGTGTTTCTGGAATTGGACCAAAATTAGCAACAAGAATTGTAACCGAATTAAAGGGAAAATCAGGTCTTTTAACGGCAGATATGATGGAAATTAATTCTGTTGGGGGTAATGCTTCTGTCTCATCTGATTCAAGAATTTTGCAAGATGCTGTTTCTGCGCTTGTTAATTTGGGTTATTCAAGAACAGAAGCTGGCATAAAAGCAGCTGAAACGCTTAAAAATAATAAAGAGGCTTCTTTATCAGATGTGATTCGTTTAACGCTTAAAGAAATGGGGAAAGCAAATGGCTGAGAATAGATTAATTACGCCCAATAAATTAGCGGCAGACGAAGAACTTTATAGCTCAATTAGACCGCAAAGTCTTTCTGATTTTACGGGGCAAAGGAATTTATGCGAAAACTTGGCTGTGTTTATCCGTTCGGCAAGAGAGCGCGGTGAAGCTTTGGATCACACGCTTTTATTTGGCCCTCCTGGGCTTGGTAAAACAACATTGGCGCAAATTATTTCAAAAGAATTGGGAGTTGGGTTTCGCCCCACTTCTGGTCCAATGATTTCAAAGGCGGGTGATTTGGCGGCAATTTTAACGAATTTAGAGCCAAGAGATGTGCTTTTTATTGATGAAATTCATCGTTTGAATCCAACGGTGGAAGAAGTTCTTTATTCCGCGATGGAAGATTTTCAATTAGATATTATTATTGGGGAAGGGCCAGCGGCGCATTCTGTTCGCATTGATTTGCCACCGTTTACGCTTGTTGGGGCAACAACAAGAAGTGGTTTATTATCAACACCATTAAGAGATCGCTTTGGTATTCCGTTAAGATTGGAATTTTATGAGCCTGAAGAATTGATGAAAATTGTGTCCCGCGGGGCAAGAATTATGCAACTTGATATGACAGAAGAAGGGGCCATGGAAGTTGCAAAACGATCCAGAGGAACGCCTCGTATTGCAGGGCGTTTGCTCAGACGTGTGCGAGATTTTGCTTTAAATAAGCAAGTAACAGCTGAAATTGCTGATATGGCTTTGACCAGATTAGAAGTTGATAATTCTGGGCTTGATTTAATGGATCGGCGTTATTTGAAATGCATTGCTCTTAAATATGGTGGTGGCCCTGTTGGGGCTGAAACGCTTTGTGCAGCATTATCTGAAGAAAGAGATACAATTGAAGAAATTATTGAGCCATATTTAATGCAGTTAGGTTTAGTGATGCGCACGCCGAGAGGACGGGTTTTATCTCAAGCAGGATACAGGCATTTAGGAATGGCAGCACCTCAAAATTTGGTGCAACCAGATTTGTTGGAGAATTTAAAATGAAACATAGTTATAAAGTGAGAGTTTATTATCAAGATACAGATGCGGGAGGCATTGTGTATCATTCCAAATATTTAGATTTTGCAGAGCGCGCCCGTTCGGAGCTTTTGGTTGAAATGGGTGTTTCAAATAAAAAATTGATTGAAGAAGAGGGGGTTGCTTTTGTTTTAAGTTCAGCCTCTATTCAATATAAATCACCAGCGAAGTTAGATGATGTGATTGATGTTGAAACCATGGTCAAAGAAATGAAAAATGCGAGCATGATTATGGAGCATCGTTTTTTGGTGGATGGTCAATTAAAAGTTGCCATTGAAATTAAATTGGCAGTGATTAATCCAAAAGATTTAAGACCTATTCGCATGAAAGAAGAATTAAAGAATTTATTTATGAAATATAATCAGGAAAATTAAGGAGAATAACAAATGAATGAGATAGCAGCCAGATCATCTTTATCTATGTATTCCATGTTTATGGATGCAGATTTATTTATGAAAGTTTTGATTTTAGGGCTTCTGATTGCTTCAATTTGTTGTTGGGCGATTATTTTTGATAAAGCCTTTTTGCTTAAACGCATTCGTTTAGGAATGAAAGCGTTTGAAGAACAATTTTGGTCAGGTGGATCTTTAGAGGCCATTTATGCAAATCATGTGAAAAATCCATCAAATCCGTTAGCAATTATTTTTGTTGCTGCTATTAAGGAATTTCGCCGTTCATTGGCTGAGAAAAAGCAAACTGGTGCAGCTATTAAAATTCAAAAACGCGTTGATAAAATGATGCAAATTTCAATTGATAAGCAAGAAGATAAACTTCAAACCAAAATGGTTTTCTTGGCTTCAACGGGGTCAGTTGCTCCTCTTTTAGGGTTGTTTGGAACGGTTTGGGGAATTATGGATAGCTTTAATGCCATTGGGTTAACGCAAAGCACGAATATTGCCGCTGTTGCTCCTGGTGTGGCAGAAGCTTTGTTTACAACAGCTGTTGGTTTGATTGCTGCTATTCCTGCGGTGATTGCCTATAATAAGTTAACAAATGATATTGAACGCATTGTTCATCGTATGGAAACATTTTCAGATGAACTTGGGGCGATTTTATCCCGTCAAATTGAACAAGTGGAGAGCGAATAATGGCAAGAGGAAGCAGACGAACGCGCATTCGGGCTGAAATTAATTTAACGCCGTTGATCGACGTGATGACCTGTTTGCTTGCAATTTTTATGTTAACAGCACCAATGTTAACATCTGGTATCCCGCTTAATTTACCAAAAGGAGATGGCAAACAAATTGAAGGCGAAGAAAAAACGCTTGATATCAGTGTTGATTCTAAAGGCATTGTTTATGTGGGGCAAGATCCAATTGCGCTTAAAGATTTGGTTGGCAAAGTAAAAGCCATTGTCACTCAAAATCCTTCAATTGGAATGGTGATTAGTGGGGATAAAGATGCTTCTTATGGAACGGTTATTGAAGTGATGGCGTTATTAAGAAGTGCGGGATATACGCAAGTTGGTTTAAAAACGGATGCGAAAATTATGGAGCCGAAATAGATGACCAATTTATATGATGAACAGGCGTTTATTGAAAGAGAGTCAAAATGTTTAGGGCTTTCTGTCTTGTTGCATCTGTTTATTTTGGCGATTATGTGTTTTAATTTTTCATGGAATACCAGTGAATTTGAAAAATCACCTCCAGCCATTTTAATGGTGGATTTAACGAATGTTAAAATTGATGAAAAAACAAATTTACCTCCTCTTGTGAAAGAAACGAAAAAAGAGGAAGTAAAAACACCTGAAGTTAAAAAAGAAGAAAAGAAACCAGAGCCTCCTAAACCTCAACCAAAAAAAGAAGATAAAACACCATTGGTGAAAAAAGAAGAACCAGTGGCAAAACCTGAACCTGTTAAACCAATAGAACAGCCGAAAAAAGAAGCGGTGAAAGTTCAAGAGAAAAAGCCAGAACCAAAAAAAGAAGTGAAAAAACCTGAACCAAAGAAGGAACCAAAGAAAGAGCCGAAAAAAGAGGTGAAAAAAGAAAAACCAAAGCCTAAAGAACAGCCAAAGCCAAAAGTGGCGCCTAAACCAGTTCCTAAAAAGCAAAATCAAGGGCTTCAAAGTTTGCTTGCTTCGGTTGAAAAAGTTCGAAAACCAGCGAATCAAGCACCAAGTTCTGCGCCAACAAGTTCAGGGCAAACAGTGAATAATGGCATTAAAGGCGGAACGGAAGGTTCGTTGTTAAGTGACTTGACAATTTCAGAAAAAGACTTAATTGCCAGTAAGATTAGTTCTTGTTGGAATGTGAACGCTGGGGTGGAAAATGCTGAACAAATGATTGTTGAATTGCGCGCGTTTGTGAATAAAGATGGATCGGTTCGTGAAGTGAAAATTTTAAATATGAAATCAGATCCCGTTTTCCGGTCAATGGCTGAAAGTGCCAAAAGAGCCATTTATGTTTGTGATGCCTTAAAAGAAGAATCACCGTTCAGGATTTTGGCAAGTAAACGGCCAGAAATGTATAGTTCATGGAAAGAAATTAGGTTAAGAATGAATCCGGTTGATAAAGGAGTTTACTAATGAAAAAGATGTTGTTAAAAGGATTATTATTTATTGCATTATTATTAACGGCTGGGCATTCTTTTGCTGAAATTAAAATTGATGTGACGGGCGCTCAATCAGATCCACTTCCTTTTGCCATGCCTGTGTTAACAGGGGATGATGATGCCAATATCACAGATGTTGTTATTGCTGATTTGGAACGTTCAGGTTTATTTAGATATATCAATCCGGCGGCCTATATTCAAAAGATGAAAGGCGTTAATATGCGCCCAAGTTTTAATGATTGGCAAGCCATCAATGCGCAAGTTTTGATTTATGGTGAAGTGACGGAAAATCTTGGAATAACAAGCGTTTCATTCAGGATTTATGATGTGTTTTCTCAAACACAATTATATGCAAAAACATTTTCGAAAGAAACAAGTGCTTGGCGCAAATTAGCACATATGATTGCAGATGCTGTTTATGAACGCGTTACGGGTGAAAAAGGATATTTTGATACAAGAGTTGCTTTTATTGATGAACGTGGTAATCAAATGAATCGCGTTAAACGATTAGCAATTATGGATCAAGATGGCGCAAATTTAACTTATTTAACAGATGGAAAAGACCTTGTTTTAACGCCAAGATTTTCGCCGAATATGAAAGAAGTAACCTATTTTTCATATAAAGATGGTAATCCAAAAGTTTATTTAATGGATGTGAACACAAGAGAGTCAACTCTTGTTGGTAATTTTAAAGGGATGACATTTGCACCAAGGTTTTCACCAGATGGCAAAAAATTGCTTATCAGTTTGGCACGCAGAGGAAATTCGGATATTTATACTTATGATTTGGCAACGAAACAACAAACGCAATTAACAAATCATCCATCGATTAACACATCACCAAGTTATTCGCCAGATGGCAAGCAAATTGTTTTCAACTCGGATAGAGGGGGAAATCAACAGCTTTATATTATGAATGCAGATGGATCGGGTGTTCATCGTATCAGCTTTGGGGAAGGCACATATGCCACACCTGTTTGGTCCCCACGTGGTGATTATATTGCGTTTACAAAAATCCGTCATGGGCAATTTCATATTGGTGTGATTAAACCAGATGGCTCTGGCGAACGATTAATTACCAATGGATTTTTGGTTGAATCTCCAAGTTGGGCACCAAATGGCCGGGTTTTAATGTTTTATCGCAAAGCGCCATCAAGAAGCGATGGAACAGGCGGTGATGCACGGCTTTATACCATTGATATCACGGGCTATAATGAACGGCAATTGGTTACGCCGAACAGCGCTTCAGCCCCAGCTTGGTCGCCATTACTTCACTAATCAAAAAAAAATAAAGTTAGGTATTGCAATTTTATTTTTAAGAGAGTATAAAAAAATAAATAACCGGTTGATTTTTAGGAGGACTCTATGAAAAAATTAAGTTTTTTGGTTTCAACATTGGCTTTATTATCGGCTTGTTCTAGCTATAATCCCGATATTTATGAGGCTCAAGAAAAGCGCAATTTAAACCGCGAAGAAGCCCGTATTAGTTTGGGGTGTCAATTTGCTGACACACAATCAGCATATAGAGATTGCTTGCTTGCAACTTATAATCGCACGAAACCAAGAACTTATTCTGTAACAACAACAGCAGATGGTCTTCCAGTTGCAGTTGTTTCAAATGGAACAATGGCAACAGCAAGCATTGTTGAAACAAAAACAACTGTTCAAAACGAAATGGTTCCAGTTCAACCAGTTCAACCACAAGTGATTCAAGTGAACACTCAAGGTCAAGTTTGCGAAGGCATCACAGGTGGCCCATGTGTTTATCAAGAACAAGGCGAAGTTTATGAAATGCAAATGCCTCCTGTTTCATGTGGCGACCAACCATGCCCGCCAATGGTTGAAGAACCAAAAAAAGTTATTGTAACAACAACAGAAACAGTTACAGAAAAACCAATTGAAGTTGTTCCAATGCCAGAACCATTACCAGAAAAAACATGGTGGGAAACATATCAAGAAGGGCAACCTGAACCAGAACCAAAAATCGTTTGCCCATGTCCAGATCCAAACGATCCATGCCCACAATGCGTTGGTAAATAAATAAGTTAAAGTTAAATAAAAACCCCTCAAAAGAGGGGTTTTTTAGTGGTTAAGTTATTTTAATTATTGGCCAATTCCTTGATATTCGAAACCCAAAGAAATGGCTTTTTCTTTATTAATTAAGTTTCGGCAATCAAAAATTCGTTTACCGTTCATCAAATCAGCCACTTGCTCTAAATCAAGGGATTTAAATTCTTTCCATTCCGTTAAAATAACCAAAATATCAGCATCTTTTAACGCTTGATACATATTATCAGCATATCCAATTTTATCGCCCAATAAAAGAGCCGCATTTTTCATTGCTTTTGGATCATAAGCCATTATATTCGCTTCTTTTTCAAGCATGGCAGAAACAATTTCCATGGCTGGGGATTCTCGGCAATCATCTGTTCCATCTTTAAAGGCAAGGCCAAGAACGGCGATTTTTGGATTTTCAATTTTTTCAACTTTATTCAAAATGCGATCTGCAATTTCTTTTTTGCGTTCGGCATTTTTTTGAATTGTTGTTTCAATAAGAGAAAGGTTCACATTATTTTTTCTGCCCATATAAGCCATTGCCATGGTATCTTTTGGGAAACAACTTCCGCCATAACCTGGGCCAGCGTTTAAGAATTTTTGCCCAATTCTGGAATCAAGCCCCATCCCTTTGGCAACATCCATAATTTCGGCGCCTGTTTGTTCGCAAAAGTTTGCCATTTCATTGATATAATGAATTTTCATGGCCAAAAAGGCATTGGAGGCATATTTAACCGTTTCAGCTGACCGACGTTTCATAAACAGCATTTCTGTTTTTCCTTCAAAAGGTTTGTAAAGCTCTTTAATCACATTGATAGCTTTTTCGGAATTAGATCCAACAACAATGCGATCGGGATTAAAAAAGTCATGAATCGCATAGCCTTCGCGCAAAAATTCTGGAAGAGAAATCACATCAAATCTGGCCGTTTTGTTTCTGATAGAAATGAGCTGTTCAATATCATCTCCAGTGCCAACAGGAACGGTGGATTTGGTTGCAATAACGGTGTAATCCGTTAAATATTCGGCCAGTTCGGTTGCCGCCGCATGAATATATTTCATATCGGCTTCTTTGGTGACGGGGTGAGGGGGCGTTCCAACGGCGATAAGAACAACATCAGCACCCTCAACCGCTTTTTTCATTGAGGTTGTGAACGAAAGACGACCATTTGCAATGTTTTTTTGAAAAAGCTCTGTCATGCCATCTTCATAAATCGGCAATTCGCCATTTTTCAGCATATCCACCTTTTCTTTGATTTTATCAACGCAAACAACAGTGTTTCCAAGCTCAGCCAAACCAACCCCCGTTGGTAAGCCAACATATCCTGTTCCGATAATTCCTATTTTCATTTTATTTGTCCTTTACTTTTTAATTTTTGCAGTTAATCTTTTTTCAAGTTCAAGTAATTGAGCATTGATGAAATTGCACATATTAATCGGTTCTTTTTTGATGCGAATTCCTAAAATATATGTTTTTTTATAACCTTTTTTCTCAACGGTTTTATAAAGCCAGTTTCCTTTTTTCTTTTTCTTGGGCATTTCAAAAGGTTTTATTTTTGCAATCTCATTGAGAGTGGATTTTAATTGAGAAATTTCATTATCCCTTTGTTTATTTTGAGTCGTAATATAGTTATTCATCCCAAAGGTAGACCAATGATTTTGCAAACTATCGGTATGTTTTTTTTCATTTTCAATAATGTTAATAAGCCATTGCTCAAATTTTTTGTTTTGATCAAAATCAAAATCTTTTTGCATAGGATTTTCTCGGAGCATGGCAAGATATAAATCGGGATTGTTATCAATTTCTTTAATGCGTTCAATAACGGCATCAAAATCGTTATCAAAATCATTACAATTGATAAATGCTTTGGGGTTAAAATCTTTTGTTACCAACGGATTACCCCAATAAATGGGGATTGAAAACGCCAGAAAAGGATGGAGTAATTTTTCTGTGGTATATCCATTCGAAGATGAATTTTCAAATGCAATGGTGAATTTATATTTTTTTAAAAATGTTTGCTTACTGTTCCACCAATCGCCATTTCTTGGTTCCAAATCTTCAGCTGACATATTGTTTAAAATTTTCCCTGGGCAATCAATATGTTTATATTCCATTAATTTTTTGCAAAATTCTTGTCTTAAAGTTGCGCTATCACCTAAGCCTTTATTTGAATAAATGAAATTGCAAAAGTTGCGATTAAAAAAATCATTTGTTATTTGTGATCGATCTTGAATGTTTTTATCTGGAACCATATAGTTTTTTCTAAAATATCTATCTCCAAAATCAATGTAATCAAATCCCGTTGCATAATCACATTCATTGAAATTAGGGAGCACATTTTCTCCAGTAAAAAATATTTTTGTTGCATTTGGGTAGTCTAAATGCTTAATTCCAAAACAAGAATAAAACAAAAAATCAGGTTGATCTGAAAATTCAACATTATAATATTTGTTTAAAGTGCGAACTATCCCATGGTTTTGTTTATTAAATCCACTCCAGCAATCGCAAAAATCAATTTTAATTGTTTTCTTTTCAGTCATACATCACCTTAGATTTTAAATTACTTGTTTGTTTTGTTGAATTATTTGATTTAATTCATTTATTTTTATTTTAAGGGAGGCGTTTTCTTTTTTGATTAATTCATTTTGCTTAATTGAATAATTAAGTAAAGAAGTTAGCTCTTTATGTTTATTTTTCTTATAAAACTTTATTCCCAAAATACGATATTTTTTGCGGAAATGGAATTTATCGTAAATATCATTTGCAATTTTTTTGATATATTTCCTTGTATAATCAGGAGCAGGGGAGTTTTTGAGTGCAAAATCCCGGATTTCTTGCTTGGTAATTAACAAAGTGTTATCAAAAATTTCAGTAAGTTGCCCCCTGATAATCCGGCAAACTTTTTTATGAATCTTCTTTTTCATCCTTGCTGTTTTAATTAAATAAACAGGGAAAAGAAGATAAGGAATTATTTGATTAATTAGGTTGATATGATATTTCTTCAAAAGATATAAAATATCTTTATCCAAAACTTTTTCACTTAATGGAACAATATCATTTGATAAATATTTTGTTATATCTTTAGAAAGGATGACTGGTTTTTTGAAATAAAAATGATGTTCATAGTTTTGACCAATCTTTAGCTTTGTTCCCTTTTTATAATTTATGATATTAAAACGGCATCGATATAATTCTTCAAATTTTTGGAATGTTTGTTTGAAGGTTTGGTTTAATTCTTCATTTGAAAGAATGTTGATTTGATAGAAAACGTCATATGGTTTATGTTTGATAATAGAATCAATACAAGCTTGATAATCAGATAAATAATTTTTATTCAGAATTGGAATAATAATATTTTCTTTTGCCTTAAAAGTTTTTGCTGGTAACTTATGTTCTTCAATAAAATCTTCTGTAAAGCGTTGACCATTGAAGAAATCTCGTCTTTGCTGAGTGCCAAATTTTATATTATTAGAAATAGAGTTTGGGTTGATTCTATAATAATAAGTTGAATTTGGCGAAGTTACGCATTTGCCAAGTGTTTTAAGAACAACTGGCATCCAAAGCATATCTTCAAAATAAATTCCTTCAATAAAAAATAAGTTATCTTGAATGATTTTATCTTTTAAATAAATTTTATTATGAACATAGCAATATAATGGAATTGTATATAATTTAAATTTTTCTTCTAAAGAATTGGCTTCTTCAATTGATGTGAAATGAGAATAATATTCTTCATTTTTATTATCTGTTTTTAAAATATTTCCTGCACAAATATCCGCTTTGGTGTTTTTAGCTATTTTATAAAGTTCTTCATAAAATTCTTCATTAATCCAGTCATCCAAATCAACAAAGCCAATATATTTTCCTTTGGCAAGCTTAATGCCGATATTTCTTGTGTGAGATAATCCTTTGTTAATTTTTGTAATCACAGAGATGCGATTATCTTGCAATGCATATTCTTTTAAAATTTCAAGAGAATTATCCGTTGAACCATCATCAATGCAGATGATTTCAATTTCTTTTAAGGTTTGATGGATAATGGAATTTAAACATTCATGCAAATATTTTTCAACATTATAAACAGGAACAATGACCGAAACTTTTGGTTCAAAATCAATTTTATTTTGAATAATGGTTTTGATGGGCAAGAGTTCTTTTAACCAAGTGATGCGATTTTTTTCATAAAAATAATTGATTGGATATTTATTCAATTCAAGTTTTTTGAAAATATCTAAAAGATAATCTTTTATTTCATCTTTAAGAGACTCTGGTGCCTCATTATGATAAAATTCAGCCATGTTGAGTATTTGAGCAAAATAAGATTGTTGAATAGCGGCATAATTATCCAACTTCTTTGTTAAGGTATATATATCCATTAAACATTTATGTATAGAATCTGGATGACTTGTTTTTTTATGGCAAAGAGAAGAGTCGATAATTCGATAATTTGTTAATTTTTTATCCAAATAGCTGATATTTTGCGCTGCAATGATTGCAGCCATTACAAAGGCCGTGTCATTATGATGATGGCAAGCAGAAAAACGAATGTTATTTTTACTAATTATTTCTCTTTTATAAATTTTATTCCATGGAACAGCACAAATCATTTGAAAGATTTTTTTTGCGATATCTGGTTCTTTGCAAGAAAAAGTTTCTTTGTTTTTCAATATATTTTTGTTGATTAGCTTAAATCCCGGTTTATCGGTGTTTACTTGAATGAAATTGGCTTCACAAATAACGACGTCACTTTTATCTTTATCGGCTTTTTTAATCATTTCTTCAAGCATATTGAGTTCAAAGAAGTCATCTGAATCTATAAAACTTAAATATTCGCCTTTAGCAACGGCTAGGGCCGCATTTCTGGCAACGCCAGCAAAATGGTTTTGTTGCTTTAAAATGGTGATGCGATTATCTTTTGATGCATATTCTTTCAAAATTTCAATGGAAGAATCTGTTGACCCATCATCAACGCAGATGATTTCAATTTCTTTTAAGCTTTGATTAAGAATGGATTCTAAACATCCTTTTAAATATTCTTCTGCATTATAAACAGGAATGATAACCGAAACTTTTGGTTCAAAGTTAATTTTATTTTGAATAAAGATTTTTGCGGTTGTATCAGAATAACCTTCAATGTTTTTGACCAAAATAATATCGTTTGATCGACTTTTTGTTGGATTTTGATCAAAATATTCCTTTAAGGATTTGATTTGAGGGTTCAGATATATTTCTGATAATTTATTAAATAATTCTTCCTCTGGCAGATGTAACCATTCTTCTTTTGATAAAGCCAGAGGTTTTGTTTTTTGATAAATAATATCTTTTTCTTTTAAATTTGCCCAGTCTTTTGCCCAAAGTTTTAAAAATTCAATGCGTCCTTTATTTGAAAATTTTAGATTGGTGTGATTCTTATCAAAGTAATTTGCATATCGCCAAAAGCATTTCCTAATCGCTTCAATATAATCTGTTTTTGATGGATATTGAACGGAATTGATGAAGTTTAATGTTTCACAGTTCACTTGAGCAATGGAATCTATATTTGAACTTTGTGTGTCACTTTCTTCTCGACGATAATGATAAAATGTTTCACAGCAAGGATAGGCATGTTTGGCATAATAAGTTGCTTTTGTGGCCCAAAGGATATCTTCATGAAGTTGTTGAGGAACAAAAAGTATATTATTTTCTTTAATGATAGATGTTTTATAAATAGCATCCCAAATAACAGCTTTATGATCATTGATATTTAAAAAAGAAGTTTTCTTTTTAAGAAGGATATTATTAAAATTATCACTTTTTATTTTATCGTTACCAAAATGATTAATCGTGCAAGAGCGAACCAAATCGGCATTTTTTTTCTGAGCAACAAGATATAATTTTTCATAAAAATCTAAATCAATCCAATCATCAGAATCAACAAAGCCAATATATGTGCCTGTTGCATGGTTGATGCCAACATTTCGTGCTTGGGCAACTCCTTGGTTTTCTTGATGAATGATTTTGATGCGATTATCTTTTTTTGCATAATCTTCAAGAATTTTTAAAGAGTTATCTGTTGAACCATCATTAACGCAAATGATTTCAATTTTTTTAAGCGTTTGGTTGATAACAGAATCTAAACACTCATGTAAATATTTTTGCGCATTATAAACCGGAATAATGATAGAGATTATTGCCTTGTTATCCGTATAATTTTGCGATTGACTGTTATTTCTCATTTGAAAACTCTTTGCTTTTTATTTTAATACTGCCTTTAGATTATTTAATGAGTCTGAATAGATGCATTCACTTAAAGTTTTTAAATTCTTTTTGGTTTCTTGATATTTGTTATCATCCATTAAAATGGCTTTTTCCATAGCTGATGAAATATTCGAATGAGTTGGATAGGTTAACGTATTAGACTTTGTGAAACCATTAAAATCCGTTAAAAACATCTCAGGCATAATGCAAGGAATATTAAAGCCATAAATCAATTGAAATGATCCACTTGTTCCTGAAGAAAGATATCTTGAATGTTCTTCATTTTCTGGATCAAATAATGGCAAGAAGAAATCAGCCTTTTGCAGTTCATTATACATATCTTGATAATTTAAACGGCCTTTAAAATCAAAGTGTTGTTTGATGTTTTCTGGAATTAAAAAATCACCTTTACGAGCAATAACAATAATCTTAAAATCAAAGAACCCTTTTTGCTTTAATTCTTGAACAGCATCAAATAATAAGGAATGATTTTTTCTTTTGCTTTCAATATTTCCAACGCAAATAAATGTTGTTGTTTTATTTTTTTGATGAGGCGTTATTTCCGTGAAATAATGAGCATTAAGAACTTTGCAGTCTTTATCCTTTAAAATAGGTAAGTTTGCAAGCGAAACGCCTTTAAATTTTGGATTGCTGAAATTATTTTCATGCCATAATTCTGGATGATGGCACATGGTTATAACGTTGCCTTTGGGCATTTGAATTTTTGGGGTGAAATAATTATAATAGCTTTCACCATGATATCTATCTGAATTAAAATATATATGTTCATATTTTGTTATCAGATCGCTCGTCATAAGCACTTTAACGCCCGTAGATTCTATTTTATATGTTTTAAGTTTTGGGTCTGTAAAATTAGAAAAGGGATTTAATTCAAATTCATTTTTTGAAAGAATAACATCAACATTATATCCTAAATCAAGAAAATATTTTGCTGCGCCAGGCAAGCATTCGCCATGAAATGAGTTGATTTCAACAAGTAAAACAGAATTGTTTCGAATATGTTGGCTAAAATAATTAATATAACATCTTTTTGTTTTCTTTTTTAGTTTTTTTACCTTGATTAAATAGTAGGGGAATAATAAATAAGCTTTGAGTATTTTAATGATTTTTTTATGGAAATGTTTTTGTTTGAAACATTGACTGAAAATAGGCCAATCACATCCAAGCAAGCATTTTGCTTCTTTTTTAAATAATTTTAATTGAGCTTTTGTATAATGTTGCTTTTCGTATTGAATTTTTTCTTTAAATGATTCAATTAAGAGTGAAAGATATTCACTTTGATTATTTGCCACTAAGTTATTTCTTACATATTTATAGGCGCGGATAATATTTGCCCCGCCTTTTGATCTTTTTGAAGTAATAGATGTGGTTGTGTTTCTTCTATAGTGTAAAAGTGTTTTATAGACAATACTTATTTTTTTACTATAAGCCAAAGCAGAAAAGGTAAACCCAATGTCATTACAATTCCAAATTGATTGAAAGAGAAGTTGGTGATCTAGAATGAATTTTTTCCTAAAAATTTTATTCCAGAGGGAGGGGTTTGTGAAATTAAAAAGATTGTTTTTAAACGTATCCGTATAAATGCAGGAGAGCGTTGAAAATCTTTTCTTAAGCATAAAATCTGGTTGGTGATATTTTTTTTCTTTATCATTATAAATATCTGCATTACATACGGTAATATCACTCTCATCTTCATCGGCTTTTTTGCTCATTTCTTCAAGCATATTGAGTTCAAAGAAATCATCAGAGTCTAAAAAGCTTAAATATTCGCCTTTAGCAACAGCAAGGCCAGCATTTCTGGCTACGCCTGCGTGCAAGTTTTCTTGTTTCATAACCGTGAAGCGATTATCTTTTTTTGCATATTCTTTTAAAATTTCAAGTGAAGAATCCGTTGAGCCATCATCAACGCAGATGATTTCAATTTCTTTTAATGTTTGGTTGATAACGGAATCCAAACATTCGCGCAAATATTCTTCCACATTATAAACGGGAATAATGACCGAAACTTTTGGTTCAAAATCAATTTTATTTTGAATAATAATTTCAGCAGTTGTATCTGGATCACCTTCAGCATTTTTCACGGTGATAATATTTTTTGTTTCAGCCATTTATTTCTTCCTTATTTTAAATTTTTTAAACGTTTATATTCTTGCTTCAAGTGATGATATTTTTCTTGAACACGGATTGGCTTTGTTAAAACATGAATGATTTTTGAGCTGATTTTATGCGTTTTCTTTGAAAGTTTTTTAACAAAACGGTTGTTCCGAATCTTAATCCTTAATCCACAAATCCTAATGATTTTATAGCGCTTATCTTTTGAATTTTTGATTGAAAAAAGTTTTTGGTAAAATGGTGTGTGTGGTATCAAAAGATTTTCTTTATCAGGGAAATAAGCTTGAATTGTTTTCATCATATTTTTATGAGATCTATTTAATTTTTTTCGAATTTGAGGAAGATGATCGAGTAAGTGTTGATAGGTTGTGTTTTTAAGGTCTGATAAATTTTTTTGCTCAGCTATTTGCAAGTTATCTAATATTCCTTTTAATAACCCGGAAATTTGTTCTTTTTTCCATTTGATTTTTTTATAGCAATGTCTATATGCATAAGTGATTTTATGAATCGCATAAAATTTTTCGGCTTTTAGCATGGCTTTCACGAAAAAAGGTGGGTCTTGATATCTTCTGTATGCTGGAAAATAAATATCATTTTCAGTTAACATATTTCTATTATAAATAAAGCGATGATACCCATAATCAAATTGATAATCTTTATAAGAGATAAGTTTATTTTCTTTAAAAAGATATTTGGAATCGGTTTGCGAAAAGTTTTGTGAGAGTTTTTTTTCTTGATGTGTAAAAATTGAAAATTCGCCCCCACAAATTTTAACATTTTGCTTGGTTGCGTTTTCATAAAGCAAGGCAAGAATATCACTTTCTGGATAATAATCATCACCATCCATAAAAGCAATAAATTCACCTTTTGATGTTTTTATCCCCAAATTTCTGGCCATTCCCGCACCAGCATTTTCTTGTGTTAAAACAATGAGACGATTATCTTTTTTTGCATATTCGTTTAAGATTTCTAAAGAAGAATCCGTTGAGCCATCATCAATACAGATAATTTCAATTTCTTTAAGTGTTTGATTAATAATCGAATCTAAACATTCGCGCAAGTATTCTTCCATATTATAAACAGGAATAATAACCGAAATTTTTGGCACTTGAAAACTCCTTAAATATTACAATTCTAACTTTAGTTTAAATTACATCATACAAAAATATGAATACCCTGTCAATATGAATACAGGGTATTTATAAATTAAATATTTTTTAGAAAAATATATTGTTTTTATTTAAAATTTAAATATTTTTTTGAGCAAGCTTCTTTTTTTGATTTTATCTAATTTTTTTTCCAGAAAGCGTAATCTATTTTCATTTTCATATTCTTTTAAAGGACATAACGAAATTGGGAATGGTAAAGCAAGCCATTTTTCATAATATTGACGAATGAGTGGAATTAAATCTTTATTTTCATCTCGTTGAATGAAAAAGAATAGGTGAATCATTGGCACTTTAATTGATGCAACAATTTTCTTGTCATTTTTCATGCAATATTGAAAACAATCGTGTTCATCATCTTTTTGGGTGAGGGCGATTTTATTCCAAAATGATTTTTCAAATAACATACAGTTGATAGAGTATCTTTCGTTATGGTTAACAAGTTTATCTTCTTTATCTTTTGTGTTTGAAATGAATAAATCTGGTTTTAATGTTGTTTCGTGATGCAACCAACGAGATACAAAAGGATTACGCCAAATTGTGCCACATATACCAGCACGAATTTCATCTTTTGGAATAATTGTGTTTTTATCGACAATATGTTCGCGTGCCATATTTTTAAAATATTGATCTTTCAGCTCCATCACGTTTAATGTTTCGATAAATCCCCATGGATTATTATTTACAAGACTTGTAACATATCCAAGAGAATCGCCATATTTTTCAAAGGCATCATCATATGTTTTTGCAAGGTCTTGAACAAATGTTTTTGTTAATGGAAAGACATCATCATCTAACTTAATGATATAATCATACTCTTTCATCACATCGGAATTAAGAAGTTCTTTTATTGCTGTATATGGTTTTTGGGGTTTAATCCAATCAACAACAATGATATTCTTTGGAAATAAATTAGCATATCGTTTTGCAACTTGATAAGTGCGTTCACAATCATAGGTTCCACGACCGTTTTGTAATAAAAAAAGTTTCATATTTTCAGGCATAAATTTGGTGATTGCTGCAAGACTGATTTCTAATGATTCAAAATCGGCGTAACAGAGTTGAACTATGGCTGTTTTTTCTAAATTCATTTTTTTTGCTCCAATTTTTTTTCTCGTCTTAAATTCTTTAATGAATGATAATATTCTTTTTTATTTTTTCTTTGTCTTCCAAAAGATAGTTTGTATGATATTTTATGAAATAATAAATTTAAAAAGTGAGTGTTTTTTTTATCTTCGCTTTTGAAAAAATAAACGGGTAATTCTTGATATTTTTTATTTAAGACATCTTTTTGATGAGAAAAGTAAATGTCATAAATATTTTCCCCTAAATATCCAAGGGTTCTTTTTCCGTTTTGAGTATAGGTGTTTAAATCAATTTTCTTTTCAAGTTCAAAAAGTATTTCAAAAAGAAATTTTGCATAGTTAAAAAATTCTTCTTTCGGCAAAATAAACATTTGATACATGTGTTTATGATGCTTTTTTCTTAAATTTTGTGCGTGCTCTTTATATTGCGGATAATTCGATTCGATATGATTAATCAATAAGTCAAAATCTTTAATTTGAACGCCGGAGATATTCTTTTTGTAATCTTCATAAACAGATTGAATGCCTAAAAGTGATAAATCAGATTGATGAGTGATAATCCCGTCATATTTTTTTAAAATTTCAAGTATGTCATCAATCTGTTTTGTGTTTTCTTTTAAATGAGTTTCAAGTGAATTTATATATTTATTTGCATAAGCTTTTTCTCTTAAATCCCATTGTTTTTTTTGATTTTCCTCAAAATTAAACATAAAATATCTTCGATAATGCATTAAGCCGATATAATCCGGATTGCCTAATTTATCGTAATTTTTCCATGCCCAATAAACTGCGGTAAGTTCAGAATAAAACCTGTTTTTTTCTGAGATGTTGTCGCCTGAATTATCTCCAATTGTGTTTTTAATCAACCATTTTAAGGATTTTTTTCCCAATTTCCCATCTTTTGAATTTTTTAATGCAATTGATCTGCCGGCATGAATGGGAACAAATGCCTCGTGTTTTGGAAAAATAGAGGGTTTATGGGTAACTATCAAAATTTTGATAGAAGGAGTCATCCATTATTCTCCTTTAATTTTTTCAAATAATTCTAAAGCTCTTGCGATGGCTTTATCCATATCGTAATATTTATAATCCCCTAAACGGCCAAGGAAATAAACATTTTTAAGCGTTTTGGCTTTTTCAAGATATTTGGCGTAGAGCAGGGCACTTTCTTCATTTGGAATTGGGTAATATCTTTCATTTTTGCCCCGTTCAAAAAACGCGGAATATTCTTTAGCAATTACCGTTTTATTTGATTTATCATCCAAATAATATTTATATTCATGAATACGCGTAAAATCATAATTGCATGGATAGTTCACGCAGGCATTTGATTGATAAAATTCTTTATCATATTCTTCGAATTCAAAATGAACGCTACGATAAGGAAGTTCCCCAAATTCAAAGCCAAAAAATTCATCAATTGGGCCAGTATAAAAAGTGCGATCAAAAGTATCAGTTATCTCTTGATAGCGCGTGTTTAATTTCACTTCAATATTGGGGTGATCAAGGATATTTTCAATAAGTTTTGTGTATCCTTCCAGTGGGATGCCTTGATATTTATCTTGAAAATATCTTGGATCTTGGCTTAAATAAACGGGAACTCTTGCTGTTACAGCGCCATCCACTTCGTTTGGATTCACGCCCCATTGTTTCGTTGTATAATGCAAGAAAACTTTTTCATACACATAATCAGCCAAAAATTTTAAATCGGCATCTTCTTGTTTTTGAAATTCCAAAATGGGCACTTTTTTATTATATTCAAAACGGGCCAACAATTTTTCTTCTAAACGCTTAGCAAGCGTTTGGGGGAACACATCATAAAGTGTTTTAAAATTAAATGGAATGTTTGTTTCAACGCCGTCAATTATCGCAACAACTTTATGCATATATGTGTTAAATTTTGAAAAACGGCGCACAAATTGCCACACGCTTTCAAGTGAGGTGTGAAAAATATGTGAGCCATATTTATGAATCATAATGCCATTTTGATCGCGGTAATCATAAGAATTGCCCCCAATATGATCTTTCGCATCAATCACAAGAACTTTTTCATTCAGTTCTTCAGCAATTTTACGAGCCATAACGGCGCCTGAAAATCCCGCGCCAACAATTAAATTTTTCATATTAATTTCCTTTTATTTTTGATAAAGAACGAGCAAGTTTTAAAGGAATATGCTCAATAGAATATAATAAATTAAAAAGCATTGGGCTTGTTATGATGCAAAGAATGCGTTTATATTTTTTTTGCCCCATTGTTTTTTTATTGACTAATCCTTCTTTTTTATAACGCATAAAATCTTCACGGAATTTTTTAAGGAATAAAATCTTTGCTTTGAAAGGTAACCGTTTATAATTCCACATATAATTGGTATATTTAGCGTTTGGTAAAATATGTTTAAATTCGTTATAACAATTCTGTTCTTTAAGATATTTTTCAATTTCGGTAAATTCATCACAAACGCAAAAAACTTTATTTGGATTTTTAACAGAAGAAGAGGCGTTATCTGTTCGGTAATGATAATAAGTTTTTGGAGATAAAACAATTTTTTCAGCCATGGATAATGCTTTGAAATTAAATCCTAAATCTTGATAAGAGGCTCCAGGTGTGTTTAAAAAACGAATGTGTTTTTGATTTAAAAAATCGCGTTTGTAGAGCCCTGTCCAAATTGTTGGCCCGTGTTTAAGAAGTTTAAGAATGTTTTTGTTTTCAAACGTTATAACTTCTTTGTGTTTAATGGATTTGTTTGGAATGCTTTTATTTTGAAGCGTGTTATATGCATAATAATTTGATTTAATAACATCAGCATTTTCTTGAACAGCTAATTGATATAATTCTTTAAGCATTTGATGGTCAACAAAATCATCTGGTTCAATAATTGAAATATAATCCCCATTGGCTTCTTCTAATCCAAGATTCATTGAATCGCCATATCCCGTGTTTGATTTATGAATCACTTTAAAACGAGCGTCTTTTTGGGCATAATCGTCCAAAATTTGGGCAGAACCATCTATTGATCCGTCATTAACTAAAATAACTTCAATATCTTTAAATGTTTGATTTATCACAGAATCTAAACATTGATGTAAGAATTTTTTAACGTTATAAACAGGCACGATGACTGAAATTTTCGGCACTTTATAACTCCTTTTTAATATGCAAATTAAACATAAGTTTAATCGCATCATACAAAAATAAAAATACCCTGTCAATATGAATGCAGGGTATTTAGAATAAATTTTTATTCAAGAAACAGAAGCGTTTATTCACGCGTGTTTTGAGCTTCTTTTGCTGATTGATTTGGCATAGCTTTTTGAATTTTTTGAGGTTCCGGATTAATCTGATTTTCTTTTCCCAAAGCATAATAGGTGAGCGCGCCTAAAGCAATGGCAAATGAAGAAAATGCAATGAAACTTTTTAATTTATGATGAGGATGCAAGATATTTCTGACTTCATCAATATAATATTTTTTCATTAACTTATAATATTCATATTTTCTAAATCCAGATATATTACTTAAATCTACATGGATATAATATTCCTTGTTTCTTAATAATCTGGACGCTTTGAGCTCATCTCCAATAGAAAAAGGGATTTTTAATTTTTCTGCAGCTCTTTTTTTTGCTCTGGATGTTGAGATGATTTCAACTTCTGGTGTATATGTGTAAATTTTAACTTCTTTTTTGTTCATGTGGTATCCTTTAATTTGAGTTTGAGGATTTTATCATATTTATTTGAAAAAGTCAACAAAATCAATAAAGCTGTTGTTATTTGATTTTTTTTGTGTATGATTTAAATGGATTTTATGTTATGGAGGGAAAAATGGATATACAAGAACAATTAGTTGGATCGAAAGTTATTTTAAAGAAATATCCTGTGACTTTTGAATGGGCTGAAGCGCTTTTAAATATTAGCAAAGAAAATTATTCTCATTTAATGCCATGGATGAATTGGGCTTTCTTTTTAAAAGAGGGAACTGTTGAAGATGAATATGAATTTTTAAAAATGTGTGCTGACGACTGGAAAGCAAGATCGCATTTTGAATTTGGTATTCATCAAAAAGAAACGGGCGAATTTTTGGGCGGTATTGGGTTGATAAAACTTTCTCCTTCTTGTGATAAAAAAGCAGAAATTGGTTATTGGCTCACGAAAAAAGCATGTGGTAAAGGATATATGCAAGAGGCTGTTTCCTTGATTGAAAAATTTGCTTTTGAGTTGGGATATAACCGCCTTGTGATTCGAAATGAAGTTGAAAACTTGGCTTCCAAAAAGGTTGCTTTAAGTTTAGGATATCAATTTGAAGGTGTTGAAAGAAAAGGGCATTTTTGCGCTGCAGAAAACAAATTTGTTGATATTAATGTGTTTTCAAAAATAAAAGACGATTAAGTTAAAGTAATAAGGGTTCTTTATCCCGCTCTTAATCTGGCGGAAGAGGGGGTGTTTTCTTTTTTAAGAGTGGCTTTTTGAATAAGTTTTGCTTCGGTAGGGCTTTTTTCCTTTTCGCAAGTTGATAAAGCTAATGTTGATGCAAGTGCGCCTAGCATGCCTAAAGAAAGCAAAATTTTTTTTGCTAATATTCTAACAAGTTTTTGATATTCTTGGTGTTTATATTCTTCTTGCAAGTCTTCAAACTTTATTTTTGCCGCATCAGAGGCATTTTTAAAATCAACCACAACAATTTTAAAATATTCGTTTGGTAAAATATGATTATCCGTTACTTCTTTATAGGTGACCTTCAGCCCAAGCTCATGTGCAGCGCGTTCGCTGGCTCGTTGTTCGCTGATTCTTTCAATTTCTTTAAACTTTGATTTTTTGAAAAATGAAAAAAGCACTTAACCTCCTTTTTTTAAGAAGTTTCTTGCTTTAACTATGCTGGCTTTAAATATAAAAGTCAATCATTTATTTTGGTGTTTACTTCAATGCCAACAACACCAAATTTTTCTTGATCTTCTTTTGTATAAAACTCATTAAGTGCATTTAAAAGATCTTTTTTTGTTTGAAAACCAGCTTGTTGAGGCGTGATCTTCTTGCAAAGAGAAGCAAAGTTTTTTTCCCAGTAAAGATTTATGACTTTTCCTTGGAAATTTTCATTCCTTTGATCGCTGTTTGTAAACAAAATATAATCGCCCATTTTGATTTTTTGTCTTTTTTCATCAAAAAGCCTTAGTTCAATGGTTTTTTCGCCTTCTTTCAATAGGTTAAAATACCTTGGTTTTACGCTCATGTAATGCATAAGGCCCTCCTTTCCTTGCTTTAACAAGGTTAATATAACACAAAATAAAGTTGATTGCAAACTATATTTTGTGTGTTAAAAATATTATAAAAAAATATTGACAGATAAAGGAAAATATGTTAAAATATTTGAACTTTTAGCGGAGGGTTTATGAAAAGCGACATATATCAAATACATTTGAATAAAATGTATGACTTGCATGGTTCTGGTGAAGGAGCCGTTTTATCTTATATGAAAAGAAATATGCTTTCATTTGAAGGCGTTGAAGAAAATAAAGGTTTATTTGTTAAATTATTTTGTGAACTTGGGTTTGATCGCGTTTTAAAAGAAATGGGCGATAGAGGGTTTGATTTTCGCGTTATTAAAGAAGAAGATGGTTCTTCTTTAACGGTTTTAGATGCCTATTTAAAGCAAGCTAGGTGGTATGATCCAGATTGCTTAAAAGTGATTATTGATGCGGGGAAATATAATAAAGAAGATATTGCCAGATCATTTATCAAAGTTTGCGATTTGCATAAAGAAAGCCTTCAAAATAAAACAAAAGAAATTAATTGTTTGAATTTAGATGTTGTGTTAGATGTGGCCTTAAAAGAGGGAATGGATCTTTCTTCTTTAGTGGAGGGGAGAGTTCCTTTTTATGCCTTATGTGATGTTTATGATTTTATCAAACATAAAAAAATGACTGTTTCTCCAAGCTATCAAAAAATGCTTGTTTCTTGCATTCAAAAAGGTTTGGATTTAGATGTTGATTTAAATGTTGTTGATGATAATAATCGAACAGGTTTTTCTTTTAGCAGTATGGAATTAAAGGCAAAATTTGTTCGTTATCAATCGATTAAAGATGATGAAAGATTATTGGATTTATTTATGATTGTTGATCAACTTGCAAACGGGCAGGTTGAAAAAGCCTCAACTCAAAAAATTGCCAAGCATATTAAGCAGTTACAAAAAGATATTTTCAATGCCAGAAAAAGAATGCGTTTTGAATAGGAGCAAAAATGGATATTTTATTGCCAGCGGAAGAGGATTTTAAAAATTGGGAATTGCCTGAAAAAACGGATTTGGCAAAAATTTTAGGGGTAACTGAGAAAGGTTATGATTTTTGGCTAAAATCAGATAGTATTTCCTGTCTATATCCAAAAATGAGATTAGATGGCAATGCGATGCGCTATACAAAAGAAGGCGAAAAAGGATCTATTGCCCCTATGATTTTGAAATCAGATATTTCAAGCTTAAACGTTCAAATTCAAGATGGAAAGTTTGAGTATGGGGAATATCCACAATCAGTTGAAGAAAATGTGATTACCACAATAGAGTTAGAAGATGCATTTGAAAGCGGTCAGTTGCGCGAAACTGGGCGTGTTTATACATTTGAAGACCCTTCTTCTGATGGTTCTTTTTTATCATTAAATTACCCAGAATATGAACATAGAGGGGCAAAATATATCCGCGTTTCAACACCAGCGAATATTCCTTCGGGATTAAGAACGAAAAATGATTGGTTGCTTTCGCCATCAGAAAATTATTGGGTTAAAGTTGAACCAATTGTTTGGGAAGAAAAAAAAGCAACTGGGAACTTTGTTGCCACAAAGCAATTGCTTTCGGGGATCACATATCATTATGGTAATTTTAAGGATTGTAGACAGTTTGAAGATGCGGATATTTTTAATTATTTAAATGATTATTTTAAACAAGATATGATGCCTCTTTCAAATGTGAATCTTATTCAGAACAGTCAAAACAAAAAGATTGATGACATAGATGATTTTGAAGATTATATGAAAGTCTTCCATGAAAAAATGAAAGAAGAATGTAATCTTCAAAAGAATGGGGATTCAAAACAAACAGGTAGAAAAAGATTATCACGTCAAGAACGATATGGAATTGAAGTTTCTGATATCCCAATGACGGTTACAGAGCAAATTAATTTTTATGTTCAAAACAATATGAGTTTTATGTTGCATGGGCCATCTGGTGTTGGTAAAACAGCAAGAGTTGAACAAATTGATCCTAATTTAACAGCCGTGCCACTTTGGAATGGCGTTTTGCCAGAAGATATTGTTGGTAAAGTCAGATATCCTGATGGGGTTGAAAAACCAGCGACAGAAGAGAATATTGTTTCTGGGGAATGGGTTGCGCCAGATTGGTATGTTGAGCTTCTTAAAAAATGCGAAGAAGAGCCAAATAAAGCGCATGTTTTGTTTATTGATGAAGTGACAAATGCCCGTCCAACAACGCAAAGTTTAATTTTTCACATCACATTAAAAAGAGCCATTTCGCCATCAAAAGGAAGGTTGCCTGATAATGCCGTTGTTGTTTTAGCAGGGAACTCAAAAGATGAATCAGGGGCAGCCTATAATATGCCAGAGCCATTGTTCCGCCGTATGTGTGGGCATATTTATTTAAAGCCAGATGTGAAAGAATGGTTGGCATGGGGCAGTCAAAAAGATATGCGTTATAAAGAGGAAGATCGATTAAATATTCATCCATTAGTTGCCAGTTTTGTTGCGGCATATGGAAAAAAATGTTTTTATTCGGCTTATGATGAAGAAGAAGCTCCAAAATGGGCGATGGATCCTCGTGGATGGAAACAAATTTCTGATATTATTTATAATAATGGGGGATTGATTCAAAAAGAATTGCTTGTTTCAAAAATGGGCCCTGAAAATGCGGCTTCATTTATTGGATACGCTAAAAATCCGCCGTTAACGATTGATGATATTTTAGAAGGAAGTTATTCAGATAACGATATTCCTTCTTCAGCTGATGCAAGATTGGCGTTGGCTTTGAGTTTAAGATATGTATATCCAAGTGAGTTGGTTCCTGTTAGGGCGTTTGTTCGCAAATTAGGGGGCGAAAATTTGGATGTTTTTGATGCGGCTTGGGTGGCTGGAGATTCAGAACGCGCTTTGCAACTTCAAGCGGCAATGAGGGCCGGTGCAAGAGGGCGTGTATGATCCAAAAAAGACGTATCCAAGAGCTTCATATTTTGAAAAATAATCCATTTATGCCTGTTATTGTTTATGAATTAAATGAAAATGATTTTCAAAACAAAAGGGTTTTAAAAGCCGAAATTGAAGAAAGAGAGCTTCATTCATCTTCTTTTTTTGAAGGGCTTTTGTTATCGGATAAAGAAAAAATATTTTTATTAATTGAAGGGATAGAGGCGTTGGCTCAAACAGAGCAAGAAAAGTTTATCCCTCTTTTAAAAGACAGGCGTTTAGGAGGCAAAAAATTGCCTGATACGGTTCAAATTGTTTTACTGATGAAAGAAAAGAAAAATTTAAACCAAACACTTTTAAAATATTGCTTGATGTGAGAATCAAATGAAACTTGATTTTGAATATAAAAAAGATCTTATTTTATCAAAATTTCCGCTTTTAGGCGTTCATTTAGCAGGCGTAAAATTTAAAGAAATGGCATCTTGTCCAACAATGGCAACAGATGGCTATCAGATTTATTATTCATCCAAATTTTTAGATTCAATTTCCGAAGAAGATCAATGCTTTTGCATTACGCATGAGGTGATGCATATTGCGTTTAATCATATTGCACGTTTGGAAAATAAAAATCCATTTGTTTGGAATATTGCAACAGATGCTGTGATTAATCAGATGTTACAAGCTGAAGGTTGGAAAATTCCAGAGTGGGCGGTGAATATTCCAGAGGCAAAAGATAAGTCCGCTGTTGAAATGTATGATATTTTGAAAGAAAAATATGATCAAGAGCAAGAAAAATTTAAAGAAATGCAAGATCAATATAATCAAAATCAGCAAAATATGCCCAATAATCAATCCCAAGCGCAACAAGGATCATCTTCTCAAGAAAATCAAGAACAAAGCAAGCAGGGGCAAGATCAAAATAATCAAGGGCAGAAAGGTTCTGATGGACAAGGAAATGGTCAAGCATCTCATAATCAAGAGCCAAACCAACCACAAATGCCAAATAAACAAGGCAATAACCAAGAAACTCAAAATCAAGAAGATGCTCAAGGAGATCAAGAAAGTTTAAAACAACAATCTTCTTCATCTAATCAAAATCATCAAGATGATGATCAAAATGGAAAAGCGGATAATAATGAGCCCAATCATTGGCCAAACAAAACAAATAATCCTGCTTCTCAAAATGGATCGGAGCTTCAACAAGATGGTTCTCAAAATCAGCAAAGTCAAAAAAATGAAAGTGATTCAGAAGAAAATGAGTCTAAAGACCAAAAACCATCTTCATATTTTGATCAATTTGAAGGGAAAAATACGCATGATCATTGGGAAAAATCTCTTCAAAAACAGATAGAGGATAGAAAAAATAAACAAGAGGACTCTATCGAAGAAGAAAGTTTAGATCAAAAAGAAAAGCAAAATGAAAAATCAAAACATAAAAAAGGTGATGATTCAAACTCTTCTTTACAAGAGTCTGATAAAAAAGGCACGGCTTCTGATAGTGATAAAAAAGAGGGTGAAGACGCTTCTTCAGGCAAAAAAGATCAAAATATTAAAAAGGAAGATCAATCTCAAGCGCAACAAGAGCCATTGAAGTCAGCAGACAATGATTTGCCTTATTCAAAGTCAAAGAATGATCAAGAAGTTGGGTCAGCGGCAGAAGGGGCTGATGAAATATGTTCAGAAAATGAGAAAAACTTTTTAAAGCAAAATAAAAATATACGCGAAGAACGAGCAAAGGAAATTATCAATCGATTAAATGCCAAAAAAACAGCTTATCAAAAGCAATGTTTGGCAGCTCAAGAAACGCAGTATGAAATTGGGGAAGGGCAAGAAGTTTGCAATTGGAAATTTCTTTTAAAAAAAGCACTTTTAGATGAGGAAACCCGTTGGTCTTATCGAAGATCAAACAGGGGGAATGATTATATGGCAAGAGCTGAAGAATTGGATGAGGAAACAAAATCCGAAACCGAAGTTTTGCTGGATGTTTCTGGCTCTGTGTCAGAGTCGATGCTTCGAGGTTTTTTGCATCAATTAAGACCACTTTTAAAACATACAACATTTAAAGTTGGTTGTTTTGATTCCGAATTTTATGGGTTTAGAGAAATTAAAAAGAATTCTGATATTGATTCATTTAGAATTATTTCCAGTGGAGATTGGGAAAATTTTGATAATGCTGTGCGCCAATTTTCAAAGAAAAAAGAAGTGAATAAAATTATTTTCACAGATGGGGGCAATCCGCCAGGATATATGCCAAGGCAAGATTTGAAAAAGATGAATGTGATATGGATTGTTTTTTATAATAGGAATTTTAATCCTTGTTGTGGAAAAGTGATTCATGTTGAGTTAGATGAATTATCCAAAAAACGCATGAATTTTTTGAAAATGAAACAAGATTGTTCCAGACAACGCGATTAGGGAAAAGGGATCGCTAGTTATGAAAAAAGAAAACAAATCACTTCGGACTGTCTCACTCATGTTCGACATCGCGTCCTAGCGGCCGCCGAACCCACCTAACGTGGCCTCTTCATCACCACCGCTCTCACGCCATAAAAAAAAAGCTCTCAAAAATGAGAGCTTTTAATGGCGGTGAGGTAAGGGATTGTAAATTGCAAATGCAATTTATCCCTCAAAAATTCGGGACTGTCTCACTAATGTTCGACATCGCGTCCCCTTGGGCCGCCGAACCCATCTAACGTGGCCTCTTCATCACCACCACTCTCACGCCATAAAAAAAAGCTCTCAAAAATGGGAGCTTTTAATGGCGGATAGGGTGGGATTCGAACCCACGTTAGGCTTTAGACCTAAACACACTTTCCAGGCGTGCGCCTTCAACCACTCGGCCACCTATCCATATTCTTCACCGCCGGAAGTTTGTGGTTTCGGCGCCCGGCGTACGCCTTGTAAAATCAAAGATTTTATCCCTTACGGGACTGTCCCTTCGGACATCTCTCGGGGTGCCTCCCTTTGGTCGTTACCACTCGCCAACCACTCGGCCACCTATCCATATTATCAAGTTTATTGTATGCTTGATTTCGTTTTTTTATACAGATATTTTATATAAAATGCAAGAAAAAAATAAAAAGAAATTCAAAATATTTTGCCGACCAGAAAAATTTTTTATTTCTGATCGGCGGTTATGTTTATATAAAAGCCTGTGGCTACCCTCTGGTTCCACTTATAGAGCCTGGAGCTCTGCCAGGATTTGTTGGAGTTTGCTCTTGCGCTGGTGGGTTTGTAATATTTTGACCAACACCGTCAAGACTTTGAGTTGGTGATGAATTTGTTGTTGGAGTTTGAGTTACATTTCCTGTATTTGAGGAGGAATTTTTATTTTCGTTACCATTTTCATTGGTATTCTCGTTACCATTTCCTTGGTTTTGTTGATTTTCATTGGTATTTAGGTTTCCTAATGATTTATCGATTAATGTGTTGGCCAAATTGGCGCCATCTCCATCTTTTGATTTAAAGATATAGCTTAAAGCAAATCCAAGGGCTGTTCCTGCAAGTGCCATAATAAGAGGAATCATCCAATCTTTATTTCTTTCCCACCAATCGCCTTCAACGCGATACCCTTTTAACAAAGCTTCTGCTTTTTTATCATCTTCATCATTAGAAGAAAGGCTGGCATTATCTTTTGTTGCAGGATGCACTCTTTCAAGGCCATCAGGTCTATTAGTTTCTTTATCCCAAAGCCCAGCTTTTGCAAGCGTTTCAATGCCCCCATTTTGGGCGGCTGTTGTTAAAGCTTCTCTTGCTTGTCGCCGTTCAATACCTTCTTTTGTTGGTGCAAAAGTTTTGCCCTCAACGTTGATGAAATAACCTTCAGCTTGCGCTTTTTGAACAGCTTCTTGTTGTTCTTTAGATAAAGTTGTTAAGGCTGTGGCGTCGGCCATTGTTGCGCCTTCAGGTGCTTGAGCTGATAAAGAATTAATGGTGAGACCTGCCGCTTTAAATACCCCTTCATTGTCTTGGAAAACTTGATTTATTGGCGCCAAAATAGGCGTTGATGGTTTTGCAGCTGCTGGTGCTTGAGGCGCAACAGGTGCTGTTGGTGCTTCAGGCGTAACTGGTGTTTGAGGTGTTGTTGTTTCAGTCATGGCTCATATCCCTATTTAATTGTTGCTTAATAAATTATAGCACATATTTAAATCTTTGTCAAAATAACACTTGTAAGTTATTGTTTTTATTTGGAAAAAACTTTTTTGACCAAAGCCTTTAAGGCGGCGTTAATCTCCGAATTTAATTCTTCAATTGTTTCAGGTGGTGTGAAAATAAAATTTTCAGCCACAACACACATGCCAGCTTTATTCGCCGCAGCAATAATCAAAAGATGATTGACGGATAATGTTTTTAAAAGTTCTCTTCTTTTTTCATAGTCATAATCGCCATTTTTAAAAGCAACTGCTGGTGGAACAATTTCTATCCCTTTGTCTTTATATTTTTTTTGAAAATTCAACTCTTCTAAGGTGAGAGATTGACGTGAAGTATCTGTGAACATATTCATGAAAAAAATCCCCTTTATAATTGTTTGTTTTATACTACAATGGTTTTTAGGGGATGTCAAAAAAAATATATCTAAAATGAATTTTTTTTAATCTTTTTGTCTGAAATAAGAGATATTTTTTCTGTTTAAAATAAAAGTAGGGTTAAGATTATAACTGATAAAATTGACTTGTTTTTCATTAATAAAAGCGCTATAGGCGTTTTCATATGCAACTAAAGTTTTGGCTTCTTTTTTTAAGTTATTATCAGTTGCTAAATCTAAAGCTGTTTTGCCTTCTTTATTTTTAATAAAAGGATTTGGCAAATAATTGGATAAAAGGGTTGATAAATCCAAAAGATGTTTTGTTTTTTCAAGAGGGTTTGCATGCAAATTTTCTTTGATATAAGCATTATATGCCTTAATGGTATGAGATGAAATAACATGATGCAATAATGTGTTTGAGTTTTCATCTAGGCTGTTAATATCGGCACCTTTAATTAAAAGTTGCTTTATGTTTAGAATTGTGGGGGATAATTTCGTATATGGATACAAGTATGTTTTTTTGATTTCTTTTTGCAACAAAGCTGTTAATTCTTCTTTATTTTTTTTCGCATTATCCATTTTTATATACTCCAAATTCTTTTATTAAGAAAAAAAATCATAATATGCGAAAAGCAAAATTAAAGTCAATTAAAAAAGAGTTTTTTAAAAAATATTTTATT
>JAZLCE010000040.1:0-56455 GCA_045614025.1 Alphaproteobacteria bacterium
GCATTGAATAACCATCCCTTAAAAAAGGAGACAAGTTATGGCCATTACTCCAGAGTTTTGTTTATCTCTTGACGGCAAAGGTGGTTCTAAACCACTTTCTTGGGATAAAATTCCAAATAAACCAAATAAACCAATTTGGATTCATATTGACTATAAAGATGAAGAAAACCAAGAATGGCTCAAGGATATGGGGCTGGACGATCGAGTGATTGAAAACTTGATTGATGAAGATACTTCTCCAAGATATTTCCCACGTAAAAACGGCATTCTAGTTGTTATGCGCGGGGTTAATATGCAAAAATCAGCTGATATTGATGATATGATTGCACTTCACATGTGGGTTGAAGAAAAACGAATTTTAACGTTATCTCACCGGTCCATGTCTGCTGTTAAGAAAATCAGAACCCAACTAAAAAAAGGGAAAGGTCCTAAAACGCCTTCTGATATTTTTATTGCAATTAATAAAATTTTAACAGAGCAAATTGAAACAGCAATTGCAAAAATTGCTGATGAGGTTGATGAACTTGAAGAACTTGTGATCGAAGCAGAAAGCTTTAAAAACAAATCCATTCGCGAAAATTTAAGCCAATTAAGACACAAAATTGTTGGCCTTCGCAGATATATCGTTCCCCAAAGAGATGTGGCAAAAGTGCTTCGCAACGTGGATCATGCTGTTTTAAGCGAAGAAAACACGAACCAATTGCGCGAAATTTATTTAGATATGTCTAAAGCAGTGGAAGATTTAAACTCCGCGCGCGATCACTCAACGGTTACACAAGAAGAATTAGATTCAAGAACAAACGTTAACTTAAACCAAACAATGTATTTAATGTCCATCGTGATTGTTATTTTTACACCACTTACATTTGTTACCGGTTTACTTGGCGCAAATATCGGGGGTATTCCATTTAATCAAGATGAACGTGGGTTTATTACGATTGCCATTTTCTTATTTATTGTTGCCTTATTACAACTCTTTTTCCTTAAAAAAATGCGTTGGTTTTAATCACCAATTTTTGCACTTTTTATGACTTCGAGCATAAGATTCAGGCGAATCAAGATTCCCTTGTTTTTCCTCTAATTTTTTATTAATATGATTTAATAAAGGTTGCACCTTATTGATAACTTGTTGTGCTTGGTTTTCAAAAATTCTTTGGGCCATTGCTTCAGAATTAACCTCTTGAGGTTTTAATTCTTTAACAGCATTTCGAATGGCTTTTTTGATATCTGGCGCAAAAAAACGCATCCCTTCTTTATAGATGGTCACATGTTCATCTTCATGCTCTTTAATCACACGTCTTTCACAAGTGCCATATCCATATTTTTTATCAATATAAACATTGAATTTATCAAAACCAATTTCAAATTCAATTTTTGAAACACCAACACAATATTTTCCCTTATGTGGAAAAATTTTTCCTTCAACTTTTGGGAAAGAAACATCCAATCTTGAAACAGTTAATCCCAAAACATTTGCAGGATTATGCCTAAATTTTGGAACCCTTTTTGCAAATTCAAAACTAGAAAGAGAATAATTATAAATAATCTTTCCAAGTTTATACTTAAAATGAATCTCAACCTTTTGTTTTGGACAATCAGCTGTTGCATTTATTGAAAATAAAAGGCATATTAAAAAAACACATATTTTCTTCATAAATATACATATAGCATAAAGGAATTTTAAAATGCAAATTATTTCTTGGAACGTTGCTTCTGTTAGAGCACGTTTACCACTTTTAAAAAAACTTTTAACCGAGGAAAATCCTGATATTGTTTTACTTCAAGAAATTAAAGCAACCCATGAAACTTTTCCGTTTGAAGAAATTTCTTCATTGGGATATCATTCTTATATCCGCGGTGAAAAAGGATTTAATGGCGTTGCCATTCTTTCAAAAAAAGAATTAGAGGTAAAATATACCGATCTTCCCACACTTGAAGATGAAACACCCCCTGCCCGTTTTATTGAATGCGTGTTGAATAACATTCATTTTATTTCGGTTTATGTTCCAAATGGAAATCCGCCTGAAAAAGATCCATTTAATAATGAAAGATTGCGCTATAAAATCAAATGGATGAAAGCATTAAATCAACATTTAGAAAATTTAAAAAAAGAAAAAGATTTTTTCATTATTGGTGGTGATTTTAACGTTATTGAAAAAGATTCTGATGTTTATAATCCAGAACTTTACCGCCAAAATGCTTTAATGGTTTTTGAAGTTAGAAATGAATTCAGTAATATGCAAAAACAAGGGCTTACAAATGCCATAAGGCTATTTAATCCAACGCCATACACTTATTCCTTTTGGGATTTTCAAGGTGGGTGCTGGTTCAAAAATTTCGGCATGCTTTTAGACCATATTTTTCTTCCTCAAGAAAAAGAAAAACGAATTCAAGCCAGCGGTATTTTAAAAGAATATCGTGGATTAGAAAAACCATCAGACCATGTTCCCGTTTTTTGTTATTTAAAATAACTTAAAAAAATTTTAAAAACCCTAAAAAATTAGAAGAAAAAAAATGAAAAAAATCCTCTTAATTTTCGCTTTATTTTTGTTACCAACAACATCTTTTTCTGAAACAAACAGCAATCAATCTTATTTAAGTATTGCTAAAAAAGGCATTTGTAACATATTAAAATCAAAAGATTATTCTCTTATCATTCCTGTCAACACATGGCATAACCGTTTAACCTATGATAAAGAAAAAATTAATTCATATAACGAACGCCCTTGGGGAATTGGTTTCAGCAAAGATTATATTGATTCAAAAGAAAACAGGCATTCTCTTTTCATTTTAAAATTTCAAGATTCTCATAACAAAACAGAACCGTTTTTAGGCTATTCGTTTTCAAAACGCTGGGCCATGAATAAGAAAAAAGATTTTTATCTTCTTGCCGGTGGCATTTTAGGAGTGACCGCACGCGAAGAATATAATTATATTCCCTTTCCAGCCCCCCTACCCCTTTTTGGATTTGAATATAAACGCCTTATTATTGAAAACACTTATATCCCGGGTGGAAAAAATAATGGAAACGTCTTGTTCACTTGGATTCGATTGAAGTTTTAAAATACATGCAATTTCCATAAATTTAAGCGCAAAAGATTTGGGTATTTCAAATCAAGAAATTCAAATGATTTCTGCTCGTATAAATAACCAAAACATGGGATAAAAGTTCTTCCTATCCACTAATAAATTTTATTTTCTTAAAAGTTGACAACGCGTTCAAGAGTATGTTACTATTCCCTGAATTTATATCGGAGGAAGAGAATGCATAAAGAAACTGTTTTGCTTGCCGATGTTGGCGGCACTAACGTTCGTTTTGGCACCTATACACAAGGGGACGAAAAAGCAAATTTTGATAAAAAATATTTAGTTTCAAAATTTAAATCATTTGAAGAAGCTGTTGAAACATATCTTACTGAAACAAATAAAAAACCAACACTTTGCGTGATTGGTGCGGCTGGCAATATTGATGAAGAAACCAATGAAGTGTTAACCAGTAATACGCCATGGCGCGTAAGTGTTCCAAAATTAAAAGCTAAAATGCCTCAATTTAAAAAAGTGAGCCTTGATAATGACTTTGCGCTTCAAGGTTGGGCCATTGCTGGATTAGAAAAACACCAATATCGTACTTTATTTGGCCAACAACAAGTTGCTGATTTAACAAAAGAAAAAATTGTTGTTTTAGGCCTTGGCACAGGATGTGGCACTTGTTTATTAATGAAAAATGGTGAAAAAGACCAAACGATATATACGTCTGAATCAGGTCACAGCTCTTTACCTTATATCGATTTTGGCAATAAAGACAATGAATTAAGAGATAAAGTTATTAAAGCCTTAAAAGAAAGATATCAAACAAACGGCAAAGGAATTGTTGTTGAACACATCATTTCTGGAACAGGCATTCGCAATGTTTATCATGCATTAAAAGATGGCATTATTCCGCCAGATTCAAATAACTTAATTTGCGCCTTTAATATTGAAAAATTGGCCGAATCTGGGGATCCAATTGCTCTTAAAACATTTGATATTGTTTTTGCTTATCTTGGCGCGCATACAGGCTCAATTGCTTCAACAGTAAAAACAGATAATATTTTTTATTGTGGTGGATTATTCGCTAGTTCTTGGGTGCAAGGAAGATTTGAGCAATCAAAATATTTTAAAAAGCAACTTGAAAGTCGCGCGGGGATGACTGATGCCATGAAAAACCTTCGTTTTTCTGTTTCTTTATATCGTGAAATGGCTGAAAAAGGAGCCATTGTTCGCGCGCAAAGGCTCATTCAAGAAAACACTTTGGAAGAAACCAAAAAACGAACAAACACTAATTTGATGCAATCTTTAGCAACGGTTTATGCCTTAATTGAAGCAGAATGCCCTCATGTATTGCCTCAAATGAAACGGGTGATGACTGCAGTTGAAAAATATAAAATTGCAACGCAAAATCTTCCAATTCAAAATATAAAAAAAAGAAATCAATCTTTGCAAAAATAAATAAAAAAGGAGAGCAAAAGCTCTCCTTTTTTTATGTTCTTTAATTAGAATTTATATTCAAAACGAAGCATACCAGAATGCTCAATATATTCTTTTCTATAGGATCCACCATATTCAAATCTTAATGAAGCATTCTCGCTGATATCTGCTGCAACGCCTGCCGAAACTGTTGTGCTTAATCTATCAAGCGCTTCGCCATTGATGGTATATGTAGAGCCATTTGCCAAGGTGTTAACAGAAGAAATATCATCTGTGATGATATCATATCCAACCATTACGCCAGCCAATGGGCGAACCCATCCAAGATCGGCACCAACCTTAAATCCCGCCATTGCTGTCACAAAGTCAGAATTTATTCCTTGAACCGTTGTGCCCAAAGAATCTTGATATCCTTCTTGTTTTGCATTTAAGTAACGGATACCAACTTCTGGTGTTAAGATTATCTTGCCTTTCTTGATGTTATAACCCGTTGTGATTTGAGCCCCAAGAGAATCAACATCATAATTGGCTTTTCCTGTTGATGAAAGAACTTGTTTTTCTTCATCATATTGACCTCTAGAATAAGTTGCCAAGACACTCACCCACCAATTGTTTGGTTGATAGTGCGCTGAGATAAATCCAGTATTTGAATCAACTTCTGTTCGATGCCAATCCTCTTTTACAATTGTATTAATACCTGCATATCCAACACCAACAGTTAAATCTTCTGTCAATGCAGATTGAACTCCCAAGACCGCCCCTTTTGAGCGCATACGGAACCCATCTCCAGCCAAAGAGTTAACTTTGTCATACAACCCTTTCACATAAACTGTGGCTCTAGCAGGATCTTCTCCTCCAGCATGACCAAAGATTGGTGCTGTTGTATTCATGAGCATTTGACTAATTACCGCTTGCATTTGCGAAAATTGAGATGTTGTAAGAGATTGATATATTTTAGTATCCTTTCCGCTCAATGCTTTCAATCCACCTCGTGCATGTCGCGTAGCCGCTGGCGTATCTAATTGTAACGTTGTTAAAAGTTCTTCTTGAACCTTTGAAAATTCTTCGTTATCTTTTGCATTTCCATCTAAAAGAGCTGATAATACGCTAGCTTCTTTTTGTGTTAATCCCAAATCTTTTTCAAGTTCAGAAGTTTCTTTTTTACCAATTAAATAAGATCCATCATTTTGATCAATAATTTCAACCAATTTGTTTTCTTTTAATTTTAAATCATTATCTTCATTAAAGATTTGATAGACCGCTTGTTCTTGATCAAGACCTTTTGTGAGTTTGATTTCAAGATTTGCCTTTTCATCGCCATTAACTGTTGCATGGGTTAATGAGCCAAAATCAGATAAATCATGCAATGAAAGCTTAAGCGTTGATTCTTCACCAAAGGAGATTGTATTTGCCATTACCTGTTTATTGCCAATATCCAAACTTGAACCATCTTTTACTTCAATATCAGCAAATAAAACATTTGTTGCTTCTCCACCTAAGCTCATATTTTCAGCAACAACTTTATTCGAAACAATCAATTCTTCAGGCATTTGAAGCGTTGAACCTGAAAATTCATAGGTTGCGCCCGTTCCTTGTTCTGCCAACATGCTATCAAGCTCAACATTTGCATTTTTAAATGCAATAGTGTTACCATATTCATTATTTAAAGCACCTGTCACTTTAAATGTTGTCAGTTTGCCTTCAGGTAAGGTTTCGGTTGTAAAGAGCTTATCGCTTGCAAGATAGCTCACAACTTCATCATCTGATGTATCAGCTGTGTTTTTATCATCAACATAAGAGATAACTTTTCCTTTCAAAAGAGCAATTTCAGCTTCTTTTTCGGCTTTTGTGTAAGATCCAAAACCAATGGTTGCCCCCAAGTCTTCCTCTGCGAATTGAACACCTCCAATGGTTGAATCATTCACTTCCATTTCTTCTAAATTTGTGTAATGTGTTGCTGAACCAACAACTATATTTCCATCTAAATCAAAATCTGAACCAATTATCGCTTTATGGTTTATCTCTGCACCGTGCGTTTTAAGTTCCCCACCTAAAATCAAATTTTCAGATGAATTGTTAAAGAATGTATCTGAAGAGGCAATCATTGTTCCATTTATTTGCACATAACTACCAAAATAATTTTCATTAACAGATTTATCACCTAAGATAACCGTTCCTTCACCTAATTTCACAATATATGGTTTGATGTCTGGATTATTCATGCTAGCATTACCACTAAAGCCCCCTTCAAATGATCCAATGGTGTTTTTATCTCCATTTAAAATGAGATCAACATACCCATCTGTTCCAGCAACATCAGAATAAGCATCCAATGCAATATCATTTGGTGTTTCAACGCCATTTAATATGGTTTTATTTGCTGCAAAAGTAAAATTACCACCCAAAATTGTTTCAGTTGAGGAACCATCCGCATTTGGCATCATATAAATGGCGCCACCAGATGATGCCATCTTTGAATTGGTTTTATTATTAATAAATTCTGCATTTCCTTTAAAATTGAGTTCACCGGCAGTTATAATGGCACCACCCATCGCTGACAACTCAGAATCTGAAG
This sequence comes from Alphaproteobacteria bacterium, assembly GCA_045614025.1. Lineage (GTDB taxonomy): Bacteria > Pseudomonadota > Alphaproteobacteria > CAAHEQ01 > UBA3637 > RGIG4140. The sequence goes on from JAZLCE010000040.1 coordinate 7,043, forward strand.
TATTCCCTTCAAATAGAGCTGTCTTCTCAAAGTCAATAGTTCCCATTAAATTACCAAGTGCACCACCAATAGAGTATTCAATCCCCTCTGTCTTATTGTTTTTAAAAATTACATTATCCTTAAATGAAGTTTTTGCATAAACAACATTGCCATTGGCATCAATCATCGGAGGAAGTGATGGATCCATAAAATTCATTGAAGAATTCGCAACAGCTCCACCTAACACCTTTACACCTGTTGCCTTATTATTTTCAAATAATGCCTGTCCATTAAAAGTTGTGTTAATAACAAGATTAGTTAAAGCACCACCAGCTGCTATTGAATCTTGCCCATAGCTAATAACCTGATTCCCTTTAAAAACAGATTCTTTTTCAAAGACTAAATCTCCTAAAATAAACATATTTCCATTTGGATCAATTTCTGAGGCTCCACTATTTGAAATTGCCCCACCATATGCGTCTCCATAGGAGGAAACTTTATTCCCTTCAAAAGAAGCTTTATCTTTAAAAGTTACTGAACCCAACTCATTATATATAGCGCCACCACTTGCGTTTCCAGAACGCGTATCTGCTATATTTTCTTTAAATGCAACTTCTTTTTCAAAAACGATATCTCCAAAAGTAATCAAATATCCATTAGAGTCATATGTATAACTACCATAATTATAAATTGCCCCACCCTCAGCATACTCTTCTGATAACGCTTTATTTCCTTCAAAAGAAGCTTTATCTTTAAAAGTGAGTGAGGCCCAATCATTCACTATAGCGCCACCATATGATTCATTAAACCCATCTGCTATATTTTCTTTAAATACAACTTCTTTTTCAAAAACAATACTTCCAAAAGTAATCACATCTCCATTAGAAGTATACTCATAGTCCCCATAATTTAAAATAGCTCCACCAGAGGCATAGGCTTCTGATAAAGCTTTATTTCCTTCAAAAGAAGCTTTATCTTTAAAAGTGACTGAACCCAAATGATTATTTAGAGCGCCACCATATGATTCACCATTCCCATCTGCTATATTTTCTTTAAATGCAACTTCTTTTTCAAAAACGATATCTCCAAAAGTAATCACATCTCCATTAGCAGTATAAGTATGAGTCCCATAATTTGAAATAGCTCCACCAGAGGCCCTGTAACCGCCAGATAAAACTTTATTTCCTTCAAAAGAAGCTTTATCTTTAAAAGTGAGTGAGCCATCATCATTCTCTATGGCGCCACCACTTGCGTTTCCAGAACGCGTATCTGCTATATTTTCTTTAAATGCAACTTCTTTTTCAAAAACAATACTTCCAAAAGTAATCAAATCTCCATTAGAGTCATATGTATAAGTCCCATAATTTGAAATAGCTCCACCAGAGGCCCAGTCATCGTCAGATAAAGCTTTATTTCCTTCAAAAGAAGCTTTATCTTTAAAAGTGAGTGAGCCATCATCATTATATATAGCGCCACCATATGCGTTTCCAGATGCATTTATTTGATTTCCTTCGAAAAAAGCTTCTTTTTCGAATGTTAAATCTCCTGATATAAATAAATTTGAATTACTATCATACTCATAATAACCATAATTCACAAGAGCGCCTCCCCTTGCACCCCATTGGTTTGAGGTAAGTTGATTCAATGTATTATTTTTAAAGAGCGCCTCACCCAAAAATTTAAGACTGCCATCATTAGATAACGCCCCGCCCTCAGCCTGCTCACCACCAGAAACCACATTCTCAATAAAACTTGCTGTTCCATTAAATGTCATAAATCCTTTGGTTGGGAAATTCCCTTGCGAATCTTGAACAAAAGTCCCATCTGGATTATATGCATAATTTCCATAATTCGAAACAATAGCACAACCTTCTAATGTTCCTGCAACTGAATTATTTTTAAATACCGTATTCCCATTAAATGTGATCGATCCAGATGAATTTACAAGAATGCCATACCCATATTCTGAAACACTCTGATTATTATCAAAAATAGCATCTTTTTCAAAAACCATATTTCCAGATAAAATTGGATTATTATTTGAATCTAAAACGGTATTATCATTTTCATCATATAAAACATATCCATTATTTGCTATAAAAGCATCATTCACATATCCTTCAGCTGAATTATCAGAAAACAGAAATTTTTCGTTAAATTTTATATTTCCTTCATTATAAACAAAACCACCCGTCACATAATCTGCATTTGTAACCTTATTATTTGTAATGCTTGTTTTCCCATTGAAAAGCGTTTCGCCCTTCCATGATAATTTTCCTTCAGCATCAGCTGATTTAGTTATCACATTTGCCAAGATATGGCCGGAACCAAACATTCCAGAGGAAGTATCAGAAAATTCATTATTTTTTAAAACCGTATCCCCATTAAATGTGAGCGAACCTCCCTCATTTGCAAAAGCTCTTTGACGTGTATTTTGAACAATAATATTATCAAATGTTGCTTTGGCTCCCTCCAGTAAATAGGCCACGCCTGCTGCACCATTAATGGTTACATTTTGAGCAACAAGCTCACCACTTTTTTCATCCATCGCAAATAAGTTATATCCATTTGCCTGAATAACACTTTCATTTGCATTATCAGTCGCACCCTTAATAACTTTTGTGGATTTTGCAACAACTCCTACTAAGCCTGGAATAGGATTTAAAGCATCCTCATCTTCTGCTGTAACATCATAAGTATAAACACCATTTACTAAAGTGGCTGAATTTTTCATGTCGAAAATTGCATTTCCTTCATGTCTAATAACTGTTCCAAGATTATTATGAGTAAAACTTTCTTTTGCCAAATCTATTCCATCTGCTCTCGCTAATGATGAAAATGGCAAACTAACAGAAAACACCATCAAATTCGCAAGAAAGCATTTCTTTAGAATATTCAAATATCTTTTTTTAAGTTCGCGCAAAGTGGTTCTTGAATAACATGACATCAGCCGTCTCCTTAAAGTAAAACAAAATAAAAATATTAGCGCAACATATTCTCTTGTTACGTCTTTTTTTTGAATGGAACTTTTGGGCTATTATTTTAACAGCTTATTTCTTTCCACCCCCTTAAGCTCATTATAGCATCTTTCCTAAAAGATGCATCTAAAAACTATTAAAGAAAATATTTTTTTAAAACACATTGATTTTTAACAATTATTTTAAATAAATTCTTGCATAAAATTAGAAAAAAACACTATTTTTATGTTTTAACAAAAAATAAGGTTATAAAACATGAAAAAAAAGAGCCCTAAAAAAGAGCTCTTTTTAATATTCTTTTAGTGAAGAATTATTCTTCTGCCGCTTCTGTTTCTTGAACAACGGCAGATGTATCTTCAACAAATTCTTCCATTACTGGTGTTTCAGAAGTTTCATTCAAAGAAACAACTTCTTGATTTCCTTCTGTTTCTTCAACTTCTTCTTCCACATCTGTAATGCATGTTGCAGACACAACTTTTTCATCTTTATCCAAACGGAACAAGATAACACCCATTGTGCTACGCCCAGCAATCTTAATATCGCTGATACGCATACGAATAAGTTTACCACCATCTGTTACCATCATCAAGTGAGCATCATCTGGCACTGGCATTGTGGCAACCACATCAGCTTTACGGCGATCATCCATCTTAATGTTTGTTACACCAGAGGTGCCACGCGCTGTAATGCGATATTCATAAGCACTTGTGCGTTTACCAAAGCCTTTATCCGTAATCGTTAAGATAAATTCTTCATCTGCTGCCATTTTTTCAAATTCTTCAGGTGTTAATGTTGCATTCGTTGTTGTTTCTGTTTCAACGGTTTCAACTTCATCTGTTTCACCCAAAGCTCTGCGTCTAGCGGCCGCTTCTTTCAAGTAAGCATCACGTTTTTCAATATCAGCTTTTGCGTGTTTAACAATTGACATGGAAATAACGCTTTCACCTTCTGGCAATTTCATCCCACGAACACCTGTTGAAGCTCTAGATTCAAATACGCGAACATCCGTTACTGGGAAACGCACGCATTTGCCACCAGCAGCAGCTAATAAAACGTCATCAGAATCATTACAGATTTCAACACCAATGAGTTTATCCCCTTCATCAAGTTTCATGGCAATTTTACCATTAGATTGAACGTTATAGAAATCTGTTAATCTGTTACGTCTAACGCCACCAGATGCCGTTGCAAACATCACTGTTTGATCACCGCATTCTTCTTGAGATTCTGGCAATGTTAAAATTGTTGAAATTGTTTCACCTTGTTGCAATGGCAAAAGATTAATCAATGCCTTACCAAGCGATTGTGGAGAACCTTCTGGCAATCTGTATGTTTTGATTTTATACACAATACCACGGCTTGAGAAGAATAAAAGTGGACTATGTGTGCAAGCAACAAATAATTGAGAAACTTGATCTTCTTCTCTTGTTGACATGCCTGAACGCCCTTTTCCACCGCGGTTTTGTGCGCGATATGTTGATAAAGGAACACGTTTAATATATCCATTATTTGAAACAGTAACAACCATTGTTTCTCTTGGAATCAAATCTTCCATATCTTGTTCAAATTCAGCATTATCAATTGTTGTTAACCGTTCAGAAGAAACTTGAGCTTTCACAACTTCTAATTCTTCTCTGATAATCGCATAAATCTTTTCACGAGAAGCAAGTGTTGATAAAAATCCTTTAATTAAAGCAGCCAATTCGCCAACTTCAGAATGGATTTTATCGCGTTCTAATCCTGTTAAACGGTTCAGTTTCAAATCCAAAATTGCTTTGGCTTGAGCTTCTGAAAGCATATATGTGCCTTCAACAACTTTACGATCAGGTTCATCAATTAAATCAATTAAAGCAGCCACATCTGCAGCATCCCACTTTGTTGACATCAAGCGTTGTTTGGCAACTTGTGGATCTGGAGCGCTCTTAATCATTTCGATCACGTTATCAAGATTTGCAACAGCAATAGCTAACCCAACCAAAACATGCGCTCTATCGCGGGCTTTATTCAATTCATAAACTGTTCTGCGGCGAACAACTTCTTCACGGAACTTGATAAAGGCATCCAAAATTTGCTTTAAATTCATCAATTCTGGACGACCATTATTCAAAGCTAACATATTCATGCTAAAGCTTGTTTGAAGAGATGTATATTTAAACAATTGGTTCAAAACAACATCTGGATGAGCATCCTTTTTAAGCTCAATAACAACGCGAACACCTTGACGATCAGATTCATCACGCAAATCAGAAATGCCTTCGATTACCTTATCTTTAACTAATTGAGCAATTCTGATAATCATTTCAGCTTTGTTCACTTGATATGGCACTTCGGTCACGATAATGGCCATACGGTCTTTTTTGATTTCTTCGATAGATGTTCGACCACGCATAATCACGGAACCACGTCCCGTTGTATAGGCTGATCTTGCACCACCTCTCCCTAAAATCAAACCACCTGTTGGAAAATCAGGAGCAGGAACATAATCCATCAATTCATCAATTGTAATTTCAGGATTATCAATCATAGCAATAGCTGCAGAAATCACTTCACCTGGATTATGTGGTGGGATATTTGTTGCCATACCAACAGCAATACCACCAGAACCATTTACCAAAAGATTTGGAAATCTAGCTGGCAAAACTTCTGGTTCTTGACAAGTTTCATCATAGTTTGGTCTAAAATCAACTGTGTCTTTATCAATATCTTCTAATAAACAATGAGCTGTTTGAGCTAAACGCGCTTCTGTATAACGCATAGCAGCAGCTTTATCGCCATCCATTGACCCAAAGTTACCTTGAGAACCCACAAGTGGAACACGCATTGAAAATGTTTGCGCCATACGAACCATGGCTTCGTAAATAGAGCTATCTCCATGCGGGTGATATTTACCCATCACGTCCCCAACGATACGGGCGGATTTTCTGAATGGTTTATTGTAATCATATCCGTTTTCATGCATTGAAAACAAAATGCGGCGATGAACTGGCTTTAACCCATCGCGAACATCTGGAAGGGCACGAGAAACAATAACGCTCATGGCATAATCTAAATAAGATTTGCGCATTTCATCTTCAATTGGAGCGGTAACCGTGTCAACCACCATTGAACTTATTGATGTTTCATTCATGTATATTTTCTCTCTTTTTTGTTAAAATATCATCTAACTAAAATGGGATTTCATCATCAAAAGAATCGTTTGAAGAACCAAGACCTGTTGCATCCCAACCTGATGATGAATTATTTGCATCAGAAGACATTGTTGAAGCACCACTGCTCATACCTTCTCCTCTTGCATCTAACATCACTAATTCCCCACGGAAAGCACCTAAAACAACTTCAGTTGTAAATCTTTCTTGACCGCTTTGATCCGTGTATCTTCTTGTTTGAAGCGCACCTTCCACATAAACTTTTGAACCTTTTTTCAAAAAGCGTTCTGCAAAATCGGCCAAATTTGCATTAAAAATGACAACACGGTGCCATTCGGTTCTTTCTTGTCTTTCACCGGATTTATCTTTCCATGTTTCACTTGTGGCTACAGATAAGTGAGCAATTTTTTGACCTGCTGTTGAATGTCTGATTTCAGGATCACGACCCAAATTGCCAACCAATGTAACTTTATTAATGCTACCTGCCATTTTAAATTCCTTTCTTTACTTTTCGTTACTCTTAAATCAAGTGTTTTTATGCTAAAAAACAATCTTTACTACTTTAGCTTTTTTTTCAAAAAAAGAAAAGCTTTTTTTGCGAATTTTAAGAAAAAAAACGGGCGTTTTTTAGCTGTTTTTAAATAAAATCTAAAGGCAAGTAACTTAAATTTGTTTTTAAAACTTCTTGCGCCACAAAATGCCCCTTTAAAGCACACTCTTTTAAGCTTAAATTTTGATGACAACCGATCAAAAAACCAGCCGCAAAACCATCCCCTGCCCCATTGGTATTTTGAATACTTTCTAAAAGAGGAGCTTCAACAAAATGTTTTTCATTTTTATCAAATATTTCAACACCTTTTGAGCCACATGTTTTAACACATAAGGTTTGCTTCAACTCTTGTTGAGAAACACCTAACGCATCAAATTCATATTCATTACCAAACAAAATATCCATTTGTGGCAATAACTTTAAAATCAAATCCTTTTTGTTTTGAACACAATGAACATCTGATAAAGTTAAATAAACTTTTGCGCCATGAAACTTTGCTTTTAAAATCACCTCTTCAACCAATTCTGGACGGCGATTTAACATATACCCCTCCGTTAAAATTGATTTTGTTTGACTAAGCATTTCATCACTAATTTCATTTAAGGATAACAAATTAGCTGCACAAGGACGGGCACATTGTGTTCGATCTTTATCGACATGAACCATCACAACACTACATCCCGTTTTATCTTCAGGCGTTTGAATTAAATAAGAACAAACACCATAATCTTTTAAGCTTTTTTCAAAAAAATCACCATCTTTATCACAACCAGCCTTTCCAACAAATCCAGCTTTTAACCCTAACAACGCCATATTTCGAATGGTATTAGCTGCCGAACCACCCGCATAATCAGCCATGGATGGTCTCTCTCTTAAATAGGAATGTTCTTCAGGCGTTGCAACAAAAAACAATCCTTTAACGGGCAAAATCCGTTGCATCACTGGATCTGATTCATCAAAATTAATAATCTTATCGACAATGGCATCGCCGATGCCTAATATATCCAACATTTCGTTCTCCCATTATTTTTTTTAAATTATCTAAGGCCGTTTCTTTTTGAAAAACAAAACTTTTCATTCCCAAGGATAAAGCGGCTTCAACATTTTCTTTTTTATCATCAATAAACAAAACTTCAGAAGCTTGAATATTCATTTTTTCTAATACAGCTTTAAAAATTCTTTTATCTGGTTTTAAAAATCCCAATTGATAAGATGGAAAGATAAGATCTTTTGAAAAAGGCAATTCATCAAGTGTCCCTTCAAAAGTTGGCAATGCATTTGAAAGCAAACCCATTTGTATTTTTTCATCTTTCAAGTAACTCATTAATCGTTTTGTTTCAGGATAAAAATCTCCCATACCTTTTAATAAAGAGTCTTTTATTTCTTCTTGAATGCATGGCGCATAACAAACACCTATCTGTTCGCAAACATTTTTTGAAAAAGAGGAAAATGATAACTCCCCAGTCATCACTTCTTTCCATTTAAACGAAAAAGATGTTTTTAATGTTTGCTCATTAACCCATTTTTTAAAAGGAGCTAAAGAATATGGATAAATCACACCACCACAATCAAATAAGCAAACTTTCATCTTTATCCCATTAAACTCCTTTAAACCCATTTTAACGAGATAATTATAAAAAGTCTAGCATTTATTTTCCCAAGGAAGTTGCGGCGTTAATGCAGGATATCTAACACCAACAACATCTGGCTCATAAGAAGATTTACTTGATTGAAACAACACACAAGTAACAAATTCATAATCTTTAAAAAGATTTTTCACCATTTCAAAACTGTTCCCCGTTTCAGTGGCATCATCAACAAGCAAAAACCTTGTCCCTGGCTTAAAATGATCCAGTGTTGACCCACCAAAACCATTTTTTCTAGAATAATTAATATATTCCATTTTCTTTTTCAATTGGTGAGCAATATATCCAGATGGAATTGCTCCCCCACGACCCAAAGAAACAACAGCTTCAATATTCATATCTTCTTTTTGCAATTGTTCAAGACAATTCATAATAGCTTCTTGAACTTCCATCCATGAAAAACGAATTTTTTTCATATCCATAATCCCCTTTAAATTAATTTTATAATTATATAAAAAAGAAACAAAAAAAACAAATCTTTTTTTATTCATCTTTATTTTTAAATAAAAATAGAGTATAATACCTTTAAATAAAGGAGTTTCAAATATGGCGCATGCAATTCAGCTTAGTTTAATTATTATCTTATATTTATTAAATATTTCATGTTATGTATGGACATTTTTTGATTCATTTGCCCTTAAAAACAAAGAATTTTATGATATTGTTTCAATATTCAATGATTTTATCTTCATCTCTTGTTTTTTAGCCAGCATTTCCCCTTTAAGAAAATCAAAAACAGCATCTGTGTTTGTTTTTTTAAGCATCCCACTTCTTTACACCCTTATTTTAATTTTAAATTTCAGATAACGTATGCAACAAATTATCCCAGTTTCAAACGATATAACCCTCGTTAAATTAAAAAAACATAAAAAACAAGCTAAGATGATGCTTGACCTATTTCAAAAAAATAAAGAACGCCTACTCCCTTTCTTCCCAGGATATTATACGAAAGATCTTTCTTTAAATAATATTCAAGAATTTTTGCATCAAAAAGAAACAAAATTTAATCAAAATGAATCTTATTCTTTTGGCATTTGTTCTAAAAAAGAAAGAAAAATGATTGGAAATATCAGCGTTGATTGTTTTAAAGATTCTGGTTCAATTTCTTATTGGATTGATAATAAGTTTAAAAACAAAAAAATTATCAGCCAATCCTTTGATAAATTAAGAGAGGTTTTATTTCAAAATAATTTTATTTTTTTGCATGCAGAATGCGATATAAGAAACAAAAAATCCATCTCCTTTTTAAAGCATAAAGGATTTCATTGCGAAGATTCTTTTTCTTTAGAAAACAAACAAAAATTTGTTTGTATGAGTCAAAGTAAAACAAAATATCAAGCTTGGAAAACTTTTTTTCAACAACAAAGAGAAAAGGAATAAAAAATGCTTTTTTTAAACAGATATCCCGATCATCTTGAAATCAAAGTGCGCATTCATCCTGGTGCTAAAAAATCCGCCTTTAATGGCGTGTGGAATAATGAACAAATTAAAATAAATATCAACACGCCACCTGTTGATGGTAAAGCAAATGAAGCCTTAATTGCTTTTTTATCTAAATTTTTAGGCATAAGAAAAAGCGCCATTTGTTTACTTTCGGGCGAAACCTCAAGAGAAAAAAAATTGGCGCTTTATGATATTGATGAAAAAACTTTTTTAGAAAAAATTTCTCCTTATTTATAACTTAGCAAAGAGCAAGCAAAATCCCAGCAGCAATTGCCGATCCTAAAGCACCGGCAACATTTGCGCCCATTGCATGCATCAATAAGTGATTTTCAGGATTTTCTTCAACACCTAATTTTTCACTCACTCGTGCTGCCATCGGAATGGCAGAAACACCAGCCGATCCTATTAAGGGATTTATTTTATTTTTCAAAAATAAATTCATTAATTTTGCCATCAAAACGCCACTTGCTGAACCAAGCATGAAAGCACAAATACCCAAAATCAAGATAATAAGCGTTTTTGAAACCAAAAACAAATCTGCTGAAAGTTTTGATCCAACAGAAAGCCCCAATAAAATCGTTACAATATTAATTAATTCATTTGAAACTGTTTTTGAAAGACGATCAGCAACCCCTGATTCTTTTAGTAAATTACCAAACATGAGCATCCCAATTAATGGCAAAGCCAAAGGAACGAATAACCCCGTTAAAATGATCACTAAAATCGGAAACAAAATTCTTTCTTTTTTAGAAATCACACGCAATTGCCCCATTTGAATTTGGCGTTCATTTTTCGTTGTCAATGCACGCATAATCGGTGGTTGAATCACTGGAACAAGCGCCATATAAGAATAGGCAGCAACAGCTATTGCTCCCAATAATTCTGGGGCTAAACGTCCAGCTAAAAAGATTGAAGTTGGCCCATCAGCTCCCCCAATAATGGCAATAGAGGCAGCTTGTTTTATTGTTAATCCAATATCGGGAAAAAGCCCTGTTAAACAAATAGCGCACAAAAAAGTTCCAAAAATAGCAAATTGAGCAGCCCCACCTAAAAAAGCTGTTTTAGGATTTGCAAGCATTGGTGAAAAATCAATCATAGCGCCAACGCCCATAAAAATTAAAAGGGGAAACAGCCCATTTTCAATGCCCATATGATATAAAATATATAACAAACCCCCTTCTTGCGTTAATCCAGCGCCCGGAATATTTGATAACAACCCACCAATTGCAATTGGAATTAAAAGCAACGGTTCAAATTTTTTATGAATTCCAAGATAAAGCAAAAAGCAACAAATGCCTATCATTAAAAGACGGGATATCCCTAAAGGAAATAACATTCCTTCAGGCCCTTTTTCTTGAAACAATTGATAAATTGCTGTTTGTTTTAAAATTTGCATAATGCTTTCATTATAAAGGGCAAATTCTATACAGCCAAAAATTGCAAGAAGAATGCATGCACACCAAAAAAATACGGGATATTTCTTCATTTATTTAACCTCAAATAATTTTTGATTTGTTTCAACTTGCGAACCAACGGAAACAAAAACATCTGTTACTTTGCCATTTTGTGGCGCTTGAATAAATGTTTCCATTTTCATCACTTCAACACAAAGAACGTTATCTCCTTTTTTCACCTCTGTTCCAACAGGCGCTAAAATCGAAGTAACCGTTCCAGGCATTTTAGCTAAAACAACCGCTCCTTGAGATGGTTTTGCTCCTTCACTTTCTTTTTGAGAAGAAACCTCTTCATCAATTGATGAAAAATCAGAAACTTGATATTCTTTACCGTTCACAATTGCTTTTTCGCCTTTTAATTCAACAGCAAAATTTTCTCCATTAATTGTCACTTGATAAGAATTTGATTCTTTTTTAGCTTCTTGCTTTTCTTCTTTATATCGAACAGCAATTTTTCCCTTCCCTTCTAAGAAAGCAATTCCTTTTGCACCACATGCTGCTGTAATGAAAACATTTTCATCTGTTATCTCTAAATTATGTTCTTTTAAAATTCCTTCATAATGAGCTCTGCTCTTATTTGGATTTTTATCATTAATGGATAACACACTTTCTTTCGTTGGACTTAAACCCAATTGTTCTGAAGCAATTTGAACAACTTTTTTATCTGGAGCTACAGGTGTTTTTCCAAAATAACCTAACACCATTTTACCATAACCTTCAGCAATTTTTTGCCATGGTCCAAACATCACATTATTAAAAGCTTGTTGGAAATAAAATTGAGATACGGGTGTCACTGATGTTCCAAAACCTCCCTTTAAAACAACTTCTTCCATTGCTTTAATCATTTCGGCATATTTATCCATTAAATTATTATCCCGAAGCATTTGAGTGTTTGCTGTTAATGCGCCCCCTGGCATTGGTGACCAAGGGATCATTGGTTCAGTATGCAAAGCTTCTGGTGGAATAAAATAATCACTTAAAGCTTCTTTAAAATGATCTTCCACTTTCATTAAAGCATCAATATCGCACTCTAATTCATAATCATATCCTCGTAAAGCATGCCATAACGTAGCCACATCTGGCTGACAAGTTCCCCCTGAAACAGGTGCCATAGATAAATCAACACGATCTGCTCCTCCTTCAATTGCAGCCAAATAACAAGCCAATCCTGTTCCAGCAGTTTCATGTGAGTGATATTGAATCAACATATCATCTCCCAAAATTTTGCGCGCTCTTTTAATTGTTTCATACACAACCTTTGGTGTTGCCGTTCCAGAAGCATCTTTAAAACAAACAGAATCAATTGGCATTTTGCTTTTAAGAAAAGCTTTTAATCTGGATTCATAAAATTCTGGTGTATGTGCGCCTTTACAATGAGGAGGCAAACTCATCATGGCAACACAAAGTTGATGTTTTAAACCTGCTTTATGAATGGCTTTTGCACTAAAAACCAAGTTTTCGGGGTCATTCAATGCATCAAAGTTACGAATAGTTGTCATTCCATGTTTTTTAAACATTTTGGCATGCAACTCAATCATTTCAGAACTTTGAGAATCAAGTGCCACAACATTAACCCCACGAGCCAATGTTTGCAAATTAACAGATTTACCACAAATTTTGCGGAAAGAATCCATCACATCAAAAGCATTTTCATTGTTATAGAAAAAAGAAGCTTGAAACGAAGCGCCCCCACCTGCTTCAATGTTTTTTACACCAGCATCAACAGCTTCTTTCACAATTGGCAAATAATCTTTAGATAATACTCTTGCACCAAAAACGGATTGAAATCCATCTCGAAACGCGGTGCACAACCAATCTATTTTCTTTTGTTTTCTTGTTTTTGAAACCATTTATTTCCCCTTTTTTTCTTTCAATGCCAAAACAATGGCTAATGCCTCTTTATCTAAACTTTCTTTTGTATATCCAGTTAAAAAAACTCTTAACAAATTCATAAAACACACAAGCAAGAACAAAAAGAAAAAAACACTGCCCATGCCCATAGCGGTAATTAAAAGACTTTGTTCAATCATAACAACCCCCTTACTAACTTTTTTAAAGAATAACATCTAAAAAAAACGAATGCAAGGTCTTTTGCTTTCACGCAAAAAAATCTCTTCTAAAAAAATTAAAAAAGTTGATTTTTTTAATAAAAAACGATACCCTATTTATATATCATAAACGAAGGTTCAAGATGAAAAAGATATTTTATAAACTTTTTATTTTAGGTGGTCTTTTAACCAGCACAACGCTTATTCATTCTTCAAAATCAACTAAAAAAGATTTTGAACCAGAAAACAAAATAGCCAAAAAAGAAACAAAAGACCCTATTGTTCAAGAACAACCTCAAACTTTAAATGAACAAGAACCTATTCAAGTTCAAGAAAAACAAAAAAAATCACCAAGATTTTCTGAACCTATGATCACATTCTTTAAAAGTTTATCGCCTTTATTAAGAAGAGAAACTTTTATCAAACAACTCCCTGAAATTCAATTACCAACAAAAGAAGAGGTTTTTGATTTTATCGAACAACAAAAAGAATTAATTAAAGAAGAACAAATCGTTTCAAGGTATAATGTAACAAGATCGTTAATGGCTCCTACTTATCTGATAGAAAGCACAAGATATAGCGTTGATGCCAATAATGTTGTTCACAGTAAACCAATGGAATGTTTTTATTTTTGCTCCGCAAATGCTTTAACAATTGGATATGGTTTAAAAATTGAATTTAATGGAGATAAACTTGCCCCTGAAGGCATTGCCGCTTTAAGAAGCTTGGATATCAAAATAAATGGGCGCACCCTTTCGCAAGAAGAAAAAGAAAATTTGGCTTATCAATGCATCAAAAGAAGAAATGAATATGATAAAACACATTCTCCAAATCTTTCGCAAATGAGATATGAAGCGCAAGTTGATATTTTATTCCCAAACGATCGCCCTGTTATTTCAATTGAAAATGCTTTATCAAGCGCACAAATTGAATACTCGGAAAAACAAGAAAACCTTTTAAGACGAAATCCTTTTTTAGGAAATTCTTTTTATTCACAAGCACTTGGAACTGATCTTGCCTATCAATATGGCAACACAGGGGTAACTAAATGTGTCTATTATCAAAATGCAAAAAAAGGCGCCTTATCCAGCCAAATTGTTGCAGGGCACGCCGATCGCTTAAAAGTAAGAAAATTTTTATGCGCCCTTGCTTATAAACATTGGCAAGATCAAGTGAAGAGAAAATCAAAACCAATTACGCCTGCCGAACAAAACGCGTTTACCTTGTTTGCCGTTCAAAAATATTTTGAGCTTTTTAAAGAAGGTATTATGAGCAGAAGCCCATATCATATTTTATTGATGGAAAAAATGATGACGCTTGTTATGATGCAACATCAACAAGATATTCAAACAGCACCTCTTTACTCTTTTCAAATTAAAGAATGCGAAAATCAAGCCCATCAATTGGTTTATCATGATTTATTTTACTCTTCCACGATTTCTCAACTTCCTAAAAAATTGCAACCAATCACCATGGTTGATGCCATAAAAGGAGCAAGAAAAAGTTTAACTCCTTGGATAAAGACAACAGGGCTTTCCTTAACTCCAGACTTGTTTATGGAAAAAATTTTGTTGCCAGAAGCTGAAAAAAAGATTAAAGTTTATAATAAGAAATATAAGAAAAATATTGCCATCCAGAAAAAACCAAGAAACAAATCAAATATTGTTGCAAGTGGTGGCAGTGAAAGATAAAAAAGGATATAAAATGAAATTAGAAAATAAAACGATTTTAACTGGCGTTAAACCAACAGGAACATTGCATATCGGCAATTACTTTGGCGCCATTAATCCTATGATTGAATTCGGTCAAAAAACAGCTGAACAAAAAGCAAATCATATTATGTTCGTTGCTGATTATCATGCGATTAATGCGATTAAAGATCCTGTTTTTTTAGCCAAAACAACAAAAGAACTTGCATGCGCTTATTTAGCTTGTGGATTAGATCCAAATCATTCTGTTTTTTATCGCCAATCTGATATCCCAGAAATTTTTGAGCTCACAACCATTTTAATGGCTTATACGCCTAAAGGTTTTATGAATAAAGCGCATGCATATAAAGCAGCTGTTGATAAAAATCTTGCAAAAAATGAACCGCAAGATGCTGGCATCAACATGGGATTATATACATACCCTGTTTTAATGGCTGCTGATATTTTAGCTTATGATACGGATATTGTTCCTGTTGGAAAAGATCAGGTTCAACATGTTGAAATTGCTGCTGATATTGCCGGTGCAATCAATGCAATTTATGAAGCAGAAGTGCTTAAAATACCAACAAGCTTTTTAAAAGAAGAAACGCAAGTCATCCCTGGAATTGATGGCCAAAAAATGAGTAAAAGCTATAACAATGTGATTCCTCTTTTTGGAACAGATTCTGAAATTAAAAAAGCTGTTATGGGAATTAAAACTGATTGTCAAGATATCAATGATCCAAAAAATCCAGATGATATCTTGCTTTATCATATTGCAAAAGGGATTGCTCCTGAAGAATTGGTTATGGAAATTAAAGAAGGCCTTGAAAAAGGCGGTATGGGTTATGGCACAATTAAAAAAATGTTGTTACAAGCCATCTTAAATGAATTAGGTGAAAAAAGAGAAAAATATAATTATTATATTGAACATTTTGATGAAGTTGAAGATATGTTACAACAAGGGGCAAAAAAAGCACGCATTATTTCTGGCGCTGTTTTAACCAGAGTAAAAAATCATATTTTCAACAGGAAATAAGGAGATTTCTAAATGAAAAAAACGCTTTTTCTTTTATCTTGTTTTCTTTTATCAACCCCTTCTTTTGCTCAAGTTGAAACAATTGGGGTGATTGGCTCTCAAAATAAGAATTTTAATTCAACATATGCAAAAAATGTTTCTCAATTAGCTTCTTATTTAGCGAGTCAAAAAAAAGAAATTATTTGTGAAGGAACAGGCGTTGGTCTTTCAGGGGCTTTTTTAAAAACACTTCATAATAAAAAAGCTAATTTCAAAGCCATTTCTTATTTGCCACAAAATGAAGAAAACTGCCCCAAAAATCATCCTTGTAAAACAATCCCTATAAAACCAGCTTCAAATTTTGAAAGCCAAGCTGATTTCTTTATCCAAAATAGTGATGCTCTTGTTTTTCTTCCAGGTGGATTTGATGTGATGTATGTTTTTAATTATTTTGAAACACTTGTTCAAAATAAAAAAGAACCATATAAACCCATTGTGTTTTTAAACACAAATCATTATTGGGATCGCATGAATGAAATGTTGATTGAAATGAGAAGACAAAACATCTTAAGTAAAGACATATTGGAAACCATTGCTTTTGAAAATAAACCAAATAATGTTTTAAAAACCATAGAAAAATTAAATAAAAACATCAATAATATTCTAAAAAAATCAGAACAATAAGAAAATAAAAAATCTCCTAAAAATTTAGGAGATTTTTTTTCATCCTTTTTTAAAAGAATCTTCCCAAAATGCCAGGGGCAATACTTGATAAAGGTTTAAAAGAAACAATTGGGTTCGCAGGCGTTCCTGTTACTTCATATTTAACCCCCACTAATCCTCCGCCCTTTGTGTCTTTAAATAAATGTCCAATTACAGGGATTTTCCCTGGCAAAGAATTGATAATATAAGCAGGGATAACAGAGCCTGATAACTCCAATGAAGAAATTGCAGCTCTGCCGGCAAACGTAATCCCTAAAGCTGTTCCATAAGTTACGCCTTCTTTAATAAACAAAGTGAAGTTTGGAGATAGATCAAATGCAACTTCGCCATTTGAAAAACTTAAATCATTTCCTTGTATTGCATCCCAAATTCCCAAAATTGTGACCGCCTGCATCACAAATCCTGGTTTTTTAAGCTTAATATCTTTTAATTTCAAATCTCCAGAAAAACCGCCATTTGGCAAGACTTTTCCTTCAATTTTTGCACTTCCCTTTTCAAACTGATCTGAAAAACCTAAACGGTTTAATAAATCACCCACATCCATTGTTAACCCATCTAACCGTCCATCTTTTGGCGTATAATTCACTGAAACCGGTTCTCTTCCCATTGCAAATAAAAATAAATTTTGCCACAAAGAGCCATTTCGATAAGCTTTTAATGACACTTGCTTTAATGGCATATCTTTTTTCATTGTCAAAGAATCCAAACTAACATCTAAATAAATTTCAGCTAAATCATTACCCCCCAATGCCGTCATTTTAAGTTCGGGATTAGGATCAGGTTTTGCATTTTTAAGCAAAGGGAATTCTTTTAATCCACTGATATTTAATTTAGATCCAGAAAGAGAAACTTTGAAAAATTCTTTTTCATAATAATCAACGCTTCCCTTAAAACTTGATTCTGGCAACTGAGCTTCTTCAATATTTAAAGAAAAACCTCTTCCTTTTAAGAAAATATTTCCTTTTAATTTTGATTCTTTATCTGCTTGATAATCAAATAAAATTTTCGATAACCAACCATTTGAATCAATTGAAAAAGCCGTGTTTAATTTAGCTGAAGTGCCTTCATTTTTTTCATAGGTCAATGGATTTAAAATAACTTTTGCTGATGTTAAATTTGCATTTAAATCAAAATGAGAAATCCCATTCATATCTTTTTGAATCAACGCATTTAAATAAAATGGCCCTTGAACAAAAGTTGAAATATCTTGATAATATGGTTCCAAAACTTTATCATTCACCTGCCCTTTTACTTCATATTTACTTTGAAGAGGCATCTTTTTAGTTGGAGCAAAAAATTCTTCCCATTTAATCTGAAGTGGAACACCAAAAGCAAGGCTAGATCCATTTAAAGATAATTTTTCATTATCCACAACCAATGAAAAATCTGATTTTTCTAACTTAATTTGGCTATCTGGAACAATAACCGTTCCCTCGTTTAAATGAGCTTTTACATCCACTTTGATATCGGATGGCTTTAATGATTCTGTTAAAGGAAAGTTTAAAAACACTTCACCTGTAGCCATGCCGTTCACTTGATTTGGTTTAATGCCAAATTCTTGAATTAAATCTAATGGTTTTTGATCAATAAGCGTTAACATTTGATCAACAGGACCTGAAACTTTTAATTCAATTTTGGAATTAGAAACATCATCTAACAACTCTGTTAAATAAACATTCCCAACTTCAAGTTGAACATCTTTCATATTTCCTTTAGTTGCAAAAATTTCAACACGATCTGGATAAAGCATCACTTTTCCACCTGCTTTTTCAACAGGAGGTAATGGTCTTAAATAATGAACATCAACCCCATCAAATGTTACATCTCCAATTAAATCTGAAATTTCTCCGCCTGTAAAATAAAGAGTAAATAACGCTGTTTTCAATCCCCCATTTTTCAAATTTTCTTTTACCCAAGCATGCGCATCTGACCCTAAATATGATGGCCAAACAACTGAAATTTGATCTGTTGGAATTTGATTTAATCTGGCATTAATTGTTGTTGTAATATTATTAACATTATTTGAATTTAAAAAGGATCCAATCCCATTAATCACAATATCAACATCTGCACTCAATCCTGATGTTAATTCAACATCAACTGGGCGAATAAAAAGCTGTTCTAACTGATTACCAAACACCCCTTGTGCTTTAATTTTTTTAACTGGATAAACAATATCAAGAGGATGTGGCAAATAAATACTTCCCTGTCCATTTGTTTCAACATTAAAAGAAAGTTTTTGAGCCATTTCTTTAAAAGATGAATTTTTCTTTTCAAAGGAAAGCTCTCCTTCAACTGATCCTGATAATGAAACTTTAAATCCATTAAAAATATCAATAGCACGTCCCATTTCATTTAATTTCAAATCATTAAAATTAGCTTTGAAGTTAAGTGTTTTATTAGGCGCATTTAAATGCGCATCAAAAACCAATGTCATTGGTTTTTTCCCATCAACAATCATCTGACCAAAAGAGGAAATTTCATATTTATAAAAACGTTGACGCTTCAATGTTAAATTCAAATTTGGAAATTCAAAATGCTTATTTTCCTTTAAGTCATTCAACACAATTGTTGAATTTTTAAGCGTGAACCTGCGCAATTTTGAAAATGCTGATAATGATTTAATAATATCATTGATAATAATACGTTGATCTTGAACAAAAACAGGATTTAATTGCGTTGTTTCTTTTTTTTCAATATCTTGTTCAACAAGTTCATCATCTTGAGGTTTATCTTCTAAAATAAACTGGTTCTTTTCATTTAATGTAACATATAAATAAGCATCGGTCAGAAAAATATTTTTAGGAACAAAGCTCAAGGTTAAAAGTTGCCACAAACCATATGAAAATTTCACATCAGGCAATTCCAAAATTTCCTTATTTTGGGCATCTTTTAATTCAAGATTATCAATTTGAATATGGAAAAGCCCCATTCTTGAAGCTCTAGCTGATAAAACAATACTTTCTGCGCTTAAATGCAACGTTTTTGATGGTGCTAAATAAGATTCAACTTTTGGTAATAAAAAACTTAAATCAACGGGTTCTTTATGCAATTTATAATATACAACACTAAACATCACAAAAAGTGTGCAAACAAAAATAATGGATAAATATTTTAATCCCAATAAAGAATATTTTAATGGTTTGTTAATTCTTTTTTTCATAATAACACCCCAAAACTTTTAGCAAAAAACATAAACATATAACATAATAAACCTGCACTGAATGGCGCAACGCCCCATGAACAAAGAACTGAACCAGCTACTTTTAATTTAAGACCATCAATCCCTTTTGCCAAGGCTATTGCAATAATTGAACCAATAATTGCTTCTGATAATGGAACTGGGATTAAAGGAAAAGAAGGCAAATACAAACTTTCAAGAAAATTTTCAAGACCAACACTTGAAAAACAAAACAAAGTCATTGCTGACGAAAAAACAGCAATAAATGCTTCCATCGGCGTTAACGGGAACATCCCTTTACTCACTGTTTTAATCACACGTTTATCTGCTCTAAAAAAACCAACACTCACTCCAATGGCTGTTAAGAAAAACAAAATTATCATCATGCTTTTATCAACAGAAATAAACGGTCCTGCAATACTTGCAATATTATTTGCCCCTAACGAATAAGCGCAAAATGACCCAACGCATACAAGCAAACAACGAATGATAATATCACGATATAAAAGTTTAATTGGATGCTCTTTTAAAAATTTTCTAAAAAAACAAAAGAAAACAAATGCAAAAAATCCAGATAAAAACGGCGTTGCAACCCACCCTAAAAAGCTTTTTAAAACTAAATCAGAATCAATAGATAAATGATGAAAAACATTCAAGGAAATTAAAGCTCCCGTGCTTGTTTGAGTAATCGAAGCTGGAATACCAAATAAGCTTAAAAGATAAATCACAAGCCCAGCTGAAACACAAACAAAAAAAGCTTCTTGGAAAGAAACAACTCTTGCCAGTTTATTCACATGTTCTGTTGTGGCATATCCACTAAAAAAAACACCAAGAAAAACGAATAATGATGCCAACAAAGCCGCTGATTTAAGATGAATCATTTTAGTTCCAATTGCGCTTCCAAAAAGATTGCTTAAGTTGTTTTTCCCTAAGGAAAACCCAAGAAAAATCGCACCAAACATAAAAAAGCAATCTAAAATCGTCATCATTTTTCCTATACTGCGTGTTTAACCGCCATAATATTTAAAATATCTGCTGCATCTTCTGCAATATCAGAAATTTTTTCAATATGATAGATAAATTCCTTTAATTGAATTTGTCTGGCCAATTCAATTTTTTCATTAAACACCATTTCTTTTAATTTTAATGCGCATTCATCTACCTTATGCTCAAACTGATAAGTTTGAAGTGTAAACTCCTTTATGTCCTTCCCCAAAAAGAAATGTCGAACACCAGAAACAAGCGACCCAACGCATTCCAAATCCCAATGAATGATTTTGATTAAATCTTCTTTTAAAGAGGAAAAAACTTTTGGCTTTTCAACGCTAACAACCAATAGATTCGATTCATATTTATTAATCACTTTATCACACATTTCAAGTAACTTTAAAATATCTGAACGCATATCTGGCAAAATCATATATTGATATAAATTATTTTCAATTTTTCTTCGATACGCATCATTTTCTGCTTCAAGTGCAGAAACTTTTTTAACCAAATCTGAAAAAGAACCCGTGGCTCCTTCATTAAGATATGTTTGCATTGCTTGATCATAAAAAATACCAGCTTGAATAATATTGAGCAAAAATGTCACTATCATTTGTTCAAGTTCATGAGTTTTTTTAAAAATATCCAAACCAAAAAGTATTTTCTTTGTCATCTTAATCCTCTTGATTTTGTTCATCTTTGGCTTTTAAGCCAGACAGTGAAGCACGCATGAATGAATTCAAATTTCCATCTAAAACACCACTTGTATCGGATGTTTCATAACCAGTTCTTAAATCTTTCACCATTTGATATGGTTGCAAAACATATGATCTGATTTGATTTCCCCAACCATTATCACCTTTGGCATCTTCAATTTCGCCTTGTTCTTTTTTTCGTTTTTGAAGCTCTAATTCATATAATCTTGACTTTAACATATTAAAGGCTTCATCTTTATTTTGAAATTGAGAACGACCTGTTTGACTTTGAACAACAATTCCAGTTGGAATATGAGTGATTCGAACAGCACTTTCCGTTCTGTTTACATGTTGACCACCCGCACCTGATGCTCTGAATACATCAATTCTTAAATCAGCTGGATTAATATCAATTTCAATGGAATCATCAACAACAGGATAAACCCACACAGAGGCAAAACTTGTGTGTCTTCTTGCATTTGAATCAAATGGAGAAATGCGAACCAAACGATGAACGCCTGATTCATATTTAAGCCATCCATATGCATTTAAACCTTCAATCTTCATTGTGGCGGATTTAATGCCAGCTTCATCACCTTGACTTTCTTCCAATAATGAAACTTTATATCCATTTTTTTCAGCCCAACGCATATACATGCGCATCAACATTGAAGCCCAATCTTGTGATTCGGTTCCACCAGCTCCGGAATGAATTTCTAAAAAGGAATCATTCGCATCCCCTTCTTTACAAAGCAAAGAAGAAAGCAACATTTCTTCAACAACTGGATCTAAATTTGAAAAAGAGTCTTCTGCTTCTTTTAAAAGCTCAACCTCATTTTCCATCTCAGCTAGTTCAATCATCTCATATGTTGAAGAAACAGTATTTTCAAGCTCTTCAATTTTTTCAATTTGAGCAATAAGCCTTGTTCTTTCACTAATCAGCTTTTGCGCTCTTTCTGGATTTTCCCATAATGAAGCATCCAAAGTTAACGCATCTAATTCTTCTTTACGAAGTTTTGCATTACCCCAGTCAAAGACGGCCTTTCAGCAAATCAATTGCCGTTTGATATTTTTGTTTAAATGCTAAAATTTCTGCTTTCATATTAACTCCTTTTTTAGCACACCTAAATTATCTTCCCCTTATTTTTGATAAAAGAGAAATCATCAACGTATTCATTTTTCGAATTGGTTTTGATCCACAAACACGTGCCTTTACACTGTTTAAGAAAAACGAATAATCTTGTTTTAAATTCATTTGTTCTTCTGTCATAATATCTTTAACAATTTGCATCCGAACTTCTTTATCTTTTAATAAATATTCGATATCACCAATTTCTGATGCACAAATTTCTTTATAATTTCTTAAACGATCTGGTTCTGGAAATTCTGATTGCAACACATGGGCAATATCTCTTGTTTGATCAAAATTTCTGCGCTCTTTCTCATTTTTTGCATTTGGTTTTAACGCATCAGAAACAGTATATATATTTTTTTTACCAGTCATCAAAAATTTAACATGATCATAAACAAGAGCAGAACGCAATAATCGCCTAGCTTTTTTTATTTTTTCTTCAATCGGCATATAATTAAATAAATCTCTATCCATTTTAACCTCTAATATAATCCACCTAATTCAGGCATAGATTCATCTTTTTCTTCAATCATTTCTTTACCACCAATAACATTGCTGCTTGGCATATCGGCATCCGTTGTTTTAAATGCTTCTGTAATCACTTGACCTTCTTGTTGTGGTTTCCCCGTCGTTGGGTTCACTTTCACAAGACGAACACCTTTTGGAATTCGAAATGGAATATCGGGCTTATCTTTTAAAGCTTCACTCATAAAGTCCCTAAAAATTGGCCCAGCAACAACACCACCCGTATCATTTGCCCCCAATGTTTGAGGATTATCAAATCCAACCC
This sequence comes from Alphaproteobacteria bacterium, assembly GCA_045614025.1. GTDB lineage: Bacteria > Pseudomonadota > Alphaproteobacteria > CAAHEQ01 > UBA3637 > RGIG4140. Next base: position 30,501 of record JAZLCE010000040.1, read on the forward strand.
AAACACCCGCAACTAAGTCAGGAGAAAAGCCAATAAACCAAGCATCAAAGCTATCATTACTTGTTCCACTTTTTGCCCCTAATGTTCTTCGAACCGCTTTAGCAACGCGCCCTGTTCCGCGTTCAACAACACCAGTTAAAATATGAACCATTTGATAAGCGCTTACAGGATCTTGAATTTGTTCTTTCGCGTCAATAATCTCTGGCTTTTCCATTGGGCTTGCTAATTCACCCACACAATTAGGACAAGGACGCATATCATGTTTATAAATCGTGTTTCCATCTCTATCTTGAATTCGGTCAATCAAGTTAGGTGTAATTTTTCTACCCCCATTTACAAGGGCGCCATAAGCCGTTGTTAATTTCATTAAGGTTGTTTCATGCGCGCCAAGAGCTGAAGATAAAACTTCTTGCAAGTTATCAGCTATACCAAATTTTCTTGCATAAGAAGAAACTTTTTTCATCCCAATTGCTTGCGCTAAACGAATAGTCATTAAGTTTCTTGATTTTTCAAGCCCCACACGAAGCGTTGTTGGACCATAGAATTTTTTACTATAATTTTTTGGTTTCCAAACACTTCCATCTGGCAAACGCATCACAATTGGCGCATCTAAAATCAATGTTGAAGGCGTGTATCCAGAATCAAGAGCAGCTAAATAAACAAACGGTTTAAATGAAGAACCTGGTTGACGTTTAGCTTGAATACCGCGGTTAAATTGATTGCGATAAAATGAAAAACCACCAACCATTGCTAAAACACGGCCCGTATGTGGATCTAATGCAATTAAAGAACCTTCAGCTTCTGGAACTTGTTGCAAATAATAAGTTCCTTCTTTTTCATTTTGAAGGCTCACAAAAACAACATCTCCTTTTGACAGCACATCTCCTGTCTTTTGAACTGGTGTTAAAGAAATTTTTGCATTTTCAAGCGCACGTCTAGCCCATTTTAATGTTGTTAACAAAATTTTACCATTTTTACCATTTGAAACATAAATTTCTGCTTCTTTTTCTTTAACATTTGTTACAACGGCATAAAGCCACCCTTCTGGCACATAAGCTGGAATTTCTTTATTAACCAATGTTTCTTTAAAATCAGGCAATGAAATATCAATTTTTTCTTTTGCGCCTCTCCACCCATGACGCTTATCATAATTCAATAACCCTTCTTGCAAAGCCTTCACAGCAGCAGCTTGCATTTTTGGATCTAAACTGGTGCGAATAAATAAGCCACCATTATACATCGCATCTTCGCCATATTTATCCACAATAAATCGACGCACCTCTTCTGCATAATATCCATTCACGCGCAATGCATTTTTAGGGCGTTGAATAACTGTTAAATCTTCTTCTTGCGCTTTCAATCCCTCTTCAGCTGAAATATACCCATCATCAACCATTCTTGAAATAACCCAGTTGCGTCTTGCAATAGCTTGTTCTTTTTTTCGAACAGGATGATAGTTATTTGGCGCTTTTGGAAGAGCCGCTAAATAAGCCAATTCAGCAATACTCAAATCTTTTAAATTCTTATCAAAATAATTAAGCGCCGCACTGGCAACACCATAAGAACCTTGCCCCAAATAAATTTCATTCAAATAAAGCTCTAAAATATGATCTTTTGTGTATGTTTTTTCAATTTTTCGAGCCAATAAAGCTTCTTTAATTTTGCGTTCAATGGATTGCTCTGAAGTCAATAAAAAGTTTTTAGCAACTTGTTGTGTAATCGTTGAAGCACCCATTGGACGGCGACCCGTTCCAATGTTTTTAACATTGATAATCATTGCGCGAGCAAGACCCATAAAATCAATGCCACCATGTTCATAAAAATTCTTATCTTCAGCCGCCATAAAAGCACTGATCACCAATGGAGGAATACTTTCAATTGGAACAAATGATCGTTTTTCATTTGCATATTCAGCCATCAAAGAACCATCATTTGCATAAAGTCTTGAAGTCACAAGTGGACGATAATCGGCCAATTGCTTATAATCAGGCAAACCAACCGAAAAATGAACCATCACAGCAAAACCGATAATAAAAACAATAAAACAGCAGAAAAAACCTAAGCTGACCAACATTGAAAGAAATCTCATCATGCGCTATCCTTTTTTATTATCTTTATGCACCAAAAATTTAAGCTATTTTATAACAGCTTATTTTACACGCATAAAAAAATTTTTTCAAGAATAAAATCAATGATTTTTTAAAATAATCTCCCCGAAATTTTAGCATTATTCAGTTTGCAAAAACACAACATATCTTTCAAAGAGGATCCTTTATCTTTCATCATATAAAATGTATTATCATCCAAAATTGCATAATGCCAAAGAGAATTCATCCTATCAATGAGTGGTAATTCATTTGTCTTTTTTATCCAATCTAATGCACCTTTTTGCTTTTGAATAACATTTTCTTGGCTTACATCTTTCTGCGCTTTCGTTTCAACAAGGAAGATATCTTCACCAATTTTAACAATAAAATCAGGATAATATGAAGAAAGCATACCATCTGTTCTAATATATTTTAAATTAGCAAACAAATGATAATTTTCATTTATTTTCAACAATCTTTCAACTTGGGTATCCGCATCTGCAAACAAAAGAAAATCTCTTTCAAATTCACCTTTATTAGATGGATATGATGTTTTTTCATAAATTGATTTTACAATATCTAGTGAAAAATTTTCTCTCATTTTTAAAGATGATATATCTGAAAAATGTTTTTTCACAATTTCAGCCTCTTCAATATTTATATTATTCTGCAATTCATATATAGCCTTGCTCACTTGCTTCATTATATGTTCTACAATCCCTATTTTTGCCAGCATTAAAACACGCCAATTATTACCATCCATAGGGTCAAAAGGTTTATTAAATAATTTTGTTCTAATATATTCATCTATAACAGCAACTAATGGAGCTTGATTTATTTGAATTGTTGGAAATTCTTTTTTAGAATGTGATGAAAGCCTTGCAATATTAGTTGTAATCGCCAATATCATTTTGGATAAGAAGTCATTATAACTTTTGGCATTAAAAATTTCGCTATGAACTTTATATTCTCCAAATCTTGTTTTAACAGTCATTTCTTGTGCAACAAATGTCTCTGCATCATTATTTTTTAGCATTGTTTGCAATTGTTCCAATTTCCACGGAAACTCTTGAAAGTCAGCTGAATTTAACTCTTTTGGAGTTAAAAGTTCTTCTCTATCTTTAATAATTGAAGGTATACAAAAATCATAATCCTTGTAATTGTCTTTTAATTTAACGGTAATAATATCTCCTAATATACTTTCTCTATTTGGTCGTTCTACTTCTTCAAATAACATATTTTTATCCAAATCTTCATAAAACTGGATAAATGCAGGATGTTCTACAATGTGTAAGATATCATAATAACCATTGGGTTCTTGTTTTAAATCTAACATTTTATGGCGATTTTCTGCTTTTATTTCATCATAATCTGGTTCTCGCCACATTAGTCTTAATCCTCGTCCAATAACTTGTTCTAACAAAATAGGTGCTTGCGATGAACGAAGTGGAACAATAACACAAACATTGCTTACATCAAATCCTTCTCTAAGCATTAAAACAGATACAACAACTTTGGGAGATGATTTTTTATCTATATTAAATAAATTCTGTTTAATTTGCTTCCATTCATCAGGTTTCACAGAACCTTTTTTATCAGAATCAATTTGCAACACATCATTTTCTTGCAATCCCTCTTGTATCAAAAATTCTTTAACAAGTGGCGATACCTTTGTGTCTTCACAAACAACCAACATCTTTGGATGTTTTGTTTCATTTACTTTTACAAATTCCTCTTCTAACAACTTCAAACGAGATAAACCTGCCCGAAGCATTAACCTTTGACCTTCTGATAGACAAACAACTGACTTGCCATCCCGAATTGCTTTAAACTCTAAATCTTCATCAGACAAAGAGGCTATTTCTTTTCGTTTATCTATTGCGATGGTTTTAACTAAACCTGAATGAATAGCTGAATTCAATGTGTAATCTACAATAATATGTGGGAAATAATGTTTTGTTCTTTTTTGACCGGAGCCTGTTATGTCATAGGGCGTAGCTGAAAAGTCAATTTGAATAAAATTTGTTTCTTTCTCTTCTGAAATAAAATTAAGTGATTTTTGCCATTCCACTTCCGAAACAATGCCCGCCATTTTATTCTCATGAATATGGTGAGCTTCGTCATTAAAAACACAAATATTTTTAAGTGATTTTAAATAATCTAATTCTCCACCTCTTAAATACTTATTATCAAGAGTTTCTAAACTATGCCCCGATGTTACACCAGGTGTGATAGGTAACAAATCCTTAATAACTAATGAAGGATCTTTAAGCGGAGAAATGTTAGCATCTATCTCTTCTTCTGTTCCTGCAAGCAAATGCCAATTGGTAATTGCAATAATTCCTTCACCTGTTATTTTTTTGCCAATTTCTTCTTTTTTAACAACATTATTTTGAACGAAACCAAATACTGCATCTCTATATTTCTCAGGAATAAAAACTTCTTCATTTTTCTTTAAATCAGAGGTTTCAAAATGACGAATTCCCGTTTCATCTTCTTTTCCTAAAAATGCATCAAGTAATCGTTCATAAACAATCAAACCTGGCGCAACCAACAGAAAATTCTTTGTAAAAGAACAACTTTCTTTATTTTCATTATACTTTGCATTTAAATATTGCCACAAGAATAAAGCATTCATAACCCAAGTTTTACCTGTTCCTGTTGCCATTTTAATGCAATATTTTGGATGTGAATATTTATCTTTTTGAATGGAATTTAAAAATTTATCATCCATAATATTGCTACTTGCAACTTGATACATATTAAAAACAGACTCAGTTTTTAATATTTCATGGCAGTAGATAGCATTTAAAATCGCTTGTTTTTGCCCTTCATGAAAATTTATTTGTCTTTCACAAAAGGCAGGAGAAAACCAAAAACGTAATAAATCTTGTGTGATCGGACTTACTTTGTTTATAAAGCTACCTTGTTCCCATTCTTGATTAACCATATCAGTTAATTGTTTTGCAAATTGCAAAGGAATATCCCTTGTTCCAGTATTTAACAATGTTGGCATTTTAAATCTCCTTTACAACAACACTTTCAAAACCAAAAACATCCACTGCTTTTACACAAATCTTCCTTTTTCTATTCTTTAATTTTGGAACTGTTATTTGTGCAGAAGTAGAAACTCTATATTCATCCCCATCATTGGATGTATTTTCTCTATAATCTTGCCATTTACTTCTAAAGGTTATGCCATCAAAATCTGGGTCAATACTCCAATACTCAATCAATGCCAATGGCTCTCTGGCAATAACTTCTTGCAAAATAGCTTTGTTCTTTTCATCCAATGGCAAAACATCTGGGGAAAGCAACACATAATTATCTAATTCAATTTTTAACTCTTCAATATCACATGATATATTTTTTATATTTGGTTCTTTTATTGTTAAATATTGCAAAGAAGCAAAACGAACCTTTCCGCCTTCAATCAATTTTTTATAACTTGTGTTTTTGCTTAATTGTGAGAGTAAATCAGGTGGGATAACTAAAACTTCTAACTGATTTGGATTAAATTGTTTGATGACCTCTGCAATATCAAATACAAAATTCCACCCTAAAACAACAACTTTATTCCAGCCACCTAAAAAGGTCTCTTTGAGTTCTTGTGCTCTTTTAAGTGTTGATAATCCCGTCATTTTATTCGGACTATCGACATATATAAGAGTTCTACTGTCCTTCAACTGCCCCAAATTCTTTGGCATATCTTCATCAAAGAAAGGAGTAGCTCCAAATAAACTGAGCACAACTTGCGATAAATCACCCACTCGTTTAAACTCTTTTGTTGTTGCAAATGTTTCTTTTTGATAATCACCAATAGCTTGATATAAAAAGGGTTTTACTTCTTGATCTATTAGTCGTTTGCGAATAATCATATTTGCAGGCTTACCAAAGTCAGACAGAATCCATCTTCTCCCTAGTTTTTCAGCAACTGCTCCTGTTGTTCCACTCCCTGCATAAAAATCTGCCACAATAGAATTTTCATTTGATGATGCTGAAATTATTCTTTCTAATAGTTTTTCTGGTTTTTGGGTTGCATAATTTACATTATCTTTAGAATTATGTCTCAAAATAGGAATATCCACCCACCAATCCCTGGCCAACATTCCTGCCTCAATATCAACATTAACAGTTTCTGAAATTTCCTTTCCTCCAATACTACCTTTTCCTCGTTTATAAATAGTATTGCCATTTTCATCTTTATCTAAAGAGTTTAAAACCCTATCTGAATATTCAATAGATGTATACACATTCTTATTTACCCCCACAAAACCAAACATATTTTTAGCATACGAGTAAATAACATCATGAGCTCTTACAAAAGACCTTGATATATTATCTAGTCCCTGTGCCTTTCGTGCAGATGAAGAAGATCTACACCATACAATTTCATTTATAAAATGATCTTTTCCCCAAATCTCATCCATTATAATCTTAACATAATGAGCGACATGCCAATCTAAATGCACATAAATAGAACCTTTATCGGATAAAAGTTCTCTCATCAAATAAAGTCTTGGATATAGGTTTTTTAAATAACTAACTGTTCCATCTTTCCACATGTCAGCATATGCAAATTGTTCTGCTACAGTTGGTTTTAAATCTATGTCTGCGCTTGGTAGAGTTATTTTTGTGCGATAATCCGCTTTTGAATCATAGGGTGGGTCAATGTATATAAGGTCTATCTTCCCACGCATAGAGGGCAAGCCTGTTGATTTGTCCCCTGTTAAGAGGGCTTGCATAACCATCAAATTATCACCATAACAAAGGCGATTGAACCAGTTACTTTCATTGATATCTTGATAATTACCTGTGAATAAATTTTTATTTTTTGCAATTGGTAAAACATATTCGTTTGTCTGTAATAATATCTTATTATTGCTTTCTAAACGTTCAAAAATTCGTTCAACTTCTTTTTTCCCCTCTGCAACAATCTTTGGTAACAGATCAATCAATGATTGGGCCATTATTTTTCTCTCCTTAATAAAAAAAATGAACCACCTTAAACAAGGTGGTCGGAGAGTTGAACAATCATATACATCTAAATGACTCTCGTGGCCTTTCAAGCCATGATTCGCAAAAATGTCGGTCATAAAGCTTTTGGACATACGCCACAAGCTCCCCGACCATATTCATAGTCGAGGTGATGTAGCCTACTGCAAAAAGCAATATAGCCTTTCGGCATCATCCGTGCCGAGATGTATATGAGCCGTTCAAAGCCCTCTTGCACCCAATAAGGCACTCAAGATACCCAAAATTGGTATCTGACCTAAATATAACAGAAAAAAAAATAATATGATAGCTTTTTATTGTTTTTGTTCAAAAAAATATCAAACTTTCCATTTTTTTAAAATGAAAGCAGATGGAAGGAATAAAATCAAAAAGATAAAAAGGTTCACGCTTAAAGGATTTCCATCTAAAATAAACTTAGATAAAATCAAGCAAACAGCCGTTAATAAACGCCCCACCATTGAATTAACCGAAGCTGAAAATGCCCTGTTTTTAGACGTTGAAATTTCATGAATTCTAGCAATCGCACTGATAAGCCAAGTAACTTGCAATGAAATCATTAAACAAATAAAAACAAGAATCGCAATGGTTATAGCAAGTGGCGTTTTTGCACCAATACCCATCATGGCTAAAAAGCTTAAAACAAATCCACCATAAACAATCCAGCCAAGCTTAACCAAGTTAAATTTTTTCAAAATTTTATGTGCAAAATAACTGCCACTTGCCCGTGCCATATGGTTTAAAAAGAAAATCACGCCAAACAACGTTACAGGCACCAATGCCAATTTCATCGCTGGTTGCATACTCCACATAAAAATTTGATATGCTGCGGTTAAAAAGGCTGAAAAAAGAACTAAATTTATAAATTCTTTACTTTTAAAAGCATGACGAATTTCTGAATAAATTAAAACATATTTTTGACGCATTGTTGTCAATTTTTTATTTGGTTTAACATCAATATCTGGAATAAAAAAGAGCAATAATGTTGAAATACTTGTAAAAATAAGCGTCAACAAAATAACCATTTTTGCCCCTAATTCCCCATAAATATAAGCGCCTGTTAAGGAAGAAATGCTTGTTCCAATTGAAATCCAAAAATAAAGCCTTCCATATCTTTTTAGCATGGCAACTGTTTTATTTTTAGTTTTTAAAAATTCATATATATATGAATCCCCTGTGCCAACAAAAGAAACGATCACAAAGGCATATAAAATTTCACCCAAGAAAATAATTTCTTTGGTTGGGAAGAAATAAAGCAACAAAAACCTTAAAACCAATACCAGATTTGAGCAAATCAATATCTTTTTTTTGCTCACACGATCGGCAATATATCCCATCGGAACATCAAGCAATAAACAAGTCAATGAACTGATCCCTTGAATTAAAAAGAAATCAGCTAAGGTGATGCCACATGATGTATAAAACAAATACAATACGGGCAATAAAAACAAATGACTTTTAAAGAAAACGGATAGGTTTAACAACCCGAGAACAGATGTGATATGTCGCATGGAACTCCCCTTTTTTTTGCATCATACAAAATGTTTTATCATCATTCAACAAAAAAATAAAATTCTTGCGATTAAAAATAAAATTTGTTATTCTTTTTTTTATGAATAACCTAAGAAAACAATCCCCATATAGCCTTAATTTTGATATATTAAAAATTATCGCTCTTATAACAATGTTACTTGACCATATCGGTCACATTTTATTTCCCCATATCATTGATTTGCGCATTATTGGACGGGTAACATTTCCTCTTTTTGCATTTTTGCTTTGTTATCATCTCGCAAAAAAAAATATCTTTAAAAAATATATCAAAAGATTGTTTCCATTTGCAGTTTTTTCAACTCTCCTTTTAGCCCCATTTGATTATCAAATAAAAGGGTATTTTCAACTAAATATTTTTTGGTCTTTTTTAATAGCTATCTTCACTCTTTTAATCATTGAAAAAATATCTCAAGAAAAGGTGGGCCCCTTTCTAAAATTTTTCATCTCATCACTCGCGTTAATTTTATTTGGATCTCTTTCTTATCTATGCGATTACGATCTTACTGGTTTTATTTTAATTCTTTCTTTTTATGCCTATTTTAAAACAAATAAAAAGATTTTTATTTTCACTTCCTTAATTGATGCCATTCTTTTAAATGCTGAATATCTTTTCACCTATCCAAGAATTGTGATTCCTTTTATTTTGGCCTCATTTTTAACAACTCTTTACCTATTATATCAATCACAATATATTCAAGAAAATCAAAAAAGATTTTTAAAACCATGGTGGCTTTTTTATCTTTTTTATCCCGTTCATTTGTTAACACTTTATCTTATCAAAATTTATTGTTTTTGATCTTCTCTATTGATATCAGAAAGCGAAAATCTTCCATGATTTCTTAAAGCTTCTTTTTTGCCATTTTCAATCCAAACAAGAATATTTTCAATAATATATTCAATATTAAGTGAAACTATTTTTTTATGTTTAACCTTTTTATCCGTTGTAGCATTTAAATTTTTTATTAAAAAAGTTATTTCTTTAACAATATTTAATAATGCGGCAATTTGCTTTTCTGTTAAAATTTCAAAAGTAGACGGTTTATGAATAATATTTGTCAGCTCGTTTTTAATTTTATTAAGCGGTTGTTCATCCATTTTTTGAACCACTAATTTTTGATAAATTTCGCTATTTTCAAGCTCCAAAAAATCATCTAACTCTGATATATTTGTTGGCTTTTGCATTTGAAGCAAATCGCAAATAAAATCTATTAAAAGCGTTAGTTGACTATTGATTTCAACACTCACACTTTCAAATAAAGTATTATGCAATTTTCTTGAAGTTATTTGATTGATCACATCATAAAAAATAAAAACAAGTGGAATACTCACCAACCCAGAGGCAACGTTCACCAATAAATTATTTAATCCATTATCTGCAACGTATTTATCTGCCAAAATATACAAACAAATTCCTGAACAAAAGGCAACCAAAAAGGGAAGTAATTTTGTGAATAATTTCTTCATATATATTTTATAAGGTTATTTTCTTTTTTTTCAAGAATACTTTCATCTAGTTAACATTCAAATAAACCCTCTTCATTCACATAAGCTTTGGCATTTTATCCCACAATATTCCCAAGTATCATAAACAGCTTTCTGTCCGTATAAAGAGTTATCATTTTATTTAGACGAATGCCTGACTTTACAAATTGGCACTCCAAACAACTGAAAAAAAATTTCACATATCTTCTTTTACTAGCTAGAGAAATTTTATTTAATCGCATAAAAAAAATCGCCCTTGTAAAAACAAAGGCGATTTTAAATAATCTAACAAAGATTAAGCAGAAACTGTTTCTGTTGCTGTTTCTTGTTCAGCAGCAGCTTTTGCTTCAGAGTCAGCTTTTTTCTTGAAAGAACGTTTTGCATCATCTTCAGAACGAGCAATGTTTACACGAACTGTTTGTGATACATCTGGGTGTAATGATAAACGAACATCAAAAATTCCGAGGTTTTTGAATGGTTGACCCATTACGATTTGTTGTCTTTCAACTTTAAAGCCAGCTTCGTGAATTGCTTCACAAATGTCACGCATTGTAACAGAACCATATAATTGACCTGTTTCAGCAGCTTGACGAATGATAACAACTGAAAGATTTTGCATTTTTTCAGCCAAAGCTTCAGCTTCTGTTTTTAATTTCAAGTTATAGGCTTCGTATTCTTTGCGTTTTGCTTCGAAGAGAGCCAAATTGTCTTTAGTCTTACGCAATGCTTTCTTTTGTGGAAGCAAATAGTTGCGAGCATAACCGTTTTTAACGTTAACGATGTCACCCATTTGACCAAGACGTTCAATTTTTTCTAAAAGAATAATTTCCATCTTTATTCTCCTTATTCTGAAACGAATGGTAATAAAGCCAAGAAACGAGCACGTTTAATTGCTTTTGATAATTCGCGTTGGTGTTTAGCACATGTTGCAGAAACACGAGCTGGAACAACTTTACCACGTTCTGAAATATGGCGGCTTAATTGTTTGATGTCTTTATAGTCAATTTTAGGTGCATTTTCACCACAGAACGGACAAGACTTTTTATGATGGAAGAAAGAACCTTTGATATCAGCCATTACATATCTCCTTCTGAAATTTCAACATCGTATTTTTCTTCTGCTTTGAATTTTCTGGATTTTGATTCCACCATAACTGATGGACCTTCTTCCAATTCATCAACTTTGATTGTTAAATAACGAATCAAGTTTTCATCCAAACGCATTAAACGTTCCATTTCGATAACAGCATCAGCTGGAGCATCGATGTTCATTAATGTGTAATAACCTTTGCGGTTCTTTTGAATTTTGTAAGCTAAATTGCGTAAACCCCAATTTTCGCGTTTTGAAACTTTACCACCCATTGATTCAACAACTGAAGCATATTTGTCTGTTAATTCAGCCACTTTTGCCGGTGTTAAATCCTGTCTGGCAATGAATACATTTTCATAAAAAGGCATTTATAATTTCTCCTTTTGGTTTTTCTCGTTTCGGTTAAAACAAACTATTCCACATGAATAATTTGCCTGAAACATAGCCCCTGTCCGATATTATCAAGAGCAAGGATAATCGGAAAGCTTTGTGATTTTACAAAATTTTTTTCAAAAAATCAAGTCTTTTTTTGTTTTTTAAGAATAAAAACAATTCATTATCGCTTTTAATCCTTTTTTAAAATGGGCAAAAGCTTTTTAACAACTAAATTTGCAATTTCATTTTGCTCATCTTTTTTGTTATATTCTTGCACTACATTTGAAAAAAATGAAAAAATTAAATAAACCCAAAATAACATAATCCCCAATTCAATAATGCTTGAAAAAAGAGAAATCATTTTTTCCAATGAATAAATTTTTGCTTCTGCCAACGCACCAGAAGAAGCCGATCCGATATAATCGACAATTTTTTTAATAGAAAGAGACAATTCTTCTTTATTATGTTGAAAATTTTCCCAAATAAGAGTTGCCTTATCTTTTTCATGAGCAATTTCAAACTGATTAGAAAGAATTGTTTTCGCATTTATTTTGAAATAAAATAACAAACCACTTATCAATAAAAATTTTAATAAAGGGAACCAAAGCGCTGAAAAAAATCTCTTTACTTTATCTTTAAACGATTCTTCTAAATCAAACAAATTTTCTTGCATTTACTCTCCATTAAAAAAAGCTATATGGATTGATATCAATTCTTAAACTCACATTAGATGGAATAATCACTTTACTCATCCAACAATTTAAAATATTTTGCATTTTAACATCTTTTTGAGCCTTAATCAGCAAACGATATCTAAACTTTCCTCTTAATAATGCAATTGGCGCTGGAGTTGGCCCTAAAACATCAAAACCATCTAAAAAGGGCGCCATAGAAACAATTTTTTTAGCCGTATCCACAACTGCTTGTTCATTTTTTCCACTTAAAATCATGGCAGCTAATTGACCAAACGGGGGCATTTGTAACATCTCTCTGGTCATGATTTCTTGTTCCATAAAGGTTTCTCTATCATTATTTTGAAGCGATTGAATCACCAAATTATCTGGCACATATGTTTGCAAAACAGCCGTTCCTTTTTTTTGTTCACGCCCTGCTCTACCCGTCACCTGATGAAGCAACTGAAAGGTGCGTTCTCCCGCTCTTAAATCGCCCCCTGAAAGCCCCATATCTGCATCAATCACTCCAACTAAAGTTAAATTTGAAAAATGGTGGCCTTTTGCCAAAATTTGCGTTCCAATCAAAATATCAATTTCATTGTTTTTAATCTTTTCAAGCAACCCCGAAAATTCTTTTGGATTATTCAAGGTATCTGAAGTTACCATGCATAATTTAGCAGTTGGAAACAATTGAGAAGCTTCTTCATGAATTCTTTCAACGCCAGGTCCACAAGAAACAAGCGTTTCTACTTGACCACAAGTTGGACATTCTTTGGGAACTTTTCGCATATACCCACAATGATGACATTGAAGCACATTTCTTTTTTTATGTTCCACTAAAAAAGCCGCACAATGTGGACACTTGATTCTTTCCCCACAAGAACGACAAAGCATTAATGGGGCATACCCTCTTCTATTTAAAAATAAAAGAGTTTGTTCTTTTTTTTGAATATTTTCTTCGATCAGTTTTTTAAGCTCTTCAGAAATAAATCGAACTGGCCCCTTTTCTTTTTGGCGCATATCAACCAATCTGATATCTGGCAAAACAGCGCCCGAAAAACGCTCTTTCAACTCAATATGATAATATTTTCCTTGCGCCACATTGCAATATGTTTCAATACTTGGCGTTGCCGAAGCTAAAACAATGGGGCAATTTGCAATCTTTGCTCTTACAACAGCCATATCTCTTGCTTGATAAAGAACGCCATCTTCTTGTTTAAAAGATTGATCATGCTCTTCATCAACAATAATTAAATCTAATTTTTCATAGGGCAAAAACAAAGCTGAACGCGCCCCAACAATCACTTTTGCTTCGCCTTTTAAAATAGCTTGCCATGTGTCACGGCGTTGTTTTTGCGTCACCCCTGAATGCCATATTGCTGGTTTTACTCCAAATCGTTTTTCAAATCGATCAAGCCATGCGGTTGTCAATGTGATTTCAGGCAACAAAACAAGCGTTTGACCGCCTTGTTCAATGGCCTTTGCTATGGCTTCAAAATAAACTTCTGTTTTTCCAGAACCTGTTACCCCATCCAGCAATGAAACAGAAAATCCATTTAAAATTTGATCTGAAATTTGCTCAACTGCTGCTAATTGACTCTCTGAAAACGAAAGAGTTTTATGTTTAGGATCTGGTCTATTAAATGAAAGTGGTTTTTTGCTTTCTTTTTCAAAATCCGTAAGTAATGCCATTTTTAAAACGGCACCCAATGGAGCCAACGTATAGGCACTCACCCAATTAACAAATTGAATCGTTTCCAAAGGAAGCGCTTGATAAGGAAGAACTTCTAATATCTCTTTAATTTTGCTTTTATCAAGATGCGTATTTGGCGCTCTATCCCACACAATGCCCACTAACTTTTTTCTTCCAAATGGCGCCAAAACAAACGTGCCAACAGGCAAGTCTGTTGAACTCATATAATCATAGCATCCAAGCGGTGTTGGAAAAAGAACAGATATCTGTTGCATTTTTTTTGAAACCTTATATACTTTTCTTATCGTTTAAAAAAGGATACAAAAAAATATGGAAGAATACAAGCCACTTTCTTATACAACCAGTAAAAAACTAAAAAAAGTGATTACCGATTGGCAACGTCATTTATTATCCGAAAGAAGGTTAGCTGATAAAACTGGAGAATCTTATCTCAGAGATTTAAAAGAATTTTTCCATTTCTTTACTGAATATAATGAAAAAGTTGCCGATATACCTGATTTAAAAAATATGACTGTTACGGATTTCAGAGCCTTTTTGGTTTGGCGCAGTGACAACAGCATTTCAAGATCAAGCATTGCTAGAGGTATGTCAACTTTAAGAAATTTCTTTAAATTTTGCTCTCGCGAAGGCCTTTTTGAAAACACCGCCGTTATGTCTATTCACACGGGAAGAAAACCAAAAGTTTTGCCAAAACCTCTTTCTGTTGATGATGCATTTTTATTTTTAAAAGCGGTAAAAGATGTTGCAAAAGATTCCTTTCAAGAAAAAAGAGATACGGCTCTTTATATGCTTCTTTATGGATGTGGTCTTCGCATCAATGAAGCCTTGCAACTCAACCGAATGGATGTTCCCCTAGATAAAGATGCCTTTGTGATTTTAGGCAAAGGCAATAAAGAACGCCTTATTCCTTTATTACCCATGGTTAAAAATGCGATTACTGATTATTTGGAATTGCTCCCTTCCAAAAATCCAAATATTCCTTTATTTATCGGATCTAGAGGTGAACGGTTAAATGCGGGAGTTGTGCAACGAAATGTGCGTTTTATCAGAAGATATTTAGGGCTTGCAGATTCCGTTACGCCACATGCATTAAGACATAGTTTTGCAACGCATCTTTTGCAAGGTGGCGGCGATTTAAGAACGGTTCAAGAATTATTGGGTCACGCCTCATTAGCTGCCACTCAACTTTACACAGAAATCGATAAAGCTCATTTATTAAATGTATATGACAAAGCGCATCCAAGAGCTCACTTAAAAAAATAAAAAAAGCACCAAATCACTTATTGACGAGCGTTAATATTTATGATAGAGTGGCAAAAAAAGGTAAGAAAAGGAGACTTCAAATGACCGAAACTTTAGAAACCTCTCTTGATATTGAAACAAGAAATCAAGCCCGTTCAGAACTTGCTTTTGGAATGCTTGCTGATGCTTATCCCATTGTTGCTGAACAATATAATTTAGATGGAATGGCATATTTTGGAGGAAGCTATCTTAAAGGCGAACCAGAAAAAACCCTTCAAAATCAGAATTCTCACTTTCAATCAATGGCAAAATCCGGGGGCAGATAATTTTTCATGACAAGTTTGTATCAAAATGAGTTTTCTATTGAAAAAGAAGACGCTTATGTTATTTTTCCAACACGTGATGATGAAATTGTTTTTGCCATTTCGGTAAAAGAAGAAGATCCAGTTAAACCTAAAATTCTTTACGATGGCAAAGAACATGCTTTATTGTATCGTTCAGAAACAGATATCGTTATTTTGGATTACCTTCCAGAAAAGATTAAAGAAAAACTTCAAAACGTTGATGAAGCATATATCGTTGAAATCGATTATCGTGTTAAAAAAATGAAATATAATTATGATGCTTTCATTGAATTGGTAGAAGAATATCCGTTTGATGTAACAAAGTATCTTTATTAAAAAGGAGAGCATTTGCTCTCCTTTTTTTGTTAAAACTTCATTTCTAAAATTCATAAAAATATCTAAAATAAAGTTGTTCGATTCAAAAAGATAAATCAATGCGGAAGATAAACAGATAGCTAGGAGTCGCTTCACAACACGTAGTGTACAAAAAGAAGGGGTACATGAGTGTTGGGAAACACTCCTAGATGCTGTTTAGAACCGCATTTCAAGCTTCAACATACCTGAGTGATCGGTATATTCCTTCCTAAATGATCCGTTATATTCAAGCTTCAATGTTATTCGATCATTAAGTTTGGCTTCAACGCCTGTTGAGATGCCAACACTCAAGCGATCCAATGCTTCGCTGTTCACGGTATAGCTCGCCCCATTAGCAAGCGTGTTGAGCGCTGATACGTCATCACTGATTACATCATACCCAACGTTAATGCCAACTGTTGGTCGGATTTTACCCAAATCCCAAGCGGTTTTAATACCCGCAATCGCCGTTAAGTAATCGCTTGAGGTGGCTTCAACCGTTGTTCCCAAAGTATCGGTATATCCTTCTTGTTTAACAGAGAGATATCTAAGCCCAACTTCTGGCGTGATGATGGCATTTTGAAGTTTGACGTCATATCCCGTCATCACTTGAACACCCCAAGAATCAACATCATAGTTGGCTGTGCCTACGCTTGATAACACTTGCTTTTCTTCATCATATTGACCTCTAGAATAAGTTGCCAATCCACTTAACCACCAAGTGTTTGGTTGATAGTGCGCAGAGATAAAGCCCGTGTTCGTGTCCACCTCTGTTCGGCGCAAATCTTCTTTTGCGGTTGTTTTGCTTGTGGCATATCCAACGCCCAAAGTTAATGAGTCGGTTACTTCACTTTGAACGCCCAAAACTGCACCTTGGCTTCTTGCCTTAAAGCCATCCCCCATTGTGGATTTTGTTTTATCATAAAGGCCTTTGATATAAACTTTTGCTCTTGGCGCTTCTTCGCCACCAGCGTGACCCTTCATGGATCCACCTTTCATTTCACCACCAACAATTTTACCAACAGCTCCAACATGGTTGCTAACCAAAGCTTGAGCACTTGATTGTTCAGATTTTCCAACAGCTTTTAAAGCTTTCTTGGCTTTTTGAACTTGAGATTTATCAGTTGATTGAAGCACTTCAAGCATTTCTGACTGCATTTTCGAAAATTCTATGAGAGAACCTTCAGAATCAATTAATGCAACTGTTACCTTACTTTGAGAAATCGTCATATCAAAATCTTTCATCAAATTTTCTGATGTTTTTTTACTGACTTCGTAAGCTCCATTTTCAAGATCTTTAATATTAAACAATTTGTTTTCAATTAAATCTAATTCATTATCTTTGTCAAAAACCCGATATATCCCTATTTCTTGGGAAAGTCCTTTTGTAAGCATTAATGAAAGAATTCCTTTTTCAGCACCTTTAACCTCCCCAATACTCATCTTTCCATGATCCGATAAATTATTTAAATCAATATTTAAAACTGAATTCTCATTCATGGTTAATGTTTCAGAATTGATTTTTTTATTCTTCACATCAAGCGTTGTTCCTTTTGCAACTTCAAGTTCTGTGAATGAATATTCTTGCGCCTCTCCTAAAATCATATTTTTTGATAACACTTTATTTTGAACTATTGTGCTTTCTAAAACCGATTGGTTAAGTTCATATGTTGCTCCTGTTTTTCCTATCGATTCATCAATTTCAACAATCCCATTTATAAATGCAAGAATGTTTCCTTCTTCATTATCTAATGCTCCTGTCACTTTAAATTTTGAAATTTTGCCCTCTTTTAATGTATCAGTTACAAGAAGGTTTTTTGCTGCATCATAATTATCATACGTAACATTGTTGTCCTCATCTAATTTTAAAACTTTTTGACTAGATGCAAGAGCAATTTCAGAATCTTTTTCTGCCTTTGTATATGATCCAAACCCAATAGTTGCCCCTAAATGAGATGAGGCATATTGCAATCCACCAATTATTGTTTTATTAATAGTCATTTCTTCTAAATTTGTATAATGAATCGCAGAACCCACCGAGGTAACGTTTCCATCTGCATCCATAGCTTTTCCAACAATCACTTTATGTCCTATATTGCCACCATGTGTTTTAAGAATACCCCCTGTAATATTATTAGTTTTTGCAAAATTTAGTTTATCAGTATGAGCAATTGTAAGCCCCCCAGATTGATTAAAAACTGTCTTGGACGAGGATTGACTTTGTTTTCCATTTTCCATTTTATCCCCTAAAAACAATATACCTGATCCCGTTTTATTAATTTTACCATTTCCTTGTTGATAGATACCCCCATCTAAAATACCAACCTTGCCTTCCCCATGGGCAAAATTAACAATACCAGCATTATTAAAGATATCAGCTCCATATGCCACTGAATTTACCAATGATGAAACAGTATTTCCAGTAAAGATAAAATTTCCATTAAATGTTGTTGGGTAACTATCTCCTCCACCAACAGACAGTGCCCCACCTCGAGCTCCCAACCCACTGATATTTGTTGCTGAATTATTTATAAAATAAGCATCACCATTAAAAGTACCTATTCCACCAACAGATAATCCACCTGCTGTTGCATAATCATTTGCTCCTGTGGCATTCACTGAATTTCCAACAAAACCCACCGTTCCCCAAAAGGTGACTGTTGATCCATACCCCCATAATGCGCCACCACTTGAAACACTTGCACTATTATTTTTAAAATATGTATCCCCTTTAAACTCACCACCAGTCCAGTTTACAGAAGCAATTCCACCCCCATACTGCGCTGTATTCCCATCAAAAATAAGTATTGAACCCATTTTAGAGGATATAGACCAATTACTATAAATTGCTCCTCCATAAGAACCCGATGAGTTATTCAAAAAACTTGCTTTTACATTTTCCTTCAAAAGAAGACCTGCGCCACTGTTTGAAATAGCACCACCTGACTTTTCATATGTAATCCCCAAAAAATTAACATCTGAAGTATAGGTTAATCCTTCTTTATTAACCAGTCGCTCAGTAATAGTTTCAGCTTGCACTGCTAAAACAAAAGAAAATGCCATCAAATTTAAAAGGAAGCATTTTTTTAAAATGTTCAAATATCTTTTTTTAAGTTCACGTAAAGCGGTTCTTGAATAATATGACATTGGATGCCTCCTTAAAAATGATGAAAAATGTCTACATGGCTTTTTCCTTTTGTTAATAATTTTAAGATGAAAAATAGGGCTATCTTTTAAGCGATATTTCCCACCCCCATACTTTCATTATACCACCTTTTTTAAAATCCGTGTCCAAAATTTTTCAAAAAAAATCTCTCTTTTTTCTCCATTTTCTTATAATTAATTGATTTTTAATAATTATTTTTTATTGAAAAATTACATAAAAATCAGAAAAAATACAAAAAATATGCAAATTCAACTTATTTTTTCGGCAAAAAATAGCCTTTTTTTTAGGCGTTATTTTTTTGCCGATGGGAGAATAAATCTAACGACCGTTAAATTTCCGACTTTAAAATTTGAAATAAGTCGTTAACTAAAAAAACAAATATCCTTTATTTTTCATTTTTTAATACATAAAAAAAGCCCCAAAAAATGGAGCTTTTCGATATATAAAAATCATATCAACACTTAAAAAACAATTTCTTATCTTTTAAACTTTTGTATGGTTCAAATATTCTTTAATCAATGCACGAGCCATACTCTTTTGTTGAGATTTAACCATCGCACGCGCCATCAATTTCATTGAAATCCAAACAGGATCTTGGTTTCTTTTTTCCACCTTGGCTTTAACATCTTCTAAATTTTGCCATTTTCTTGCTTTTACAAGGAATTCTTTTTGCGCGCTTGAAACTTGTTGATATATATCAATCGATTCCTTTTTTTTAATTTCGGTAAGAGTATTTTCCCACTTTTGTTGAATTACTGGAGAAAAACTTTTCATTTCATCTTCAATGGGTATAATTTCATGATAAAAGGGTTTATTTTCTCTATCTGCTTTTTGTTTAATCCGAAAAACTTCCTCAGGTGTTTCCCATGTGTTTATCGGAAAATGAGCTTTATAAGTTGAGGTCCAATCACCTTGACCATTTTCATGATAATAAGGCCCCTCAGTAAATTGAAGATCCTCTGTAAACAAATGCTTGCCAGTCTTTTCATCTCGCCAAATCTTTTTGTAATGATGTGAACTCATTTCATATTTATCACATGCTTCTTGATAAGCCACATAATTACACTCACCATTTGGCAACTTAAAATCCTCTTTATTCGGCTGTTGTTGATTATAGATACTTTCAAAAATCATATTTCCCTCCTGTAATTTAAAAATAGCAACTTGACTGTTTCAAGTTGTTTAAAATATATCACAAACAAAAGAAAAAAACAAAGATAATTTAATAAAATCAACATATTTTCATAACTCTTGACAAATTTTTTTACCTGTGCTAAAAAATGAAAATGCGCCTTTAGAATCATATTATAAAAAAAAGAATAAAAACTATTTTATAAAATATCAAACACTAAAAATAATCAACATAAACAAAAAAGCGAGCCAACCGACTCGCTTTTTTTATTTTTAGCTTAACATAAGATTAATCAACTAAAACAGCTTTAATTCTTCTGATACCAGAAGCAACTGCTTCTTCTTTCTTAATCTTGAATGTTCCAAGTGTGTTTGTGTTCGTTGCATGTGGACCACCACAAACTTCTCTAGAAACATCACCAACACTATAAACCGTTACTGGATCTGGATATCTTTCAATAAAGGAAGCCTCTGCCCCACTGGCAATTGCTTCTGCTTTACTCATTTGAGCAATAGTTACTTCTAATCCTGCTTGAATCCATTCATTAACCAAAACTTCAACTTTTGATTTTTCTTCATCTGTTAACTTATGGTCACAGTTAAAGTCAAAGCGCATACGTTCAGCCGTAATATTTGAACCTTTTTGATGAATATTTTCATTCACAACTTTCTTCAAAGCCGCATTTAACAAGTGAGTTGCCGTGTGATATTTAGCTTCCGTTTCACCAGAACTTGCCAAACCACCTTTAAACTTTTGTTCAGCGCCTTGACGGCTTTTTGCTTTATGTTCTTCAAATTTTTCTTGGAACCCTTCTGTATCAACTTCAATTCCTTTTTCTTGAGATAATTCAACCGTTAATTCAAGAGGGAAACCATATGTATCATAA
The DNA here is from genome assembly GCA_045614025.1 of Alphaproteobacteria bacterium. Taxonomy (GTDB): domain Bacteria; phylum Pseudomonadota; class Alphaproteobacteria; order CAAHEQ01; family UBA3637; genus RGIG4140. The sequence goes on from JAZLCE010000040.1 coordinate 51,613, forward strand.
AGTTTAAATGCCAAATCTTTATTTAACTTTTTATCAGTTAAATTTTCTGTGATTTTTTCAAATTCTTTCAAACCATTATCAAGTGTTTTTCCGAATTTAACTTTTTCTGTTGTTAAAACATCATAAACAACTTGAGCATTGCGTTCTAATTCAGGGTAATATTTGCCAAATTTTGCAACAATTAATTGAGCCAATTCAACTTCCCAATTTGAATTTAAATCAATTCCAATTGATTTTGCGTAACGAATTGTTCTTCTGATCAAACGGCGCAAAATATAACCTTGGTCTGTGTTACTTGGTTTAATTCCCGCTGGATCGGCACTAATAAACACAGCACTTCTGATATGATCAGCAATAATGCGCATTTCGCGTTCATTCCCTTCATAAGGGCATTTTGCAATTTCAACGATTTTTTCAATCACATCTTTCCAAACAGAAGATTGATAGTTATCTTTCACCCCTTCTAAAACAGCAGTGATACGTTCAAGACCCATCCCTGTATCAACATTCTTTTTAGGCAAGTTTGAGAAAGAACCATCTTCATGATGCATGCATTGCATAAACACATTGTTCCAAATTTCAACCCATCTATCATCAGTTGGATCAAATTCTTCAGGAACTGGTTCTAAACTGCTCCAATAAAAAATTTCAGAGTCTGGACCACAAGGACCTGTGGCTTCCATATTTGGCCACCAGTTATCAGATAACATTTTAATGCGCTTTTCTGGCAATCCCAATGATTTCCAAATTTCAATACTTTCTTCATCCGCTGGAACAACTTCATTTCCTTCAAAAACGCTGACAGCCAATTTTTCAACAGGCACATTTAAACTTTTTGTTAAAAATTCAAAACTCCAAGTTAAACTTTCTTTTTTAAAGTAATCCCCTAAACTCCAGTTTCCAAGCATTTCAAAAAATGTGTGATGAACAGCATCACCCACTTCATCTAAATCATTTGTTCTTAAACATTTTTGATAATCGCATAATCTTGTTCCATTTGGATGATCAGCCCCTTTTAAATAAGGCACCAATGGTTGCATACCCGCGGTGTTAAACAAAACAGAAGGATCGTTTTCTGGCACAATTGGAGCAGATGGAATTTGAACGTGATCTCTTTCTTTAAAAAACTCTATATAAGCATCCCTGATATTCATAAATAATTTCCTCGCGCATTAAATTTACTATAAACGGCGAAAGTTTAACATATTTTAAGCAACTTGTCAAATATAAAAACCCTGTAAAAAAACAACCAATTTAATAAAAAAAGATTAAAAAAAGAGCTCAGAAAATCGGGCAATAGTCTTCGTTACCAAACAATAAAAAAAAACTCCCAAAAAGGGAGTTTTTTTATGGTGCGGTTAAGAAGCGCTAAGCAAAAAGTTGCCTTGAATGGCAAGTTTTTGTCTGCAAGCTCCCAAAGTTTCTTAGCGACTTTTTTGATTTATTAAAACAAAAAAAGAGCTTAGAAAATCGGGCGATAGTCTTCGTTACCAAACAATAAAAAAAACTCCCAAAAAGGGAGTTCATTTTATGGTGCGGTTAAGAAGACTCGAACTTCCACGGATCTCTCCACAGCGACCTCAACGCTGCGCGTCTACCAATTCCGCCATAACCGCAAAATTTAGATGCATTATAAATAATTTTTTTTTAAAATGCAAGAAGTTTTTTTGTTTTTTCTTTATTTTCAAAAAAACCTTATAAAATCAATAAAAAAGAGGAAAAACCAAACAGCCTTTCCTCTTTTTTTAAAGACTTATTTACCGCAAGGATCAAACAATTCTGAAACAGAAATAAGACCCAAGAAATATTGATTTGTGCAAACTTTTTGACCACCAATGCGACCACGTTCACCCATACAACCAGATAATGTTGAAACAACTAAAGCAAGAGCTGCAATCATTAATACTTTTTTCATTTTTAAATCCTTTCAATTGGTTTAACAAAAAAAAGATTACACCAAGATTTTTAAACTTGTCAAATACAATTGTATGTTTTTTTGATAACCCATTAAAAGTTATGAATTAATACTTTCTAAAATCACTGTTCCTTTTTTCTGACGTGCCGCCATATATTGTTTACGAAGCGAATCTCGAACACGATGAGGATCCCTAATTTTATGCATTCTAAGCATCCCAGTTTTATCCGTTGAATTAATATAAATATCCCCTAAATCCGCCCACACATCAATCATCGTTTGAGAAGCAGAGCTATCAACAACCCTAAAAAGTTCAATTTCATCAACATCTTTTGAAAAAATACCTGAAATAACAACTAAACGTTGAGATGTTAAAATATAACTATGATAAATGCGATTATAATAAAGAATAATTGCAAACAATCCAAATGTTAAAATTGTTAACAATAAATAAAAAGGATTAAACTTAATGTCTCTGATAGAACCCGTTACCTCCCAGATAAAATTTTCATCCTTATCAATAATACTTTGAATAATACGATCGTTTACACTCATAAAAATCTCTCCTTTTTTGCTTTTTTTATTTTATCATGAACCCAAAAATTTTTCAAGAAGTTATTTTATGCCATATTTTTTTATTTTTTTTATTTAATCAAACATAGCATTATATTTATTTTACATAAAATTCAATACATTATCTAGACAACCCTTTGTTTCATACCTAATGTAAAATTGCTTCAGTTTATTTTAAGAAAGGAGATTAAAATGAAGAAATATTTATTATCAGGCTTTGCTGCTGCCTTGATGCTTTTTAGCGCATCATCAGCTTCTGCATATGACTTTCAAAGCCCTTATGTATTAGCTGAAGGCGGTTATTCATTTGGAACAGAATCCAATGGTGATGCTGGAATCTTAGGCGTTGGTATGGGATATCATATCAATAACTATTTCAGAACCGATTTAACAGTTGGTTACCGCGGTTGGGGTAATGTTGACATGAAGGCAGACAGAAGTAAAAGAACAGATGTCTGGTCTATTCCTGTTTTAGCAAACTTCTATTTGTCATATCCACTTCCTCATAACTTCAATGTTTACGGAATGGCTGGTCTTGGTATGGCATGGAATGTAACAGACGATATGCATGATGCCAAAGGCGCAACAAAATCTAACTTTGCATGGACAGTTGGTGCAGGTGTTGAACACATGTTCACAGATTGCATGTCCCTTGATCTTGGTTATAGATATGTTGACTTAGGTCAAGCTCGTGTCAAATCAAAAGCTGGCTATACAGGTCGCAGCAAAGAAGACATGCGCTCTCATGACATCAAATTAACAGCAAGATTTTATTTTTAAGACTCCCACTTAAAAATAAGCGATGCGTGGTGCTTCTTCCTTGGCACCACGCATTTTTTATACCTTATAATTTTTTTCAAGTAGCTCTTTTAAATCAGCCATATCTTTTGGCAAAGGAACTTCAAATGAAAGAAACTTTTCTGTTCGAGGATGAATAAATCCTAAAAAGCAAGCATGAAGAGCTTGTCTTTGAAAAAATCTTAATTGAGAAGGCGCTGACTTTGGAATCATTCCATAAACACTATCTCCAATTAAAGAATGCCCCAGTGAAGTCATATGCACTCTGATTTGATGTGTTCTTCCCGTTTCTAAAACACATTTAATAAAACTAGCTGGAACTTTTGGATAAATATCCAAACATTCATAATGCGTAACCGCATGCTTTCCATTTGTTGTTACAACAGCCATTTTTTGCCGATTGGATGAACTTCTTCCAATTAAAGAAGAAACAATACCTTCTTTTTGTTTTAAAGCGCCCCATACAAAGGCTTGATAAACTCTTTCAATCGTGTGTTTTTTAAATTGTTCAGATAAATGAACATGCGCAAAATCATTTTTTGCCACAACTAAAATACCACTTGTTTCTTTATCAATTCGATGAACAATTCCTGGACGCAAAACCCCACCAATACCTGAAAGAGACTCTTTACAATGATATAAAAGCGCATTCACAAGAGTTCCTTGATAATTCCCGGCCCCTGGATGAACAACCATTCCAGCAGGCTTATTCACAACGATTAAATCATCATCTTCATATAAAATATCAAGAGGAATATTTTCTGCCTCTGGCTCTGCTGGAACAGCATCTGGCATAGTGATCACAAATGAATCCCCTTCTTTCACTTTTAAATCAGGCTCATCTGCATATCTTTTATCTTGTTCATATGTCACACAATCTGTTTCAATCAATTTAATAATTCGATTGCGCGAAAATTCTGGAAAACAAGAAACCAAAAATTTATCAAGACGCATATTTTTTTCATTTTCAAGCACTTTTTTAGTGACAAGTGGTGTGTTTTTTTGGTATTCTAACGCTGTTTCAGGGGCAAAATCGTCTTCAAACTCCTGCATAATGAAACTCCTTTATATAAGAGGATAAAAATGAACAAATTATTACTTGTCAAATTTATTGTCTTTTTATTGACTGGTCTTTTAGCCATTGGCTTTTGTTTGTTATTTCATAAGATAGCAAAAAAGAATTCGAAAAGCAACCTAAAACAAGAACAAAATCTTGTCTTTCATCAAAAAGAAAGCTTTTTTTCAATTCCAGAAAATGAAACAATTCAAAATGTTTTTGCTTGTCAAAATCTTTTATGTATTTCAATAGCAGAAAATGAAAAAATAAGTAAAATTTATATGATTCAACCAAATACAGGCAAAACGATTCACACTCTTACTTTTCAATCTTTAGCATCAGAGGAAAAATGAAAATCAAATCTTTTTTTGCTCCAAATCTTGTGAATGCACTTAATATTATTGAAACGCTTTACAAAAAAGAAGCCGTCATCCGATCGGTTACAAGCGTTAGTCAAGGCGTAAAGGTAAGCGTTTTTATAAAAAAACAAAAAAAAGATT
>JAZLCE010000041.1:0-4183 GCA_045614025.1 Alphaproteobacteria bacterium
CCCATCAATGTTTCACGTGAAACATTGATAAAGACACGATAAAAACATCTTATTTATCCACCCTAAAGAAGATCTTCTCTTTTAATTTAACTTATAATTATAAACCAATCGTTATTAATTATATTGTTTCACGTGGAACATTCATTGTAAAAAAACATAATAACAATTAAATAAAACTGATTTATTTATAAAAAATGAATAAAATTGATATAATAAAATATAACATCCAAATAAATTATTGTCCAAGAAGTAGTTATATCTAAAATGTTTCACGTGAAACATTTTAGAATTAATTAACTCGTGTATTATTAGCAAAATAATAAGCAACTTTATTTTTAGAATACATGTTTTTATATTAATTTAATTAAAATAATTACAGATGTTTCACGTGAAACATCTGTATCTCATTAATAATCATTCAAAGTAATAATTAAACAAAGTCTTTTTTCTTTAATGTTTCACGTGAAACATTAAAAAAAGAGCGATAAAATCGCTCTTTTTTTATTCTAATGGACCACCAATACTTAACCTCTGTAAAATAGCATCTAACTTGTCTAAGTTGTCACATTTAATTTGAATATCACCAGCGTGACCATTCCATTTAATTGTTAATTTAGCAGCTAAAACACTGCTTAACTCGTTTTCCAAAACAATAATATCATCTGGTTTTTCAACAGATTGACGAGATTTATTTAAACCACTTCCCTTTTTAGAGGCTAATCTTTCTGTTTTTCGAACACTATACCCTTTTTTCAAAACTTCCATAGCTAAAGCAACAGGATCCTGCGCAGATAAAAGAGCTCGAGCATGACCTACTGTAAGTTCTTTTTTCTCCACCATTTGCTTAATTTCATCAGGTAATTCCAATAAACGCATCATATTGGAAAGATGACTTCTACTTTTACCAATAACTTTTGAAAGTTCTTCCTGTGTATACTTAAATTCTTGTAACAACCGCTTATAGGATTCAGCTTCTTCCAAAGGATTCAAGTCTTCACGTTGTAAATTTTCAATTAAAGCAACCTCTAAAGCATCCTTATTTGAAAATTTTTTCACAATAACTGGAACTGTTTTTAATCCAGCCATTTTTGAAGCACGAAATCTTCTTTCACCTGCAATAATTTCATAACCTGTTGATTTTTTAGGATTTTTCCTAACCAACAATGGTTGAAGAACCCCTTTTTCTTTAATAGATAAAACTAAATCAGCCAATGCATCAGTTGCAAAAACGCGACGTGGCTGATAAGGGCTTGGAACCAAATCATCTATATCAACGAAGGAAATGCCCTCAGGAGGCTCAGAATTAGCCACAGGAGCTGAATCATAAACCTCATCATCCTCACCCATTAAGGCACTTAAACCTCTACCTAAACGCGTATTCTTTTCCATTTACTAAAAATTCCTTTTCTCTTTTTAAAACTTCTGCAGCTAAACGCACATAACTTTGTGCCCCTGCACTTCTATAATCATAAATCATAACGGGTAACCCATGTGATGGCGCCTCAGGAATGCGAACATTTCTAGGAATCAATGTATCATAAACCTGATCACCAAAATACTTCTTTACATCACTAACAATAGATTTTGATAGATTAGAACGACCATCAAACATAGTTAAAACAACACCATGAACCATTAAATTTGGATTGAATGTCTTTTGAATTCGGCCAATTGTTTTCATTAAATCTGCCACACCTTCAAGCGCTAAATATTCACATTGAACTGGAATAATCACACAATCAGATGCTGTTAAAGCATTCATTGTTAATAAACCAACTGCAGGAGGACAATCAATGAAAATATAATCAAAATCATCAGCTCTTTCTAAAGCTTTTTTCAAGAAAAATTGTGGTTTTTCTTCCGTGGCAAGCTCAATATCAACACCTAAAAGTTCTTTACTCGCTGGTAAAACATATAAATATGGAATTTCTGTTTTACAAATACAATCTTCAATATTCTCACCACCAACCAAAACGGTATAAGAATTTTTTGTTCCCAAACGTCGTTTTGCACCAACACTAACTGTTGCATTTCCTTGAGGATCTAAATCAATAACAAGAACCTTTTTTTGCACTGCAGCCAATGCTGTTGCTAAATTAATTGTTGTAGTTGTTTTCCCTACTCCACCTTTTTGATTAGATACTGAAAAAACACGCGCTTTTTGCATTAATAAATAACCTCCGTTATTGTTATGATACATCCAGTATCACTTGTCAAACTATTTTGTTTTTTCCACTTGCAAGTATATGATAAATTTGAAAGTTCTTCATCAATATTTTTACCTTTTAAAAGTAAAAAAACAGTTTCTTTAGTATAAAATGATTGCGATAATTTTAACAATAAATCAACTTGCCCCAAAGCTCTTGATGTGATCACATCTGCATGGATCGAATCAACATCTTCTATGCGTTTATTTAAAATTGTTAAATTTAAACCTAAAACCCTAGAAACTTCCTGTAAAAAAACAGATTTCTTATTATCACTTTCTATTAAAACAATTTGTTCTAATGGGCCATTTAAAACCTTATTTAAAATAGCAATTACAACAGCTGGAAATCCACCACCAGACCCTAAATCAACCAATATCTTTCTATCATCCTTTATAAGAAAATAAAGCTGAGCAGAATCTAAAATATGCCTTTCCCAAAGAGAAGAAACTTCCTTATTTGAAATGAGGTTAACTGCTTTTTGCCATTTTAAAACAAGCGCCATATAACGCTCTAATAATTCTTTTGCTGGCAAAATTTGGTTTTCTAATTGTTTCACGTGAAACATCCCCCAAAAAACATTATAAATCTTAACCAAACATTAACTTTTTTATATTTTTTTTGCAAGTATTTTTTTATAAAAAAAAAGAAAATGTTTCACGTGAAACATTTTCTTTTTCATAAAATTATCAAAACTTAATTAAAAATAAAACGAATATTGTTTAAATTATCACAATCTTTCTTAACAGTGCTATTTACTTTGACTGTAATTGCATCCATAAATGCATCAATTAACTTATTACATTTCGTTTTATCAATATTTTTGAGCTCAATAAAAAACTGATCACCATTAACAGATCCAATATCCCAATCAAAAGATCCAAAATTATAATTAAAATATTCTTTTTTCAAATTTTCATAATTTCCCATAGAAATTGTTCGAATATCCTTAATAAGAGTTTGAATTTGTTGAATTAAATAAGAATCAGTAACTGCTGGTATTTCTATATTTTCCTCTATTTTAGAAATAACTTCTTCTTGCAATGGTGTTTCACGTGAAACATTTTCAACTTTTACAGGATTTGTTTTTACTTTTACTGTATTTGATTTTTTGTCATATATAATATATCCACCAAAACAAATAAGGATTATAATTAATGTAAAAAAACTAATTTTCTTCATTTATCCCCCATAAATTATTCTTAATTTTTTTAACAAATTCAGTATGTTGCGCAACATCAGCTTCAGAAGCAGGAAAAGATCTAGCGGGTTTTAAATCCTTATTTAATGTTTTTAAATCTTTCAACCCACCTTGAGATAAAAATATATCGGCGGCTTTATCAAGAACTAACCCTGGTTGCCGCCCCCCAATTAACTCTAAATAAACTTCGGCTAATAATTCACTATCAAGCAAAGCTCCGTGAAAAGTTCTAGATGAATTATCAATGTGAAATCTTTTACATAATTCATTTAAATTAACTCTAGATCCTGGAAACATTTTTCTTGCCAAAACAACCGTATCAATCACACGATCATTTGATAACGGTTCTTTTCCAATCCAAGATAATTCAGCATTCAAAAATTTAATATCAAAAGGGGCATTATGGGCCACAAGCTTTGAATCTGAGCCAATAAATGCCAAAAATTCATCAGCAATTTCCTTAAAAGTAGGCTTGTCAGACAAAAATTCTTCTGTTAACCCGTGTACTTTTACAACTTCTTCGCTCAGAGAACGCTCTGGATTAATATATTGATGATACACATTACCTGTTGGTACATGATTAATCAATTCAACGCAACCAATTTCAACAACACGATCCCCTTGAAAAGGATCTAGACCTGTTGTTTCTGTATCAAAAACAATTTCTCTCATAAAATAACCCATAAAAAAAATAAACTTTTTAAATTATAAAGAAAAATCAAGAAGATAGCAAGTCTAAAATGCAATTTAACTCTATTTTTTATGTAAAAAAAAT
>JAZLCE010000042.1:0-3547 GCA_045614025.1 Alphaproteobacteria bacterium
GTTTTAATTTATAAGTTTATTATTTTAAAAAATAAATACAATTAATTTGTATGTTTTTTATGCTTGTTTTATAGTATATTTGTTGTAGGTTATTTATAACGATATCTTTAAAAAAATATTATTATATTTTATTCTATAAAAAAAGAGCGATTTAATATCGCTCTTTTTAAGAATGTTTCACGTGAAACATTTTATTGTTCAGAAAGTTTCTTATCCAATAATTGATTGGCAAGGGCAGGGTTAACCTTACCTTGAGAAGCTTTCATAATTTGCCCAACAAACCAGCCTTTTAATTTATCTTTTCCTGCTTTAATTTCGGCGACTTTATCTTGATTGGCATTTAAGATATCTGAAATTAAGGATTCAATAGCACCTGTATCAGATACTTGTTTTAAACCTTTTTCTTCAACAATTGTTGAAGGATCTTTTCCTGTTTCAGCCATAATTTCAAAAACTTCTTTTGCAATTTTGCCTGAAATTGTTCCATCACCAATTAATCCAACTAATGCTCCAAGATTTTTTGCAGAAATTGGACTTTCAGAAATAGATAAACCAGATTTATTTAAATAAGCAAATAAATCCCCCATAATCCAGTTAGCAACTTTTTTAGCATCTTGTCCTTCACTTGCGGTTTCAAAATATAAAGCGGTTTCTTTATCGCTCACAAGGATGCCTGCATCGTATGCTGGAAGGCCTAAAACCTCAATATAGCGCTTTTTCTTGGCTTCTGGGAGTTCTGGAAGGTTTTGTCTAATATTTTCAATATATTCATCTGTCAGTATGATTGGAAGCAAATCAGGATCAGGGAAGTATCTGTAATCATTGGCATTTTCCTTTGAACGCATAGAGCGTGTTTCAAGGTTTACAGAGTCAAACAAGCGCGTCTCTTGCGAAAATGTTTTTCCATCTTCGTATAAATCCACCTGTCTTTGCGCCTCAATCTCTATTGCTTGCATAACAAAACGTACTGAGTTAACGTTTTTAACTTCAACGCGTTGACGAAGTTCATTTGATCCAACAGGACGAACTGAAATATTAACGTCACATCTCATTGAACCTTCATCCATGTTTCCATCACATGTTTCGAGAGCACGAACAATTGCTCGAAGTTGTCTTAAATATTCTCCAGCTTCTTGTGGTGTTCTGATATCTGGTTTGGAAACGATTTCCATTAAGCCAACACCAGATCTGTTTAAATCGATATATGATTTGCTTGGGTTCATGTCATGGATGGATTTTGCAGCATCTTGTTCTAAGTGTAAACGTTCAACGCCAATTTTCTTTGTTCCATCATCTGTTGTAACCTCAATATATCCTTCTCCAACAATTGGGTAATATAATTGACTAATTTGATATCCTTGAGGTAAATCAGCATAGAAGTAGTTTTTTCTATCAAAACGTGAATATTTATTAATAACAGCGTTAAGGCCCATACCTGTTTTAACACATTGTTCAATGCATTTTTCATTTACAACAGGCAACATTCCTGGAAAGGCCGCATCAACAAATGAAACATTTGCATTTGGATTTGCTCCAAACTTTGCAGAAGCCCCTGAAAATACTTTTGAATTTGAAATAATTTGGCAATGAACTTCAAGACCAACAACAATTTCCCAATCACCTGTTTTTCCTTTAATTGTATATGTCATTTTTTTTATCCTTTCACATGGTGTGGTTTTTTATCAAATCCAGCCAAAGATTCAAGAACCCCTGAAACTTGGAATACTGTATTTTCATCAAAATGTTTACCAATTACTTGCAAACCAATTGGAAGACCATTTTTAGCAATTGTAATTGGTAAAGCTAAAGATGGAACGCCTGCAAGAGAAGCTGGTGTTGTGAAAACATCTCCCAAATATGTGTCAACAGGACTCATATTTTGCATTGCTTCATATGAAAGAGCTGTTGTAGGCGCAGCTGGTGCCAAAATAGCATCAACTTGTTCAAAAGCTTTAATAAAGTCATTATAAATAAGACGGCGAACACGTTGAGCTCTTGTATAATAAGCATCATAAAAACCAGCTGAAAGAACGAATGTTCCTAATAAAATACGACGAATAACTTCAGGACCAAATCCATCTGTTCTTGTGTTTTCATACATTTCATCTAAAGAGTTACCGTCAACTCTTGTTGTATAGCGAACGCCATCATATCTTGCTAAATTAGAAGAGGCTTCTGCGCAAGCAACAATATAATAAACTGGTAAAGCATATTTTGTATGTGGCAATGAAATTTCAATGATTTCTGCTCCTGCATTTTGAAGCAATTCAATGCCTTTTTTCCATGCTTCAGCGATTTCTGGATTTAAATCTTTTGAATGATATTCTTTTGGAATACCAATTTTTTTACCCTTGATGTCGCCTGTTAAAGCGGCTGTAAAATCTGGAACAGGAGTGTTAACAACTGTTGAATCTTTTATATCATATCCAGCCATCTCTCTTAATAATAAAGCGCAATCTTCAACCGAACGAGCCATTGGACCAGCTTGATCTAAAGAAGAAGCAAATGCCACTATTCCATAACGAGAACAACGGCCATATGTTGGTTTAATCCCTGTAATACCGCAAAATGAGGCTGGTTGACGAATAGAACCACCAGTATCTGAGCCAGTAGCGCCCATGCAAAGTCCAGCACTAACTGCAGCTGCAGATCCACCTGATGAACCACCTGGAACTAAATTATATTCACCATTTTCATCTGTCCATGGGTTTTTTGTTACCCCATAATAACTTGTCATAGTTGAACCACCCATTGCAAATTGGTCAGTGTTTACTTTACCAAGCATAATGGTTCCTGCATCTTTTAATTGTTGTGTAACTGTTGATTCATAAGGTGGAATAAAATTGGATAAAATTTTAGAAGCAGCAGTTGTTTTAACACCTTTTGTGCAATACAAATCTTTGTTTGCAATTGGAATACCTTCTAATCGACCAATTTTTTCACCGTTAGCTCTTTTTTTATCACTTTCTTGAGCTTGTGCTAAAGCTAACTCTGGTGTTTCTGTAATATAAGCATTTAAAAATCTTGCTTTTTCCATTTCCTCTAAATGAGCTTTTGTAAGTTCAACAGAAGAAATTTCTTTTTTTTCAAGCAGTGAAAGAGCTTCACTGATATGTAAATCTGTTAAATTTGTTGTCATAAAAATTACTCCACCATTTTAGGAACAGCATAAAATCCATGACTTGCGTCAGGAGCGTTCATTAATAATTCTTTTTGCAAGTCACCTGTTGTAACTTCATCTTTTCTAAATACAGGTTCTTGAAGGGATACGCTGATTAATGGGTCAACACCATCAACATCAACTTCTTTTAATTCTTCAACCCAATTTAAAATGCTGTTGATATCTGCTGTAAATTTTTCTTCTTGATCGGCAGGAAATTTTAATCGTGCCAATGTTGCAATATTTTTAATTGTTGTTTCGTTAAAACTCATTTTTTTAACTCTCTTTAAAATTGTTTAACTTGTTGAAATTTTACGTTGTTTACGATGCCTTTTTTTTATAAAAAAGTCAAGAAAAATATAAGAAATCCAGTGAATTTTAAACATA
>JAZLCE010000043.1:0-9497 GCA_045614025.1 Alphaproteobacteria bacterium
TAATGAAAATGCTGATGCTAAATTTTGGTTGAAACTCTTGGATGATGACCAATTTCCTTCAACACGCCAAAATTTAGCTCCTGCTGCTCCTGGCGAAATCTATGAATCGACCGATATGTATGCTGGTTTCGCTCAAACAGCTAGAGAAGAAGGATTCACAAAAATTGCTGCTCTTTTTGACATGGTTGGTAAAATTGAAAAAGAACACGAAGAAAGATATCGCAAATTATTATCAAATGTTGAAAATGGCATTGTTTTCTCTCGTGATGGTGATGCTATTTGGCAATGTTCAAACTGTGGCCATATCGTTATTGGTAAAAAAGCTCCAGAAATGTGTCCTGTTTGCTCTCATCCAAAAGCATACTTCCACATTAAAGCTGAAAATTATTAATCCAGCTCTCCCCCAAAGCCCGATTTTTCAATCGGGCTTTTTTTAATTTTTTCGTAAAGGGACCGCCCCTCTCACATCATCTACCACCTGCTTTAAATCTCCTTGAATGGTATTATCCATTTCATCTAATACAGTGATCCCATACTTTTGCGCAGATTGCATTTCCCAATCTTGATTCATCAAAACACTCTCAGGTTCTTTATTTTGAAGAGTATTCACAAAATTAATACTTCCTTCTTGCAAATCTTGTTTTAAAAATTCTTTTTCTCGTTTACTTTCATAAAATAAAACCAATAAATATAAAACAATTAAACTACCAATTAAATAATATAAAACTTTCATTTTTTCTCCTTTCAACTACATCTCTTTTTAGCAGATAGGGAAAAAATAAAATTTATCAATAATGCTTTAAAATAAAATCAAAAATATTATAAAAAAACGATTTAACTTGATTTATTTTCTTTTTTTCACTTATAATACTTATGAAAACATAAAAACAGGAGAAAAAAATGAATACTTCTACAAGAAGAAATGACAACATTGATAAAAACAATGAACATTTCTCAAACGCTGAAGACATGGGTTCAAAACCAAAAGGGGTTTCCCGTATTTTAAAACCAATTCTTATAACACTTTTATCAATTTTATGTTTAACAGGCGGAATTGTTTTGCATAAACTTCATTCTGTTGAAACAAAAATGCATTCTAAGAATAGCTATGGGTCTTATACCGCTAGCAGTTCTTTATCTCTTTTAAAAGAAAACACTTCTATACCTTTGGATAATCCTTTAAAACCACTTTCCTCCATATCAACAATTAATAATCTATCTGTCAAAGAAGAACCAAATTTAACAGAATCAAACAAAAGTGAGGCAATTCTTCAAACAAACTTGCAAGATGAAATCTTAACTCAAGCTCCTGTTTTAGAACCAACCGTTTCTGAAGAAGCTAATGAACCTATAAATCCTGCTAAAAATATATTCCCTCTTCCCTTTTTAGATGGATTTACTTTAAAAGATGCTTTAGAGTTTAAAGAAAACTTTTTAGCTGAAAATAATTGCAGAAACGATTATCAAAAACTTTTAAATGTTCCTAATAAAAACGCTGAGGCCTTAGCTGTTTTAAATGATCTTTCCCCTTATTGTCTGAATGATCAAAAACCAGTTCTCAATGTTTTAGAAGCATTTTTAGAAAACAAAAAAGAAGCCATCATAGCTTATTATAAGAAAAATAATCCGGCTTGGCTTGCTTATTTAAAAGCCATTCCAATTTCTTTAATTGAGATTAGACGGATTAATCCTCAAAAAGATACACCTAAAAATATTCTTTACAAAGCTCAAAATGAACTTCTGAGCCAAAATGTTGAAAATGCAGTTAATTTTGTGACAAAACTTCCTTTAGAAATGCAACAGAAAATGGATGATTTTTATCGCGAAGCTGCCATTTATAATCGTTCACTTCAAAGTTTAGATCAACTTATTTTATCATTTGAAAGAAAAGGAGAATAACATGTTAAAAATTATCCTTTTTTTAGCAGCTATGTTTGTTACAGGTTTCTTAATCGTTCATGAAAACTGGACTGTGACCCTTCAAGGATTTGGTTATGAGGTTACGCTTTCAACTGTTTTACTTATTCTTCTTATTTTAATTGGTATTTATTTGATTTATCTGATCAAAAAGCCATTTAGTTGGTTATTTGGCTTTAACAAAAGACGACACACAAAACACTTTATTAAAAAAGAAAATTATTTAACCTTTGTTTTAAAAACCTTATTGGATCAAAACAACAATTCCATTCAACAAATTTTAAAACAAAAGAAAGGGCTTTTGCCTAAAAAAGATATCCGTCATCTTTTATTAGACGCCTTATTTACACCTTCTAAAGAAACATTTTCAAATCTTGCCCTTCATAAAGAAACCGAACTAGCCGGTCTTCGTGGACTTTATTTAGAAGAAAAAACAAAAGGGAATATTAAAGAGGCCGAAAAACTGCTTTCCCGTATGATTGAAAAATATTCAAATGTTTTTTGGGTGATTCAAGAAACTTATGAAATTCAAACATTGCAATGTGATTGGACTAATGCATTGATTACTCTTGAAAAACTTTTTAAATCTAAACAAGTTTCAAAACAAGAATTTTTAGATCAAAAAGCTTCCCTTCTTTATATGCAAAACAAATTCAAAGATGCCTATCTCTTAAACAGAACAAATCCAGCTTTTGCCATTGCATATGCCAAAGAAAATCCTTCTTATGCTAAAACAATTTTAACAACATCATGGAATAAAGAGCCATCTTGGGATGTTTATTTAGCTTATTATGAAATCATTAAAGGATTACCTGTTGAAAAACAAATTAAAGCCATCCAAAAACTGATTTCCAAAAATAAAGAATTCAGAATTTCAATGTTAGCATTGGCTGATATTGCTATTAAAACAGAAAACTGGAGATTGGCTAAAGAAACACTTGAAAGTTATTTACAATCCTATCCCCTCACCCCAAATGTGGCTTCAATGATGGCTGACGTTGCCCGTCGTGGTTGGCACCATGAACAAGAAGCAAAAGAATGGGAAGCAAAAGGACAAGAAACAGATGATAAATATGGTTGGATGTGTTTATCTTGTGGTCAAAAAACAAATCAATGGAGCCCTTCTTGTTCTTATTGCAACAAAATTGGAAAAATTATTTATCGATAAATGAACTAATATAAAATAAAACCGATTGGAATCAATCGGTTTTATTTTTATTTTTCTTAATAATAAAAGCTTTTGTTATTTACTCATCATTTTGAGTTGATGATTTGATAAACCCTTCTAACCAATGAATATTATATTCGCCATCAATGAATTCTGGATGAGAAATAATTTCTTGGTGCAATGGAATTGTTGTTGAAATACCATCAATAACAAACTCTTCTAATGCTCTTCTTAAACGCATTAATGTTCCATTTCTGGTGCGTCCATGAACAATAAGTTTTGCAACCATACTATCATAACAAGAAGGAACTTTATATCCCGTATACATTCCAGAATCAACGCGAACTGAAAGACCACCAGGCGTATGCCATAAACCAATTGTTCCTGGACATGGAATAAAAGTTTTTGAATCTTCAGCATTAATTCGACACTCAATAGCATGACCAGAAAATTGAATATCATCTTGCGTATACCCTAATGCAGCACCGCTTGAAACACGCAATTGATCTCTAACAATATCAACTCCTGTAACCATTTCACTAATTGGATGTTCAACTTGAACTCGCGTATTCATTTCCAAGAAATAAAATTCGCCATTTTCATATAAAAATTCAATGGTTCCAACATTAGAATATCCCAACTTTTTCATAGCAGATACAGCAATATCCCCTATTTTCTTGCGTTGCTTAGCATTCAATGCTGGAGAAGGTGTTTCTTCTAAAACTTTTTGATGGTTTCGTTGTAAAGAACAATCACGTTCACCCAAGTGAACAACATTTCCATAATTATCCGCAATAATTTGAATTTCAATATGACGTGGTGTTTGAAGATATTTTTCAATATAAACAACATCATTTGCAAAAGAATTGCGGGCTTCATTCTTCGCCAAAGTAAAAGCTTCAACCATTTCGCTGGCATCATGGGCAACTTTCATCCCTTTACCGCCACCACCTGCTGCAGCTTTCACAATTACAGGATAGCCAATTTTTTCACCCCATGACAAGGCATCTTCAACAGTTTTAACATCCCCATCAGAACCTGGAACAACAGGCAATCCTGATTCAATGGCAGCTTTTTTTGCCGTAACCTTATCGCCCATTAATCGAATCATTTCTGGTTTAGGACCAATAAAAGTCATCCCATGAGCTTCAACCATCTCTGCAAAATCGGCATTTTCTGATAAAAATCCATATCCAGGATGAATAGCATCAGCACCCGTCATCATTGCCGCAGAAATAATCGCAGCTTTATTTAAATATGAGTCTTTTGCTGAAGCAGGACCAATACAAACAGCTTCATCAGCTAATTTCACATGCATTGCATCCGCATCAGCTGTTGAATGAACAGCAACCGTTTTGATCCCCATTTCCCGACAGGCTCTGTGGATACGTAGCGCAATTTCGCCACGATTTGCAATTAAAACCTTTTCAAACATTCTTATTCCAAACTAAATAACGGTTGATTAAATTCAACTGGAGAACCATTTTCAACCAAAACTTCTTTAATAACACCAGCTTTTGTTGATTTAATTGGATTAAATGTCTTCATTGCCTCAACAAGACAAAGCGTTTGGCCAACCGACACTTTATCTCCTGGTTTAACAAATGCTGGAGATTGTGGATCTTTTGAAAGATAAACAATACCAACCATTGGAGATAAGATATCATTTGAAGAAACGGCAACTGGCTTATTTTCATGAACAGTTGGCACCGAAACTTCACGAACGGCAGGCACTTGAACTGGAGCCACACAAGAAATTTCCGTTGAAGCGGCTTTAGGTCCCACAATGCGAATATGAACGCCATTGGCTTCATAATCAATTTCTGATAAATTATTCTCATGGAGTAATTGAGCTAATTCTTTAATTGCATCTTGTTGTTCTTTTTCCATATTTTCACCTCATTTTTTTAACAATACAACCCTTTTACCTGATTTTAATATAAATTGCAAGAAAGAAAAAAGAAAGTTTTATGACGTATTTTGCTTTTCTTATCATTTTTTTGTAGAAAAAATAAAAAAGTCTTGTTAAACTGAGCTTATGTTTAAAAACAAACATAAATATTATGAAGAACTTTTAAATGCGGAAGATGATGCCCGTCAAATCCGTTCATATTCTAATATCCCTTTAATTTCAAATAAAAAAGGCGCTAATTTTTTTGGAACAGATGAAAATCCTTTCCTTTATTTAACAAATCTTAATCCATCGCATGATATAAAAAAACTGATTGATGCTTATAGCAAAAAAACACCTTTCCAAATGGAAATTCAAACAGCTGAAGGCCGTTTTTTAATTCAAATCAAAAAATTAAAAACAGGGATATTACTCATTTCAAAGGATATTTCATCCGAATATGCCCTACACTATAGCTTATCACATAGACTAGATTTCATGTCTAATGTTTTAAGTTGTTTTTCTGACCCTATTTATTTAACAGATAAAAATGGCATTTTAATCTATTCAAACAAAGCGTTTTTAACTCTTTTAGAAACAACTCTTCAAGATACTATTGGAAAACATTTTTCTTCTTTTATTTTAGATGGAGCTCCTCATTTTGAAGGTTTTTGGGAAGGAACACTTTATTTAAAAACACAAAAAGGCATTTTACCAGTTGATATTTTGCAACAACCATTTGAAACATGTAACCAAACGTTTTTTTATGGAATTATTAAAGAAATCAATCCATTAAAAAATCAAAACAAATATCTTTTTGATAAAGCCCCACTGCCCCTAACGGTTATTCAAGCAGATACTTATCAAATTAAGCAAACAAATGATTCTTTTAAAAATTTTATTAAACAATATCATTCAAATAAAGAAATAACTCATCTTTTGGATTTATTATCTGAAACATCTAAAGAAATTTTTGTTTCAAAACTAAAAAAGATGCTTCAAGGCCTTTCCCTAAGTGAAAAAATTGATATTACAACAGCTTCACATTTTGGAAGCAAAACGTTTAATCTTTTTATAACCTTTTCTTCAGCAAAAAAAGATAATTTTTTAATTTATTTTGTTGATGCAACAGATCAAAAGAATTTGGAAAGACAATTTGCTCATGGCCAAAAAATGCAAGCCATTGGGCAACTTGCCGGGGGTATTGCACATGATTTCAATAACTTGCTTACTGCAATTATTGGTTTTTGCGATATTTTACTTGAAAAATTCCCAGCAACAGATTCAACTTTCATGGATATTATGCAAATCAAAGGAAATGCAAATAAAGCCGCTGGTTTGGTTGGCCAATTGCTTACATTTTCTAAAAAACAACCCGCAAAAGTTGAGCTCATTAATTTCCATGATGTCTTTATTGATATTTTAACGCTTTTAAACCGAAGCATTTCTCCCTTTGTTTCCCTTAAAACAACTATGCAACGAGGTCTAGGTTCGGTTAAAATGGAGCCGAACCAACTCACACAAATTTTCTTAAATTTAGCAGTCAATGCAAAAGACGCTATGAAAAACGGCGGAAATTTACTTATTTCTGTTACAAAGGAAAGCTTAAAAAAATCAAAACCATTGGGAAATGAGATGGTTCAAGCTGGTGATTATATTAAAATCACTGTTTCTGACGAAGGAAGTGGTATTGAAGAAGAGCATCTTTCTCATATTTTTGAACCCTTTTTCACAACAAAGAATAATTCAACTGTTTCAGGAACTGGTCTTGGTCTTTCAACCGTTTATGGCATTGTGCATTCAGCGGGAGGATATATTTCTGTTAATAGTCAAAAAAATATTGGAACCACTTTCACTATTTATTTGCCAAGATATGAAGATAACATTGAAAAAACAATAAAAGAAAAAAATATTCGCCCAATCTTTACGCCGAAAAAAGAAACGCAGATTTTACTTGTTGATGATGAAGATGCCGTTCGTTTTGTTACAAAAAGGGCTCTGGTTTCCAAAGGGTTTATTGTAACTGACTGTGAAAGTGGCGCTTCTGCTTTAAAAATTTTAGCACAGAAAAATGATTTTGATCTGTTAATTAGCGATATGGTGATGCCAAATATGAATGGAACCACATTGATACAAAAAGCAAAAGAAGCCTATCCAAAATTAAAAACCATTTTAATGAGCGGTTATTCAGAAGACTTGTTTAATCACCAATCCACCATAGAATTTTCTAACACAAAATTTTTGCAAAAACCATTTGAAATTATAAAGTTAATCGAAACAGTTCGAGATATACTTGAAGATTAAAAATAATAGGAGATAATTATGAATGAGATATTAAATTCGCTCACTTTAAGTGACTTTCGCCAATATATGATTATTGGTTTTTGTTTGGCACTTTTACATTTATTTTTGCTTTGGCAAACGGTTATCCTTCTTTCTAAAACAAGAAAAAAAGGTATTGTTTTATTTCTTTCATCTGTTTTAAGAATTTTCTTACTTATTTTCATTGCTCTTGCTTGTTCAAAACAAAATATGGGACATTTTTTAATCATCATGTGTTCATTTTTCTTAACAAGATTGTTTTTATTAAAGCTTTTTAAACCCAGTTTTAAAAAGAAATTAAAAAATTCAGAAGTTGTAACTCAAGAAAGAAAAAAAGACCCCTACTCTAATCAAGTGAGCACTAGAAGACGAAGAATTAGAAGAGAACCTCTTAAACGATATTAAAAAAAAGCGGCCAAATGGTCGCTTTTTTTTATCTCTTTTCACTTAAAACTTTATTTCCAAATTTCATAAAAATAAATAATAAGATAGTGGCGAAAAAAAATGAAAAAGTTGTTCGATTCAAAAAGATAAATGAGATAAATGTGGAAGATAAACAGATAGATAGGAGGCGCTTCACAACACGTAGTGTACAAAAAGAACGGGTACATGAGTGTTGGGAAACGCCCCTAGATGCTGTTTAGAACCGCATTTCAAGCTTAAGCATACCAGAATGATCCTTATATTCCTTTCTGAACGATCCATTATATTCAAGCTTCAATGTTGTGCGATCACCAAGTTTGGCTTCAATTCCGGTTGTAACACCAACACTTAAACGATCTAAGGCTTCAGCGTTCACTGTGTAACTCGCGCCATTGGCAAGAGTGTTCAATGTGGCAACATCATCTGAGATTACATCATATCCAATATTAACACCAACTGTTGGGCGAATAGCGCCTAAATCCCATGCACCTTTCACACCAACAATCGCCGTTAAATAATCGCTTGAGGTGGCTTCAACCGTTGTTCCAAGTGTATCAGTATATCCTTCTTGTTTTACAGCAAGATATCTCAAGCCAACTTCTGGCGTAATTACAGTATTTTCAAGCTTGATATCATACCCTGTCATCACTTGAACGCCCCAAGAATCCACATCATAGTTGGCTGTACCTACGCTTGAAAGCACTTGCTTTTGTTCATCATATTGACCTCTGGAATAAGTTGCCAAACCACTCATCCACCAAGCGTTTGGTTGATAGTGCGCTGAGATAAAGCCGGTGTTTGTGTCCACTTCTGTGCGGCGCAAATCTTCTTTTGCAGTTGTTTGGCTTGTGGCATATCCAACGCCAAGGGTTAAGCTTTCTGTCACTTCAGATTGAATGCCCAAAACAGCACCAGTGCTTCTGGCCTTAAATCCATCACCCATTGTGGACTTTGTTTTATCATAAAGCCCTTTAATATAAACTTTGGCCCTAGCTTCTTCTTCACCGCCAGCGCGCCCTATTGCAGAACCTTTCATCTCTCCCCCAACAACGTTACCAACAGCTCCAACATGATTACTTGAAACCGCTTGAGCGCTTGACTGTTCTGAAGTTCCAATAGCCGAGAGAGCTTTTTTGGCTTTTTCAACTGTTTGCGTATCAAGAGATTGCAAGGCAACTAACATTTCGCTTTGCATTCTTGCAAACGTTTCATGGCCCGCTGTTCCTTGCGTCATGGCTTCAGCAACAGTTACTTCTTCTTTTGTTGCCCCTAAGGATTCTTGCAATTCTTCCGTTTTTTTGCTCATGAAAGAATATTTGCCTTCTTCAACTTCGATCACATGATAAAGATTATTGTGTTTAACTTCTAAATCACCAGCTCCCTCTGTGCCTTTAAACACATTAAACACGCCGCCTTTAAACTTCTCGCCCAAGACAAGATGAACTCCTGCCTCTTCGCCTGCTTCAATCTGACTAGCCCCCATTGTTCCAAACTCATTAAGCCCATTTAAGGTCACTTGAAGCGTTGCTTTATCGCCAACTTTGACGTCTTTTGCGGTCACTTCTCTTGTCCCGATATCAAGCGTTGTGCCCTCTTTAATCTCAAGGTCTGAAAGCTCCATTTTTTGAACATTAGATGAGATTTCCATACCATCTGAGATAATCTTATTCTCTGATTTAAAGGTTTCTTCTGCGATAAGGTTACCTCTCATTGTTGCTAAACCTGTGCCTTTTAAATCACCCTTAATGGTTAAGTCTTGCGCAGTCAATGTTCCTT